>JANQGV010000122.1 GCA_028282925.1 Thermodesulfobacteriota bacterium
GAAAAGTGCGGTAAAGATCCATCGAACACTAGGCAACAAGCGGGTAACAGGTTTGCACTTTTGGGCAACCGGGTATTGTGTCAGCACCGTTGGTCTTGATGAAGAAACGATTAAAGAATACATACGCAAACAGGAAAAGACTGAATTAAATCAACCGGAACTTGATATGGAATAACACAGCCCCAGCGGGGCTATCCCTGAGTGAACACCCCCCTATGGGGGGTTGTCTAAAGCCTCGCCCTACGAGGCTGTGTCATATTAATTTTGCAGACCGTTCTTTGACAAAAAAATATAGCAAAAGCACCTCAACGGCTCATGGCATGAAGCTCAAAAGCATGTTGAGCCGTACATTGCCAGATGATTAGGCCGGTTCTGGTGTTATTGCCTGAAGCCTTTTTACCAACTGAGGTACACCACCCAGCAATGTGATCATTCGGGCAATGTTGAAGCACGTGCACAGCAGAGAGGTTTCTGCATTTACACCATCACAACCTCGAAGCAGAAATCCGTCTGTTTTGAGATTCCGCTTCAGATGCCCAAAGGGATGCTCAACACGGGATTTCCTCCGAGCGTATATCTCCCGGGACTCTGGTTGCTCATACTGTGCTTCCAGGCGCTCCCTCATATCTTCATTGCGCAATCGAAGGATTCTCCGGCCACAGGTTCTGCTTTTAGTGCAAAGGCCCCAAAGCCTACAACAAGAACAGAGCTTTTTGTCCGTTATTTGATATCGCTTTTTGCCAGTCTTTTTCTCCGTGGCTACATGTGGCAGGCAGTGGCCCTCCGGGCAATAATAACAGTCTTTATCCCTGTCATAGGCGAAATTCTGTTTACCGTAAGGCTCTTGTTCTTTATGTAAGGCCTGAGGTTGACAGGGAACAATCACTTTTGTGTCGTTACTATCAATCTTTTCCAGTTCTTCAGCATCCGCATATCCGGCATCCGCACAGGGTTCTTCAAGAACCTCTTGGGCCTGTTCGATCTGGCGGGCAAACTGATTGATGTCGCTGGTATGGTTGACTGCTTCAGCATGCACGATCAATGCATTTGTATCATCTACCACGCTTTGCACATTGAAGCTTGCATGTTTGCCCTGACAGCTGCTCATATTGGCACAATCAGGATCTGTTTGATTGATTCTTTTCGTCTCTGTTTCACTAAACTCCTGGAGCACATCTTCGATGCTGCTTTTCAGCTTTTCTGCCTTGGCAAGCTCTTTGTCCATTGTTACAAACGATTCCAGATGTGCTTCCTTTTTGTCCTCTGATTCACATTCTGTCAGAAGCTGCTCTATCTGCTGGTCAACCTCCTGAAGTTTTTGCTCGTACCACTGTTTCTCACGGGTGCGGGAAGCCGAGGCGTTAGCACGTATTTTAGTGCCGTCAACAAAAAGGACATTGCCCCCTATTAAATCAAGTTTTATACACATGCGGGCACTGAGCCTGAGCACCTTCTTCAACGCTTCTTTGTTCTTACGTCTGAACTCAGATATGGTTTTGTGGTCAGGTTTTAAACCTCCCATCAACCATATGAAAGACATGTTATGATAGGTCTCCCGTTCAAGCTTACGGCTGCTGCGGGTCCCATATGAAGGGCCATACACAAGAAGTTTCAGCATTGCCTTAGGGTGATATTCTGAGTTGCCCACTTTGTAGGGATTTATCACTATCCCAAGCTGATCAAAATCCAGCGCCTCTACGAATGCATCGTAGGCACGCACAGGATCATTCTCAGCTACATACTGCTCAATGCTTTCGGGCAGTAGTGCCTTTTGGTAACGGTTGCCGGTTCGATATGCCATAGACTGTCTCCTTTCGCAGCCAGTATAGCATAGCTCTTGGTGCTATGATGCAAAGTTTGCTTTATTTTTTTGTCAAAGAACAATTTTGTCAGTAATTATGACACAGCCTCCATAGGCGAGGATAATTACTGATTCGGGGAGAAGAAAGGGCACGCCCTGCAACTTGCCTCGCCTTATCAGGCGTGATACCTTCGCGGCACGATTTCAATCGGCGGGTCAACAAACTCGCCCCTTGTTTCCTCCTGAAATCGCTGCACTCGGCTGCATTGCAATGGGATTAAGAAAGCCCGTAACTAATTAACAGTAAATACTTTTAGTAATCAATGCTGCGTATCGTAGCGTGGTGATTTTTAGTCATCCCTTTGGGTGCTTCCTTGCCCTGGGGCGAGGATAGTTGCTAGGAGTTGCCGGAGGTTCCCTCTATCAGTTTATTGTAATACTGCTGCAGATCCATGCAAACTTTTTCCTGGGCCCACTTTTTTCTTACGTTTTCGAGATTATTAGTGCTCAATGTCTTTCTGAGGTCGGTCGATTTCAGCATCTGCGACATGGCATTTTGCAGTGCCGCCGGATTTTCAGGTGGTACAAGAAGACCCGTTTCCATGTGCTGGATGATGTCCCGGCAGCCCCGTACATCGGTTGCTATGATGGGAAGTCCCATTGCCGCACCCTGTAGCAGCGCATTCGGGAAGCCTTCATGATAGGTCGGCAGAACCAGAATGTCCGCGCAGGCCAGGAATCCGGGCACGTCATCTGTCCAGCCGGTCAAATGAATCCTGGGATGCTCGTGGATGATTTTTGAGATATTCTCGGGGAGAAGCGCCCTGTTTGATTCCATCCGGCCCAGAAACATTAGGTGTATGTTTTTGTCCTGAATGCCGGTAAATGCCTGCACCAGCTCCACTATCCCTTTTTCAACAGAAAGTCTCCCGACAAAAATAAAAACGGTATCGGATTCCTTAATGCTGAATTTGTCGCGATATGTTTTCGCCGCATCCAGGGTGGCGGTGGTGCGTGAAAAACGTTCGAGGCTTACGCCATTTGATGAACCGAAGCCGATGATGTCGACTTTTTCATCAATGACCAAACGAGATTGGGAAAGGAATTCTTTCAAAGAAAAGCTGTTGGGAACCAGGCGGTGGGCCAGGCGGTATGTTATTCGCTCGCATGCCAATACCAAACGGCGCTTTATCGGGCTCATCGCATATGCACTAAATCCGGGCATGAAGTGGACGCAGCAGGGTACGCCTGCCAGCCTGCCGGCTATTATTCCGATGAGGCCGCCCTTTGTCGTGTGTGTATGCAGAATTGCAGGGCGTATTTTTTTCAGGATGCCATAGACGCGTAGTATTGCCAGAAAGTCTTTTATGGGTGATATCCGCCTTGTGATTTCAACGGGGTGATGGATGCACTGCTCTTCAGCACAGACTTCTGATGCATCGGGTGCCGGAGATGTGATTAAATGGACTTCAAAGCCGTTCTCGGCAAGGTAGCGCAGCTGGCCCTTAAAAATACCCGGTATTGTAAAAAGAACCGGTGTAAGGCGAACAACTTTTGTTTTTTTGCCGGTGCGTTGCTGCATAGGGCCAATGTGCTCTTATTGTCTGTTTTGCAGTGCCTCTGGTGCGCTGCAATCGGGCAGTGCATGCCTAACTGATTGCGTCCAGTTCCTGCTGCAGTTGTATGCCGTTGAACTGATTGCTTAACAGAGCATTAAAAAGGTGTATGTACTGTCGGGAGATTAAATCTATGTCAAAATGGTTGATAATGCACTCCTTGGCAGCCTCTCCCATTGAGGAGCGCACTTCACTGCTGTTTGCCAGACGCAGCAGATGGTTGCCGAACGTTGTGCTATCGCCAAACTCACTAATACAGCCGCAGGACGCATCCTTTATTATTTCGCTTACACCGCCGACATTTGTTGCGAGGCAGGGCAGCGACATTGCCATGGCCTCCATAAGCGCACGCGGCATGCCCTCCTCATTAGACGGCAGCAGGAACGCATCGCTCACGGCCAGGATGTGCCGGACATCGTCAACGTTATCAACAATGGTAATGTTTTCGGTGAGCTGCTCTGCGTTAAGGCGGTTAACAATATCTTTTTTGAGATTAATCACGTCTTTGCCGACCCATACAAAATGGACATGAGAAAGCTGTTTGCGAAGACCGGCAATGACATCAATTAAAAAGGTGTGCCCCTTGGTGTGTCTGAAATTTGCAACTGTTGTAAACAGCAGTTTGTCTTCGGGGAGATTCAGGGATTGACGGTTAACGGCTGATACATGCTCCCTGTTGAAAAAGTCGGTGTCGATGCCATTGTAGATTGTGACAAGCTTTTCCCAGGGAGTTTTTTCCCGCTTGTTACGCATGGCGGCAACAATCCGGCTGTTAGGCACAAAGACGTCACATGCCGGTTCCAGAAACCTGTCCGGCAATGTATGATACCATTTGCGCCAGTTGTCGAGGTTTCTTATGCCGATGATGATGGGTGTTTTTTTGTAGAATATTTTTGTGAGGCGCAGCTGCAAACTAACCCGAATCCCGAAACAGAATATGATATCGTAACGGTTTTTTTTGATCATGCGAATGATTTTAAAAATATTTTTCAAGAAAGACAGCAGGTCCGGTGCCGGAAGTTCATGGTAGGTGAGGAACTGTTCTTCAGCGCGCCGTTTCAGCAGGGGGTTCGGGATGGTAATGTTCATAATTTCAACCTCACAGCCATGCTTTCGCAGGTAAGGTGCCGTTGATACTATGAAGGTTTCAGTGCCACCAATGCCGCTTGTGCTGAGTATCGCCAGTGTTTTCATAGAACTCTCAAAATACTAATGAATGATAGCGTTTGTAGTTGGGTGCGTTCCCGCCGCTTATCCGTATCCGGCATATCTTCTGAACACCATTTCCAACAGCCGGGTAATTACTCCAGTTTCATTATGTCTTCAGGAAGATAGACAACCTCTCTCTCAAGTTTTATTCCAAATTTTTCAAAAACTCTTTTTTGGCCTGCAGTAATTAACTCTTTTATAGCGCGACTTGAGGCATTGTCGCTATTCACTATCCAGTTGGCATGTTCTTTTGGTATGTGTGCTCCTCCAATGCGCATTTCTTTCATTCCAGCCTGATCCAGGTACCAGCCTGCAGAATGGGGATGCTCTTTGGGATTTTTAAACACGGAGCCAAACGTGCGCTGCACTTTAGGCTGGCCGGCTTTGCGTTTCACGAGTAGTTCCTTAATCCGAAGTAAGGCCTCTCCTTCTGATGTTTCTTTATTTTCAGGGAGCTGGAAGGTTGCCTGAACTATAATCTTTTTATTGTAAGAGAAAATGCTTTGTCGATAATCAAAGTGCATGGCATCTTTGTGGTATGTGTGTATTTTGCCGGTTTTTGGGA
>JANQGV010000151.1 GCA_028282925.1 Thermodesulfobacteriota bacterium
GAAAAGTGCGGTAAAGATCCATCGAACACTAGGCAACAAGCGGGTAACAGGTTTGCACTTTTGGGCAACCGGGTATTGTGTCAGCACCGTTGGTCTTGAAGAAGAAACGATTAAAGAATACATACGCAAACAGGAAAAGACTGAATTAAATCAACTGGAACTTGATATGGAATAACACAGCCCCAGCGGGGCTATCCCTGAGTGAACACCCCCCTATGGGGGGTTGTCTAAAGCCTCGCCCTATGAGGCTGTGTCATATTAGTTTTTGAGACTGATCTTTGACAATAAAACAGAGTAAACACAGTTAGAAGCTCTCCGAAGATATGTTATACTGCCCGGGAAAGGAGACAGGTTATGGCATATCGAATTGGGAACCGCCATCAAATGGCAATACTCCCACAAAGGATTGAAGAGTTTGTGGCCGAAAATGATCCGGTGCGTGCGTATGATGCTTTTGTAGAAGCACTGGATTTTGATCAACTTGGGATCGTTGTAAACCCCTACAAAGTCGGCAACTCAGAATATCATCCCAAAGCTATGCTGAAGCTTTTGGTGTATGGTCCATCTTATGGGACACGCAGCAGCCGTAAGCTGGAACGGGAAACCTATCATAACATGTCCTTCATATGGCTGATGGGTGGATTAAAGCCTGACCATAAAACCATATCCGAGTTCAGGCGCAAGAACAAGAAAGCGTTGAAGATAGTGCTCAGGCTGAGTGCTCGCATGTGTATAAAACTTGATTTAATAGCCGGCAATGTTCTTTTTGTTGATGGCACTAAAATTCGTGCCAATGCCTCGACTTCACGCACTCATGATAAGCACTGGTACGAAGAAAAGCTTCATGAAGTCGACAAGCGCATAGATCAACTGCTGGTAGAAAGTGAAAAACAGGATCAGCAGGAGGCCCATCTGGAATCATTTGTTTCAATGGAAAAAGAATATGTCAACGCCGAAAGACTCAAAAGCCGCATTGAAGATGTCCTGGCAGAGTTTAGTGAAACCGAAAAGAAAAAGATTAACCAAACAGATCCGGATTGTGCAAATATGCGAAGCATCCAGGGCAAGCACGCAAGTTATAATGTGCAAAGCGTAGTTGATGATAAAAAAGGCCTGATCATTCATGCTGAAGCAGTCAGTGACAATACGGATATCAATCAGTTTGCCAAACAGATTCAACAGGCTTCTGAGGTGCTTGAGAAACCCTGTGAAGTTGCCTGTGCGGATGCTGGATACGCAGATGCTGAAGAGTTGGGAAGAATTGATAGCAACAACACAAAGGTCATTGTTCCGTGTCAACCACAACCATTACATGAAGAACAGGAACCATTCAGCAAGCAACGTTTCACCTATGACAAAGAGAAAGACTGTTATTATTGTCCAGAGGGGCACTGCCTGGCACATGTGGGTACCGAGAGAAAAGATGGTAAAAAACGGTACCAAATAACGGACAAACACCTGTGTTTTAGCTGCAAGCACTGGGGCCAGTGTACAAAAAGCAGAGCCTGTGGCCGAAGGACGCTTCGATTGCGTAATGAAGATACAAGAGAGCGACTGGAAAAACAGTACAAGGATCCTGAATCTCAGGAAATTTATTCCCGGCGCAAAACACGTGTTGAGCATCCCTTCGGGCATCTGAAGCGAAATCTCAAGATGGATGGTTTTTTGCTTCGGGGGCGAGACGGTGTAAATGCAGAAACATCACTTCTGTGTACGTGCTTTAACATTGCCCGGATGATTACATTGCTGGGTGGTGTTCCTAAACTGGTAAAAACACTCCAGGCAATAACACCAAAACCAGCCTGATAATCAGCAGCAGTGCCGGTTTCAACATGATTTTGAACTAGCTTTCGACTAGCCGATCGCATTTGCTCTTTTTTATTGTCAAAGATCAGTCTCAAAAACTAATATGACACAGCCTCGAAAGGCGTGGATAATTACTCCGGTAGCGTTTGTCCAGTTGCTTCTGTCTTTTGCAGGGGAATGTGTCGCACTGGAAACAGTATTTCGTTTTTTTTTCGCAATTGGCTATTGTGCAGACAATGCAGTAACGGGGCTTGTTGTTGTCTGCACTGTTGCAACCGGGACACGTGTTCTTTTTCCGCAGGTGCGCGTAGCAGAGCCCGCAGTTCATACCGCAAGGGGTGATCATAGCCATTTTTATCGTTTTTGATGGAAGTGCAGGTTTTGTCGGCATGCTCTCAACCGGCAGGTTTTTCTTTCAGCCAGGCTTCCGTTCCTATTTCAGTCCTTCTCCGTAATTCTTTTTGGCGAGCGTTAAGAGATTTCCTGAATTCAACATCGCTCATGTTCGGGTCCCGCAGTTCAAGGAATGTTTTGCATGGAAAGTCTTTACACAACCCACAATGCTCCAGTTGCTTCCGGTTTTTGCAGCAATCATGTAAAGGACAGATCGGCATATTCATCAAAGACGTCCAAAACGGTTTTCCAGCAGCGCTAACGCACCCTGTGCACTCTTTACCTAAAAAAGCGCATCCGCCGCAATAGGTGCCGCATACCGTCACATAGTTGAGATTTTTCATTTTAAATGCCGTGATCCTCACATGAATAGGGTATCATTATTCGCGCCAGTATTCAGGCCTTTTAAATGCATCGGCGCACATGACCATGCCGGAAACTGCGTCGATTACGCCTTCTTTTAGGGCCTGAACCATCCAGGCCCATGCATTTTTCTCCAGTATGGGATAGGGTGCCTCAAAACCGAGTCGGCCTGCCGGCTGGAAACCATGACGCGGATAATAGTCGGGGTGCCCAAGGACGAACACAAGTTCTACCCCTTTTTCGGTCAACATCTGTAATCCTTTTTCAATCAGTTTGCCGCCGATGCCCTGCTTCTGGACATCGGGTACAACTGCCAGGGGTCCCAGGAGAGCAATAGTCGCCGGGACTTCAGTTCTCAGCAGGTGCGCGGCGGTGAACAAAATATGTCCCACGGGCCGGTCCTGTAAAAAAGCCAGCAGGGATACGGCAGGTTGCGCGCTGGGGTCCTGCAACAGGTTGCGCACAAGTTCTTCGATTGTATCGTCATCTACGAATGCGGTGCGTTCAACAAAGAGTATATCATTCAGGTCTGAGTCTTGGGTTTCACGTATAAGCATGGGCGTATCTTCCTTATGGGTGTTAGTGTTTTAGGGTTATAGGTCAGGCCAGGCGCACCCGCAGTGTGCGGTTGAAAAGATCGACATGTTCAATAATAACGACGGCCAGATCGCCGGGATTGATGTCGGCTGAAGAAGAGGCTTTCATGTTGACTTCGAACAGGTAGTCGGTGAGCACAATGCGCCAGTATCTAGATTTTTTCTCGAGCACCAGCGCTTCAATTTTTTTACCCCGGCGCTTTTTGAGAAGTTTCAGCACCCAGTAGCGCTTGCGCTCCTGTTCAACAAGAGCGACTTTGGTCAGCACCGGTTGCAGGTCCATGGATATTTTTTTCAGGTCGCCTGCGCTGTATAGTGGTGGTGCGCCACGGAGCAGGGCTGCCAACTGGCGCTGGGTAACAAGGTCGAGGTATTTCCGTAATGGTGAGGTAATGGTGGTATAGCAGGTCAGGCCGAGACCGCTGTGAAGTCCCGGTCTGGTGTTGATATCGATTCGGCTGAAATGTTTTCGGCGGGTGAGTGTCTGCAACAGGGTCGGCTCTTCCTCATGGTTGATCTTTTGAGACGGCTTGGATTGTTTGCGGTACAGGGCCGGGTATTCCTTTTCTTTCAGAAGCAGGGCCGCGCAGTGGTTTGCGAGGATCATGCATTCAGCCACCAGTAACTGGCTGGGTGTTTCCCGGTCGCGAATGGTATAGGTGATGCGTTTGTTTCGGTTGACCCGCACCAGTAGTTCCGGGACAAGGGTAGAAGAAGCGCCGGCGGCAAGGCGCCGGTCACGGAGATTTAGAGCAAGTGAATACAAATTTTTGAATTTTCCGCCCCTGGCTATCTCGGTATCAACGGTTTGATACGTTAATTTGCGTGAAACCCTCACGGTGCTTGCGGTTCCTCGAAATCCGGTTGCTTCACCTTCCGGTGAAAGTGATATGAGAAAAGAAATTGCGGGTTTTGTTTCCCGGGCCCGCAAGCTGGCAATGTCTTCTGAGAGATCCTGAGGAATCATGGGTATTTTGCCGTCGGGTGTATAGAGAGAAGCTCCCCGGCGGGCGGCTTCACGGTCGATAGGGCATCCCGGTGCAATATAGGCGGATGCATCGGTAATATGAACCCCCAGCTCCGCTCCATCTGCATGGGGGGTAAAGCTGACAGCGTCATCAATATCGCGGGTAAACGGCTCGTCTATGCTGTAGCAGGTCAGGTGCGTCAGGTCCTCGCGGTCCCGGCTGCAGGGAAGGTCTTCCACTGCGGAAAAAGCCGCAGCCTGCTCGGAGACATCCGGCGGCCATTGATGCGCAATGCCATGCCGCTCGATCAGAAGGTTTTGATCGGCCTGCCAGATGCTGAGCTTGACCAGCAGTTCAAAACAGGCATTTCGGTCGAACAGGTCGACGGCGGTAAGCACCTCCTTGCAATCCTGCGCGCGAGGAGCATCTGTGCCGAATACGGCAAAATCTTTCAGGAGTTCGATGCAAAGGCTGTTGTTGGTACGGGGGGCTTTTTTGTTGCGCACTGCGGCTTTCAGCCAGTCGGTGCATTCTTTGATTTCCCGGCGGCGCTTCCGTTCAAGGCGGGCTTTTGCCTTCAGTCGGTCGACTTGCTCTTGAGAATGTACCACAAACTGTGTGCCCTGAAGTTTGAAAAAGATACGGTCCTGCATAATGGCGGTGATGACGGCGGCTTCGTGATCGGATTCGGCCGCTGTGCCGAACATGCATTCGGCAAGCTGTACACCTCTCATGGTTTTGTTTCGGCCGATAACCTTTTTCCAGAGATCTTCAAGCGCCACTTCTTTTTGCAGCTTGCGCAGGTGCACCGCTTTTTTGTGCAGCATGTCGAGCAGCGCTTTGCGGGAGATGTCGAGTGGGAAGGTGTAGGAACCTGCATGCAAAGCCCGGGAAGGGGGCAGCGAACCCTCTTTGCCGTCTTCCCGCAGAACATGCAGCTTTCTCTCGGTCTCTTTGAGACAGACTGCTCGAACAAGCTCGTTGTGTTCAAAAAAAAGTATAAGTTTCCCGGTATGCATCACTCTGTGACTGTAGAAAGGAAAAACATCAACAAACATTTACGGCCGTCAATAGGAAGAACCATAGCCGGAATGCATTTCTATTTTTTCAACATGACCGTCGCCGATTTCCCGCAAAAAACGGGAAGGTTTCATGACCGATGTATAGCCCGTATTATCTTTAGCATAAATAGGAGAACACAGGAATAAAATATCCTTGGCCCGTGTGACGGCAACATAAAAAAGACGCCGTTCCTCTTCTTCGTCTTCCAGGCTGTCAAAGTTGTGAGGATTGGGAAAGCGCCCCTCCACAAGTGAAATAATAAAGACAACCGACCATTCAAGCCCCTTAGCCTGGTGTATGGTGCTGAGTTTGATTCTCTCGCGGGCATCCGTGTCCTGTACGCCGTCGGCTTCGTTGCCGGTCATCAGGGCGAGTTCGCTCAGGAAGTCATGTAAAGAGTTATACTGCCAGGCAAACTCCATAAACTGGTCGATATCCTCTCCCCGGCTGCGGGCATCGGTATATTTGGAACGCATGAAGGTCCGATACCCGTTTTCAAGAATGGCTTTTATAAGAGCGGCCGGCGACACATCGGTGCCGGTGGATATCAGGGCGGATATGATGTCCTGCACGCTGCTCCAATGGGGCTTGGCCCCTTTGGGAACCTTTTTTGCCGTAGATTCATCGAGGCAGGCCCGCAACGGGTCGGGGGCAGCCGCGAGGTGGTCGAATATTTTCTGGGCGGTTTTCTTGCCGATGCCGGGCAGGAGTTGCAGGATTCGTTTCCAGGCAATTTCATCGGAAGGATTTGCCACGATTTTAATGTAGGAAACGATATCCTTAATGTGGGCCTGCTCAAAAAAACGGATGCCGGAACGAATCTCAAAGGCAATGTTGCGGCGGCTGAGCTCCATTTGCAGTTCCATGGAGTGGTAATGAGCCCGATACAAAACGGCAATATTATCGGCTTCAAGTCCGTTGTAAACCAGTTCCTGAATGCGGTCGGCCACAAAGGCCGCCTGCTGCTGCATGGTTGAGGGCATGACCATATACGGCTGGGTGCCGCCCTCTTTGACGGGCTGGAGCTCCTTGCGAAACTGGTTCTGGTTGTATGTAATACTTTCGTTCGCCAGGGTAAGGATGTGGGGTGACGAGCGGTAGTTGTATTCGAGTTTGTAGATGTCTGCATCGGGGTAACGCTCGGGAAACTGCATGATGTTGGCAAAATTGGCACCGCGGAAGGCATAGATGCTCTGGGAATCGTCGCCGACCACCATGACGTTGCGGTGCCGGGACGCCATGAGATCAATGATATCGGCCTGCAGCTTGTTGGTGTCCTGGTACTCGTCTACCAATACGAATTCGAAACGTCCGGCATAAAAGTCGCAAACAGTTGGATGCTCTTCAAGAATCTGCAGCCACAGGCACAGCAGGTCGTCAAAATCAAGAAGGTTCAGCCGTCGTTTTTTATCGCGGTAATGCTGTTCCACCTCCTCGATTTGTTCACAGTAGTCGAAAAAATAGGGGTAGCGCTGCTCGAGGACCTCCTCGGTGGTGACCCTGGTATTGCGGGCCAGGCTGATAATGCTTACCAGCACCGAGCCCTGGGGCAACATGCCGTCTTTACGTTTGTGTCCCAGTTCGTCAAGGCAGGAATTTATCAAATCGATTGAATCTGTCTGGTCGAGAATCGTAAAGTCGGGGTCGTAGCCGATGCGGTGAATATGGGATCGGAGAATACGGTTGCCGATGTGGTGAAACGTTCCGCCCCATATTTTTTTTACATCAAAAGGAACAATGGATTCAACCCGGAAAAGCATTTCGCGGGCAGCTTTGTTGGTAAAGGTGAGCAGAAGAATCGAATGGGGATCTACGCCCTGTTCGATGAGATAGGCTACCCGGTAGGTCAGGGTGCGGGTTTTGCCGCTTCCGGCGCCTGCCAGCACCAGCATGGGGCCCCGGCCTGAAGTAACAACCTGTAACTGCTGCTGATTGAGCTCATCTTCGAAAGCAATCGGCTGCCGATCAGACATGTATTTCCCTCTATAAGTACAAAAAGGGATTCAGCTTCCGAATCCCTCATTCGTTGAATTGTTGTTTGCGGGAGACTGTCTGAGAACGTCAATCTCCTGTGTTGTGGTCACCCTTCGTCGTTGCAGTGTTGGTGCAAAGGTATTCCGGCCGCATTCTAGAACACCCTGGAAAACCCGATATAGAAGTTGTTCATATTCAGTCCTGAATTGGCGTCTTTAAGACCCGCATTGGACGCATAGAATGCCCGCCATTCCAAGCTGAAGGAATTTGTAGGGTTGAAAAAATATTGCAGGCCCGCAGGCCGTATTGCTGACAAAATTGAGTTTGGAGCCGAAGCCGTGCATGTCAAGATTGGTAAGCATCAGGCCGAAGCCGCCCTGCACATAGGGCCGCAGTTTTTCAGAGCCGGGGATAAAATTGTATCGTAAAAAGGCATTGCCGTCGCCGGCATATTTATGCTGGTTTTTAAATACAAAATTGAAGGCACCTTCAACAATTCCTTCCACGGTACCACGATACCAGCCCTTGCCGACCGGATCGGTCAGCACTTTGCCGAAATACGGGTGCAGGCCGGCAAAACGCACATCGCGGTTGGAACCGAATGAGTAACCGTAGCCGATATTTAAGCCGAACTGTTTTTCGCCTTTTTGGGACAGCGGCCCCAAATCGCCTGCAAGGGCAGAGCTGCAAAAAAGTAATAGTGTACTGAGAATAACATGTGTGATTACCGGTTTCGAAAGTGTGCGGATTAAAGATGTCATGTCTTCTCCTAGTGTCGTAAACAGCGGCTCAGATTCCTGCCAGCGTCTTGAGGGTCTGAAAAAAAACAGCTTCCCTTTCTATGGTTTGTTCAACTTCTAAAGTTATTAATTTATCTTTGTTTATCATATTCTTGTCGATTTTTGCAACATCTTTTTCAGTGGTAAGGAGATATGCGCCTTCTTCGGCACAGGTGTTTAACCGTCGATAATCGGCGGCGATGAAGGCATGATGATCGGGAAACGAGACCTGTTGCTCCGGGATGATCCCGAGGCCTTTTACCATGCTGAAAAAATGTTCCGGATCGCCAATGCTGCAAAAGGCAACCACCCTGTTTTTCTGCAGGATATCGGTATGTATCTCTTCACCGGTAACGGCATTGCAGCATGTCGTGGGTTTGAGCCGGGCTGAGAACAGTGCGGCATCGGGATGGTGCTCTTTAATGATTTCCTGTAATGCGGTTAGTGCTTCGCCGGTTATGGTATCGGCTTTTGTGATCAGCACGATACCGGCCCTTCTCAAGGCCCGGGGCGGTTCCCGCAGGGTACCGCGGGGCAGCAGGTATCCGTTTCCAAAAGGGTCACGGGCGTTTACCAGGACTATGTCCAGATCGCGCTTGAGACGCAGGTGTTGAAATCCGTCGTCAAGAATAACAATTTCGGCCCCGGCATTTTTAAACGCCATGCTGCAGGCGGCAACCCGGTCCCTGCCGGCTACAACGCCAACACCATTGAGCTTCTCAGCGAGCATGCGGGCCTCGTCCCCGACTGCCTCGGCTGAGGACAGAACCCACTCGCCGTCGGATACAAGCTGCGGGGTCCCAGTTGCGCGCCCGCGGTACCCGCGGTTGACCACGGCTACGCGGTGGCCTTCCTTGTGAAGGTGGTCGGCAAGGTAACATACCGTCGGGGTTTTTCCGGTGCCTCCCACGGTTATGTTGCCCACCGTGATTATTTTGCAGGGGGATCGATAACTGCGCAGAACCTGTTTTTGATAGAGACGGGCCCGGATGTGCATGGCAACGGCGTAGGCATGGGAACAGAGCGCCAGCGGCAGGAGCAGCAATTGGGCAAGCATGCCGGGTTTTTTGATCTGCAGCAGGTGTTCAACGGCAGCACGGAGGTTCATGGAATTGTCTCCACTTGCTAAGGCTGTTTATCGCTTTGATGCTTCAAACGCCTGGTTGCTTTTCAGGAGCGGCTCAATTACGCCCATGCACCTGTTTACGGCCCCGCTGTTGTCTTCGATTGCTTTGAAGGCGGTTGCGCCGATGTCCCTGCCGCGGCCGGGGTCGTCGAACAGGTTCAGGGCGGTAGTGATAAACTCCTCTTTGTCGGTAACCTGCACAGCACCCCCCTGGCCGGTCAAAATGGCGGCTATTTCAGCAAAGTTGGACATGTTGGCCCCGAAAAGTACGGGCTTGCTGAATACGGCCGGCTCAAGGACGTTGTGGCCGCCGATGCCGGGCACCAGGCTGCCGCCGATAACAATCACGGTCCCTATGCTGTAAATCTTAGACAGTTCGCCTATGGTATCCAGCAGAATGATGTCCCGGGTTGTTTCGGGCGTACCGGCCTGCAGGGCGGTTTTTTTTATGTAATTACATCCGTATTGCTTCAGCAGCTCTTCTGCTTCGGCAAAACGCTCGGGATGCCGGGGGGCCAGGATCAGCACCAGGTCGGGGTGCTTTTTCTTTAGCGACTGGAATACATCAAGTACAATTTCCTCTTCTCCGCGGTGGGTGCTGCCGGCGATGAGTATTTTTTGGTCCGGGCTGATATGCAGTCGTTTGTAAATATCGGCTTTTTCTTTTTCGGTAATGGGGGGCACCTGCTGGTCGAATTTGATGTTGCCGGAGACGGTAACTCTTTCGGGTGCCGCTCCGATACCGATGATCCTTTGAGCATCGGTATCGGTCTGCATACAGAAGGAATGGATGTGTGCCAGTACCTTCTTGAAAAAGAAGCCGAATGATGTATAGCTCTTATAGGAGCTGCTGGAAATACGACCGCTGACAATAATGGACGGTATCGACTGTTTGCTCAGGGCGCGCAGGAAGTTGGGCCATATTTCGGTTTCAAGGGTTATAAAGGCACGGGGACTGATTTTTTCAACAACCCGGTTGACGATGAACGGGTAGTCAAAGGGGAAGAAAAGAATGTGGTCCGCAACTTTGGCGTTGCGGTGAGCCGTCTGGTGCCCGGTTTCGGTGACGGTTGAAAGCAGGATAGGGATGCCCGGTAACCGCTTCTTCATTTCCTTTAAAAGCGGTACGGCCGCCATAACCTCTCCCACCGATACGGCATGCACCCAGATCGGCGGGTTCTCTTCGCATGCCTCCACCACTCGGGCGGGAAGCATTCCGCATTTCTCAAAAAAACCGCAGCGATATTTGCGTCGTACCGCCAGTATAATGCCGATAAGCGGTGAGAGCACAACCGTAAGGCACATCAGAATGAGATTATAAACCGTATACATTTCCGTTACCCCCCTGCTGCCTGTTGCTGTGTGTCCTGGAGATAAATGGAATAGAGCCGGGCGTATTCACCACCCCGGGAAAAAAGCTCGTCATGACTGCCGTCTTCAACAATATTGCCACCTGACAGCACCAGTATTCTGCCCGCGTTTTTTATGGTTGAGAGGCGATGGGAAATGATAAATGTCGTGCGCCCCTGAATAAGCTTGTCGAGAGATTTCTGTATTTCGTCCTCAAGGCGGCTGTCAAGGGACGAGGTTGCTTCATCCAGGATGATAATGGGAGCATCTTTCAGCACAGCCCGTGCGATAGCAATGCGCTGTCGCTGTCCGCCCGAAAGCTTCAGTCCCTGTTCCCCGATGAGGGTATCGTAGCCCTCGGGGAGGTCATCGATAAACTCGTGGGCAAAGGCGGTTTTTGCCGCCTTGACAACGCTTTCGCGGTCCCGCGACGGATCCCCATATGAAATATTGTTGAGCACCGTATCGTTGAATAAAAATGCCGTCTGGCTGACCAGGGCAATCTGGGACCGCAGCGATGCGAGGCTGTATTCCCGGATGTTGCGGCCGTCAATGCTGATGGTGCCTGTTGCCGGATCGAAAAAACGGGGGATCAGGTTGACCAGGGTCGTTTTTCCCGAACCGGTGGCCCCGACGATGGCGATGATTTCACCGGGCTTTACCTCAAGGTTGATATTCTTCAGCACCGGGGTGCCGTCGTATGAAAAGCCGACTCTATTGAAGTTGACGGCACCCTGCGCTGCCGGCAATGCGGGGGCGTTTTCGCGCTCCTGTACGTCCGGGGCGGTGTCGAGCACTTCAAATACCCGCTTGGCGGCTGCCAGGCCCTCCTGGATGTCCTGATAGGCTGAGCTGATAACGCGGATGGGCCCGTACAGAAGCAGGAGTGCGGTAACAAATGAAAAAAAGGTGCCCGGGGTTGCATGACCATTGAGCACATTGTAGCCGCCGTAGAAGATGACTCCCGCGCCGGCTATGCCGCCGATAAGTTCCATGGTGGGGGCGGAGAGAGACCTGATTTTCAGGCGCTTCAGTTTAATACGCAGCAGGCGGTTGTTTTCCTTGGAAAAGCGGTCGTTTTCATACTCTTCCATGCCGAAGGCTTTGACAATGCGGCAGCCGGTAATGGTTTCATGCATGAACGTAGCGATTTTACCCACTTTTTCCTGGCCCCGGGTGCTGAACTTCCTGCTTTTTTTGCCGAATCGCATAATCGGAAGTATCGCCCAGGGGAACACCACCAGGCAAATACAGCCGAGCTTGAAATCCCTTTGCAGCAGAACGCCGATAAGCCAGATGAACGTGAAAAACTCTTTAAAAATATTTGTTACATCGGTGTTGACGGAACGCTGGACCATGTTGACATCGTTGGTGATGCGGGACATGAGCACACCGGTGGGATTTTTGATAAAATATGAGAGAGAAAGTGCGCTGAGATGGGTATATATCCTGTTGCGAAAATCGTTAATGATACAGCTGCCGGTATATCCCAGCAGATAATTGTAGAAATATTCAAGGACCCCTTTTACGGTGTAGAGCAACATAATGGCCACCGGTATGATCAGCAGCATCTTGAGATCTTTTTTAATGAACACTTCGTCAAGGGCCGGTTTTACCAGATAGGCGATTCCGGCCGTACAGAAAGAAAGGGGCAGCATGCAGACAAATGCCAGTGCAATCTGTTTCCAGTAGGGCAGAATGTTAGGCAATAATCTTTTATAGAGTTTAACGCTTTCTTTTAGCATAGAGATCTGGTTTTAAGCGACTTCCTAAAAAGTCCATCTGCTGTGTTGCGCTGCATCCTCAATCACTGCGGCGTACAGACAAGTACGCCTCATTCTTTCGGATTTGCGCGCCTTGCATCTGGAGCTTTTTATTTTGTCGTCCGTTTTTTTGTTTGCTGAATTATACCAGAAAAAACCGTTTTTTTTATATCTGTAATACTGCTCACAAGCTCGGTAAAAAATGCAATTCGACACGTCAGGGCGCCTCGCCGAGCATTTCGGAAATAATTTCCGCCACCCGCAGGGATGCGCCTTTGCTGCCCAGCTTTTTCTTAATGGCACCCAGTTCGCTTTTAATCGACCGGTATCGTTCCGGATCCTGCAGCAGAGCGATGGCCTCCCCGGCGAGCCGGTCGGGAGAGGCTTCGTGCTGAATCAGCTCGGGAACAATTTTTTTTCCGGCTACGATATTAGCCAGACCGATGGAATCAACCCGAATCAACAATCGGCCGATAAGATAGGTAAGGCCGAATACTTTGTACAGAATGACCATGGGCGTTTCCATGATTGCACATTGCAGGGTCGCTGTTCCCGAGGCGACCAGCGCCAGGTCGCAGGTGTCCAGCACCTGATAAAAGTCGTCGTCGACCAGGGCCACCGGAAGGTCCTGTGCATCGACATACCGCTGCACAACGCTGCGGTCGATTCCCGGTGCAACGGGAAGAATGTACTGTGCTTCAGGAAACTGTTTTGAGATTTCTTTTGCCGCCGACAGCATGGTGGGCAGCAGCCCTTCTATTTCCTTGGATCTGCTGCCGGGCAGCAAACCGATAACCGGCGTTTTTTCCTTAAGTCCGAAACGGGCGCGAGCCTTTGCGGGCTCTTCAAGCTGGTGGTCCTGGTCCAAAAGCGGATGCCCTACAAACTCGGCATCGAGCCCGACCTTTTCATAAAAGGAAACCTCGAAGGGGAAAATAACCGCCATCTTGTCCACCAGCCTCGCAATTTTTTTTGCACGGCCCCTGCGCCAGGCCCACAACTGAGGGCTTATATAATACAGGACGGGCACGTTGCATTTTTTTGCAAGCCCGGCAATGCGGAGGTTGAACTCCGGATAATCGATCAGCATGAGCAGGGAAGGGGGGCGGTTGCGAAGCTCATCGCGGATGAGGCGATAGGCTTTCAGGATCTGGGATGACCGGGACAATACCTCCAGCAGTCCCACAACCGACAGTTCACGGGAGTGGTAGAGTATCTGCATGCCGGCTTTGTGCAGTTCGTCGCCCCCGACGCCGCTGACCTGCAGGTCCGGTACCAGCTTTTTGAGATTCTGTGCCACCAGAGCCCCGTGATGGTCTCCGGAAGCCTCGCCGGTTACAATCATCAATTTTTTTCTATCATGATCAGACATATGCGTGCCTGGTTCCTTTTGGGAGCGACTGCCGGAAATCGCGCGCCTTGTATCTGAACATTTTCCACCAGTCTTTCGAGTACTCAAGTATTCCGAATGAATCCCGACTCAACGTCAACTTCAGAGGTTTAAAGCTGCTTTTTTAGCTTCGCTTTGTTTTACGATTTCAAGAGCTACTTTTAGAGCATCCCGGCCGGCTTCACCGGGCACTGCCGGAGTGCTGCGGTTCTGCACTGAGGAAATAAAGGCCTTGATTTCCTCGTTGAGGGAATCGCCCTGGGTGATGTCAATCTGCTCGTAGGTGATCTGCGGCATTTCATCGTCATCGGCCGATCCTAATTTGCGGTAGATCTCGGCCTGCTGGTCGGCATAATCGATTGACAGGTAGGCATCCTGCTGGAATATCCTGATTTTGCGCATCTCTTTTACCGAAATTCTGCTGGCGGTTACGTTTGCTATGCACCCGGTGGCAAACTCAAGCCGCACATTGGCAATGTCGTTTTTCTCGGTTGACACCACCGGTACACCGACGGCGTGTATGGATGTGACCGGGGCTCCCACAATGTTCAGTATAATATCGATGTCGTGAATCATGATGTCGAGAATAACATCGACATCGGTTCCGCGGGCCTTGAAAGGCGCCAGGCGGTGTGATTCTATGAACATCGGTTTTTGCAGAATCCCGTCAAGGGCAAGCACCGCCGCATTAAAGCGTTCGAGGTGCCCTACTTGCAGCAAAGCCTTGTTTTTATGTGCTGCGGCAATTAAATCATCAGCTTCGTCCAGCGTGGTGGTTATGGGTTTTTCCACCAGGACGTCAATGCCGTGTTCCAGGCAGTCCAGCGCTATTTTGTGATGCAGTTCGGTGGGAACAACGATGCTGACGGCGTCGACCTTTGACAGTAACTCCCGGTAGTCGCTGTGCAGCGGAACCGAAAACCGTTCTGCGATCTCCCCTGCGGTTTCAGTGTTTGTGTCGGCAATGCCCACCAGGTCCGCCTGGGGGAGTGCTGCGTATTTTTCCGCGTGGAACTTGCCGAGATATCCTACACCTATAACACCTACTTTAACCGGTTTCATTCGCGAATAACTCCCCGCTCTGAATGTTTAATAAAATCAACCATATGTTGCGCTTCGGGAGCGGTGAGATTTGCCTCGCCGAACTGTTCATATGCTTTTTGCAGTGTAAGGCCGGAGCGGAAAACAATTTTATAGGCCTCCTTCAACTGCTTGATCGATTCGGCCGGCATCTGGTGACGTTTCAGCCCTTCCAGGTTGAGGCCGTGAAGTTTTGCCCGCTGGCCGACCGCCATGGTGTAGGGAGGCACGTCTTTTGAAACGCCGGAGAGCCCGCCGATCATGGCGTATGAGCCGATACGTGTGAACTGGTGGACGCCTACGAAGCCGCCCAGAATCGCATGGTCTTCAATCTGTATGTGTCCGGCCAGGCTGGCGCTGTTTGCCAGGATAACATGATTGCCGATCCGGCAGTCATGGGCCACATGGGAATATGCCATGATGAAGTTATTGCTGCCGAGAACGGTTTTTCCGCCGCCGCCCTCGGTGCCGCGATTTACGGTAACGCATTCGCGGAGGGTGTTGTTGTCGCCGATAACCAGTTCCGAGCGTTCACCTTTGAACTTCAGGTCCTGTGGCGGCGCGCCGATGGAACAGAACTGGAAAATTCTGCAGTTGCTGCCGATGGTGGTGGGGCCCTCAATGACGACATGGGGGCCTATCACAGTATTGTTGCCGATGGTTACGTCGTCGCTGATAACGGCATAGGGTCCTATTTCAACCCCTTCGCCGATAACAGCGTTATTGCTTATGATTGCGGTGGTATGAATCATCGTGTGTCCTGTATCTGTGAGTTCATTATTACCGGAACGTGTCCCGATGAAAAATCGGGACACAATTACTAAAATCAATATTCTTTGTCGGGATGCCCCGCCTTGTAGGCGGGGAGCATCACATTGTCGCCATGAGTTCTGCTTCTGCAACTACGGCACCGTCGACCAGCGCCTTGCCACTGAATTTCCAGATGGTGCGCTTTTTGGAAATGCCTTCAAGCTCAAAACGGATCTGGTCGCCGGGAACCACCGGCTTGCGGAAGCGGCATTTATCGATACCCAGAAACCGTACATCGGAATTATTTTTATCCGCCGGGGCGTCATGCATTGCAAGGATGCCCCAACTCTGGGCCATGGCTTCAATAATAAGCACGCCCGGCATGATCGGCTCGCCGGGAAAATGACCCTGGAAAAACGGTTCATTTATGGTTACGTTTTTAATGGTTACAATGCTCTTTTCCCCCGTCTCAAGCACCCGGTCAACCAAAAGGAAAGGGTAGCGGTGCGGGAGATAGTTCATAATCTCTTTAATTGAAATCATCGGTCTCAGCCTCCTCGATTGTTGTGTAAAGCATCTTCAAGCTGTGCAAGTTTTTTTTCAAGTTCAGTGATCTTTTTGCGCATTTCGGGCAGCTTTGGAAAGGTGCTGGTTGCTTTGAGCCACGTTTTATGCGGCATGTGCGGTGCGCCGGAATATACCTGTTTTCCGGACGGGATGTCGGAGGAAGCCGCACCGCGGGCGGCAATGATGACATCGTCGCCGATGGTGATGTGCCCCACCGTGGCGGCCTGTCCGGCAAGTGTTACCCGGTTGCCGACACGGGTGCTGCCGGAAATGCCGACCTGGGCTACCAAGAGCGAATCTTCACCAATCGTCACATTATGGGCTATGTGGACAAGGTTGTCCGTTTTAGTGCCGCGTTTGATCCAGGTGCGGTCCATCACAGCCCGGTCTATGGTATTGCCGGAGCCGATTTCCACGTCGTCGTCGATCTGGACAATGCCGAGCTGGGGTATTTTATAGTGGCGGTCACCGTCCTGGGCAAAGCCGAAGCCGTCGCATCCGATAACCGTGCCGGAATGGATAATGACCCTTTTGCCGATAATACAGCCTTCCCTGACGGTGACATTGGGATGAATGAAAGTGTCTTCCCCGATGGTAACCCCGTTGCCGATAAAGCTGTTGGGATAAACGGTAACCCCGTCTGCGATGGTACAGTTGTCGCCGATGTAGACCAGGGGATATATGGTAACGTTTTTGCCAAGGGTCACCTTCTCCCCGACAACGGCCCGTTCATCCACTGTGCAGGGCTCGGCCGGGGGCGGATTGAAACAGCTGATCAGCTTTGCATAGGCCAGGTACGGGTTGTCGACCAGCAGCAGGTTCCGGGTTTCGCTGGTTACGTCCGGGGAGCAGATGACGGCCGATGCGTTTGTACTGTCG
The DNA here is from genome assembly GCA_028282925.1 of Thermodesulfobacteriota bacterium. Classification (GTDB taxonomy): domain Bacteria; phylum Desulfobacterota; class WTBG01; order CAIYCZ01; family CAIRTM01; genus JANQGV01. Next base: position 16,847 of record JANQGV010000151.1, read on the forward strand.
ATATGTTTTGCATATTTGGGGTTTGCAATAAAGGTGAGGTCGCCTTCTCCCGCCTCTTCGATGCCTGCGAGGTTGTGTATCCTGGTTTCAGGGTCTCCCTTGATCGTGCCGCCGGTTATTTCTGCAATTTGTTGTAGAGTGATTTCCATGTTGCCTTTACTTGAAAATATCCTTTGTGCCGTGGAGCCTGGAAAATTAATTTTTGTTCTTCTGGTACTGCTTGTCGAACAAGGTGATGATTTTATCGGTCAAATCAAGGCCCTCGGTAGCGTACAGCAGCACTTTCTCGCTTTTTTCAAAGATGATGGTGTAATTGTTGCCCTTGCCGTGTTTCTGGATAATGGGCAGGAGGTCTTCAAGGATGTCGTTGGTCAGTTCGGCTTCCTTGATCTGCAGTTCGGTTTTTGAGTCCTTGAGTTGTCGTTCGTAATCGCGCTGGCGCCGGAGCAGTTCTTTTTCTTTTTCGCGCCGTACACCATCGGTGAGCATCATGCTCTGCTTTTCAAGTATCTCGCCGAGTTTTTCGATCTGTTCCTTTTCGCCGAGAATATCTTCTTCCATCTTTTTAACTTCGGTCTTGAATTGTTCCATGGCCTCTTTACCGGCCTGGCTGTCTGTTACGGCTTTTTGAATATCCACATACCCGAACTTAAAGGTTTCGGCTGCGCAAACAGTAGCAAACAGTGCGATGATACTTACCAGTGTTACCGTAATGAGATGCTTTTTCATGATTCAATGCCTCCTAATGTTCATTTCTTACAGATAGTTTTTTTGTTCATGGTTTCTGTATAATTTTTGTGCCTCCTGCTTTAGGCCGCAAGCAGGAAACTCGCCGCTTACATTACATTGTGCCGGCGGGATGATACATGCCGTTTTTTAAAACATGCGTCCCATGGAGAATTCGAAGTTGCTGCTGTCTTCATCATCCTTGGGCGACAGGTTGACACCCCAGACGATCCTGAGGGGGCCGAAGGGTGAATACCAGTTGACCCCGACGCCGACACAATGGCGCATGTCGGACAGGAATTGTTCTCCGGAAGCATAGGCGTTTCCGGTATCGAAAAAGAGCACACCCCGAACTCCGGCTTCCTTCATGATGGGAAACAGGTATTCGAAGTTGAAATAGAGCTGTTTCTTGCCGCCGACCACATCTTTTTTGCTGCTGTATCCCGGAGGATGGTAAGTGTATTTTTTGCCACCAAGCCAGAATTGACGGGGCCGGTGCGGCCTGCGTTCCCGGGGACCGACGGAACGGACGTCGAATCCCCGCATGGAGTCAAGCCCGCCCAGAAAGAATTTTTCTGAGATAGGCACGCCTTTGCCGAAATAGGGGAAAATCTGGCCGATGGTACCGCGCACCGCAAAGGCGGTATCCAGGGGCAGCGGGAACCACTTGCCCATACTGGCAATAACGGTAATAAACTTGCTGTCGCCGCCGAAACCGGCCAGCTCCACGGAGAAACTGTTACGTACACCGCTACGCGGCTTCCAGCGGTCGTCGCGGGAGTCCTTGATAATGCTGGCGATAAAACTGCTGACGGTATTATTGCCCTGCTGCTTTTGAATGTCAAGGGCAACGCCTTCGTCCCAGTCCTCAATTTCAATATCAATGGTTTCATACCGGTAGGTCAGGTAGAAACGGGTGAAGTCGTAGTATTTGTCCAGGGGCCAGCTGGCGCGCAGGTTGATACCGCTGGAGTCGCGGTCGAACTCTTCGTATTCGCGTTCGATGTTGAAAAGGTCGAACCCGACCGAGGTGCGGGTGTCCCGAAACCACGGCTCGGTAAACGAAATGTTGTAATAGTTGGAATGGCCGCCGAGTTGGGCCATGAGGCTCAAGTGCTGCCCCTTACCGAAGAGATTGTTCTGGGATATCTGGAACATACCCACCACGCTGTCGACGGAACTGTATCCGGCACCGATGCTGAACGAGCCGGTGGGCCGTTCCTTGACCTCGATGGTCAGTTTCACCAGGTTGGGCTTGCTGCCCGGCTCGGAGTTGATGTTGACCTTTTCAAAAAAGCCCAGGTTGTTGATTTCCTGCTTGCTGCGCTTGATTTCTTCGGAGTTGTAGACGGCGCCTTCGGTCAGGCGAATCTCGCGCCGGATAACGTTGTCGCGGGTTCTGGTGTTGCCGATGATCCTGATTTCTTCGATGTAGATCATTTCACCCTTAACAATATCGAAAATAAGATTGACTTTTTTCTGCTCGGACTGAATGTCGGTCAGGGGTGAAACGTCGGCAAAAGCGAAACCCTTTTCGGCATACATGGCCTTGATGGCGATCAGGTCGTCGTTGAGGATGCGGCCGTTGAAGGTTTCCCCCGAAGCGGATTTGATTTTGTTTTTAAGAACCCCGGTGTCGAAAATGAGATCGCCCTTGAAATCGACGGCGCCGATGGTGAACCGGTTGCCTTCCGTAAGGGTGAAGTGCACATAAATGCCGTCGTTTTTGAAGGTAACCTTGGGTTTGTCGACTTTTACCTGCAGAAAGCCTTTACTGTAGTAGTAGGCCGTGATGCGCTCAAGATCTTTTTCAACGCCCTCGTCTTTGTAGACGCCGCGGGTGGTGAACAGGGAGAGTATCCAGTGTTTTTCGCGGGTTTCCATGACCCGTTTGATCTCCTTGGCGGGTATGGAGTTGTTGCCGGAAAAGGTAACCCCTTTCACCTTGACGACGGTACCCTCTTTGATAATAAAATCGATGGAGGTGTAGTTTTCGGAAATGGGGGTGATGCGATGGGATACGGAAACTTTGTAGTAGCCTTTCTCCTTATAGGTTTTCCGAATGCGGGCGATATCTCCGTTGACCTTGTTCAAATCGAGTATCGTGCGGGGCTTGACCTCCATGGTTTTGCGGATATCTTCCAGCTTTACGTTTTTGTTGCCTTTGATCTGGACTGAGCGCACCATGGGTTTTTCTTTAACATGAAACGTGATTTCTTTACCGCTGTCCGTGTCCTTGCTGGTGATCTGGATGTCTTTAAAGTATCCCATCTGGAAAATTCGCCTGAGGTCTTCCTGGAGAACCGTGGGTGAGAAGACTTCACCTACCTTGGTTTGAATGGCGAACAGAACGGCATCTTCCTCAATAAACCGGTTTCCCGAAACGCCGACCGAGGCCACCATTATTTTATCGAGGATGGCAAAGTTGAGGCGCAGGGCAAGGTCGCGCAGTTTGGCGGGGATGGTTTCAACGCCTTCAGCCGTGAGATAGAGGCGTTTGGCGTCGACGTCCGTTTCAGACAGATTTATAACCGTCGTGTCAAGGCTGTATGATTTGCCGAGTTTGGTGAGGCTTCCGGCAATGATGAAATCGGCCCCCAGCCGTTCACCGATGAGGCGGGCCTGTTCTTCGTTGTACCGGTCCCAGGTGATTTCCTGCAGCACCTGCTGCATCGTGGTTTTTTGTATGGTGTTGATTTCGCCCTTTTTTTCAAGACGGGTTGCAAGCATGTCGGGGATGGCCTTTTGCAGGTATCCGATGTTTTCCTGGCTGTGAATAAAAAACGGGAGAATGCCGACCGTTACGCCCTCGGGGGCAGCAGAGACCCTGCCCGCAAAGAGAACCGCGCATATGATACTGAATGTCAATACAAAGACCGATTTTTTTTGATACCGTTTGAGCATTCTGCTGTCCTGTGGTTGGTTGTTTATATTTATTGCTCAGTTGCTTGAGATACATTGTTGTCGATTATGCTGCCGTCCACCAGGGTGATGCAGCGGGGCAGTTTTCGTGCAAAATCCATATTATGGGTTACCACAATCAGGGTCATGTTCAATTCCCGATTAATTTCCAGCATCAGGTCGAAAACATCCCGGCCGGTATGGGTGTCCAGGTTGCCGGTGGGCTCGTCGGCCAGAACCACTTCCGGCTCCATTACAAGCGCACGGGCCACGGCCACCCGCTGCTGCTCACCGCCCGAGAGTTCGCCCTGTTTGTGGGTAAGGCGTTTGTCGAGTCCGAGCCTGCCGAGCAATTGCCGGGCCTTTTTTTCGGCCGCATCCGGGTCGATACCGGCGATACGGGCCGGCATCATTACGTTTTCCAGGGCGGTAAATTCCGGGAGCAGATGATGAAACTGAAACACGAAACCCAGTTTGCGGTTGCGAAATTCCGCCAGGGCTTTTTCATCGCGTGCGAACAGGTCTTCGCCCCGGTACTTGATCGTGCCGCTTGATGGATGATCAAGGGTTCCCAGTATGTTGAGCAGGGTGCTTTTGCCGGCCCCGCTGGGGCCCACGATCGACATGGTCTCACCCCGGTCCACGTTGAACGTGACACCGTTCAGCACATTGGTTATGGTGCTGTCGGCAAGATATGATTTGCCGATGCTTTCGACCCGGAGCAGGCGCTCCTGCACGGTCTCCGTTTGTGCGCCGGCACTATTCATAACGCATTGCCTCAACCGGATCGAGTATTGCAGCCTGCCGCGACGGATAAATGGTTGCCAGGAAGCTGATCAGTATGGCGCAAAAAGCCACCCAGAACGTATCCCACAGGCTGATTTTTACCGTGAGCGCCGCTATATAGTACACGTCGCCCGAGAGTTTGACGATCTCGTAATTGTTTTGCAGGAATGCAAGGGTAAACCCTGCCGCCAGCCCCAGCGCCGTGCCGAAACATCCGATGACCAGCCCCTGGAGCATGAATATTTTCATTATCGCGCCCGACGTGGCCCCCATGGACTTGAGAACCGCGATTTCCCTGTTTTTGTCGTTAACCATCATGACCAGTGACGCTACGATACTGAATGCCGCTACAATGATGATGAGCGTCAAAATGACGAACATCGCCGTTTTTTCCAGTTTCAAAGCAGAGTAGAGATTGCGGTGCATCTCTTTCCAGTCGCGAACCTGATAGGTAGCGCTTATGACGCCACGGATACTGCTTACCGTGCGACCGGTATTGTATATGTCGCCGACCTTAACCGCTATGCCGGAGACCTCGTCGGACATTTTGAGAAATTTCTGTATATCGGCAATGGTTATATAGGCATTGGATGTATCGTACTCATACATGCCCGACTCAAAAATGCCGACAATGAGAAATTTTTTCCACCGGGGCATCATGCCGGCGGGCGACATCATTCCCGTGGGGGACAGCACGGTTACCGAAACGCCGGGATAGACCCCGAGCACTTTGGCAAGCTCGCTGCCGATGACAATGCCGGGCAGTTCCGGCCCGTCGTCCCGGGGGCGGCTGCGCTCAAGCTCGGCCAGCGAGCCTTCCACCATGGATTCCTCTATATTGATAACCGAGGGTGCCGTGCCGGGGTCGATACCCCAGAGCCGAACGCCCGAAACATTGGACCCGGAAGAAAGCATTACCTGGCTGAGCATGAACGGCGTTACGGCAACCACGTCCGGGACGGTGCTTACCTGCTGCATGACGTCTCTGTAGTCCTTCATGCCAGCGCCGAACCGAGATATCACTATGTGCGAATTGGTGCCGAGGATTTTATCGCGCAGGTCGTCGGTAAAGCCGGTCATGACTCCCAGCACCAGTATGAGAGCCATAACCCCGATGCCGACGCCGATGATCGATATCAGGGTTATAATTGATATAAACGCCTGTTTCCTTTTAGCCCGCAGGTATCGCAGGGCTATGAAAATTTCAAACGGAAGTTTCATTCTTTTTTATTCGGCCCTTTCAGAGCGAAACAGCGGAAAAAGAATAACATCGCGAATTGAAGCCGCATCGGTCAGCAGCATTACAAGCCGGTCGATGCCGATGCCTTCGCCGGCCGCGGGCGGCATACCGTATTCAAGGGCCAGCAGATAGTCTTCATCTATTTCTACCGGCCTGCCTTCGGCGGTCTCCTTGGCGGACGACTGTTCTTCAAACCGCTTCCGCTGGTCTTCAGGATCGTTCAACTCTGAAAACGCATTGGCAATTTCCCTGCCGGCAATATAGAGCTCGAACCTGTCGGTTACCGTCGGGTCCTGTTCGTTCTTGCGGGCAAGGGGGGATACTTCTACCGGAAAATGGGTGATAAAGGTCGGCTGCACAAGATGCTCCTCGGCAACCTCTTCGAAAATTTCGGTAACGATTTCACCCAGGGCTTCATGCCCTTCCAGTTCCAGGCCGAGCCGCTTGGCGTGAGCGCGGGTTTTTTCCAGGTCGCCAAGATCGGCCGGGTCGATTTTTCCATATTTTGCGGCGGCTTCCTTGAGCGTGAGCCGCTGCCAGGGAGGTGAAAAGTCGAGGTCGGTGTCCTGGTAGGGAACGGTGTATGTCTGCAGCACCTCCTGGGCGATGGAGCAGAACATTTCTTCAGTCAGGTCCATCAGGTCTTCATAGTCGGCGTAGGCCTGGTAAAATTCAACCATGGTAAACTCGGGGTTATGCTGGGTCGAGATTCCCTCGTTGCGAAAGTTGCGGTTTATCTCAAACACGCGGTCCATGCCGCCGACCAGCAACCGTTTCAGGTAGAGCTCAGGCGCGATGCGCATAAACAGATCCATATGCAGGGTATTGTGGTGCGTCTTGAACGGCTGGGCCGCGGCGCCCCCGGGGATGGGATGCATCATGGGTGTTTCAACTTCCATGAAACCGCGGGTCTCGAGGAACTGCCGGATATGGGTAATAATACGTGAGCGGGTGAGAAATGTCCGGCGTACATGTTCATTGGCGATCAGGTCGAGATAGCGCTGACGGTAGCGCGTTTCAACATCCTGCAGGCCGTGCCATTTCTCAGGCAGCGGACGCATCGATTTCGTCAGAAACATAAAACTGTCGGCCAGGACGGTCAACTCGTCTGATTTCGTCAGAAAGGCCCGCCCGTCCACCCCGATGAAGTCGCCGATGTCGACTTTCTTGAACAGGTCGTAGCTGTCGGCGCCGACCTTGTTTTTTTGAATGTATATCTGCATGCGGCCGGTGCGGTCCTGGACATGCAGAAAGGCCGCCTTGCCGAAACTGCGCAGGGACACGACCCGTCCGGCAATGGAAAAAACGTCTTCACACGCTTCGATTTCTTCCTTTGTTTTGCCGTTGAACCGGTCCCGGATGTCCTGTGAGGTGTGTCGTGATTTGAACGTGTTGGCATAGGGGTTGATGCCGGCTCCACGCATCTCATCAATTTTTTCCCGTCGATGTATTAAAAAGTTTTTCTTGTCTTCCATTCAAGCAGCCTCCGCATCTATTACACCCATGGTATCAGGATATCCGCACGTCTGTTTTTTGATGTCTTTGAGGTGAGGACGAACCCCACCCCTTCGGGTTGTTTAACGCTCGGTCCGGCGACCTGTGTCCGTATGGTGGTAACGTAACCCGTGGTGCGCGTTGTCATATTCCGCCGGTGTATCAGTATAGGTATGGCATTATACTGAAAAGCTGCACAATACCTTACCTTTTCTTTTTAGTCAAGGTAAAAGCAGCAACTGCGGCCCGCCAAAGCGCAAAGCCCTTTCGTTGTCTGTCGAGAGTGAAAAGCCGGTGCTGCTGCGGCCACATTTTTTCTTACCTTTCGGGGGTATCTGTGATATATGAATAACCCTTTTGAAGGCGTACTTATTCAAGAATCACATCAACAAGGAGAACGTGGAGACATGGAACAGGCAGCATTGCGTCAGACAATAGTCGATTTTTTCAAGTCCTATGAGTATTCGAACCTTATTACCATTGATGAAAGCGAGTGTCCCAAGGGCCGCATGATGGAAAACCTGCCCTTTGGCGACGATCTGGTCTGCTGGTTCGCCACCGGCGCCCAGTCCAGCAAGGTCCAGGAAATCAAGAACAATTCAGCCGCCAGCGTTTTTCTGTACCGGCCGGAAGACCACAGCAGCATTTCCCTGCAGGGAGAGGCCCAGGTGGTTACGGATGATGCGGTCAGAAAAGAAAAATGGAACGACAAATGGGCGGCGTACTGGCCCGCGGGACCTGCCGATGAGCAGTATGCGCTTATAAAGATCGTGCCTAAAAAGGTCGTGTATCTCGATTGGCCCAACCACAGCCAGGACGTGCTGGATTTGTAATGTTTAAGATGCTTTTGATTTTTTTTGATTAAATATATATAATTAACATTATATTGTTTTGCTTAGTTTGCTTTAGTTTTTATTTGTACTATCATGTGCAAACTTGGCTTGATATTGTTCTTTGAACATGATACAGTTAATAAATTTTGATTGACAAAGTTTGATTATACTAATATACAAGTACGCTTAACTAAAACTGCATGCGGCTCCGACAGGGAACAAGGCGGGGCTGTACGGCAGTTCTGGCAGTTCTTTTTAAGAAGACAGTATAATCATGGTGCGCACCGGCAGTAACATCCCCGGGCACCATCAGTATCCATAAATAAGCAGTATGGGGAACTTTTTTTCAGTACGGATTCAAGATATTCCACGGGAAGGTCTTCAGCTTGAAACCGAGTGGAAAGCCGAAACACTTGATGACATGCTGGAAGAGAAGACTCGGATCGGCCACATTTGTTCGCCATTACATCTTGAGGTGTCCTTTTCTCCCACAGGTGATAAAGTCATCCTCGAGGGTGCATGTGCTGTGGAGATGCAGTTGACATGTGTCCGTTGCCTTGATGATTTCAAATGGCCTTTGCAGAACCGGTTTCGCTACCTGCTCTGGCCGCAGTTGAAAGCATCGGTATCGAAAGAAAAGGAACTTCAGCAGGACGACCTGGAAGTGTTCTATTTCGAAGGTGAATATATTGATCTTCGGCCGCTCGTCAGAGAGCAGATCTATCTCAATCTGCCCCAGTATCCCCATTGTAAAGAAGACTGTTTGGGGATGTGTTCCCGGTGTGGGGAGAACTTGAACACCACGCCGTGTGCCTGTCCGCAGGACAGCCGCAGGCAATCACCTTTCAGTGTTTTGCAAAACCTGAAAGACAAGACAGACTAAAGCAAAAAAGGAATGTAGGAAAAATGGCAGTACCAGTTAAAAAAATATCAAAGTCCCGTAAAGGGAGCCGCAGGGCTCATGACAGCCTTGCATCCGTTAACCTGTCGACCTGCCCGCAGTGCAGTGAGCCGAGAAAGCCGCACCATGCATGTCCCAAGTGTGGATATTACAAAGGCCGGGAAGTTGTTTCCGTTTCTGAAGAATAAGGACATTTAAACGAGATATCCATTTCACCGGACAGGGGAACGAAACGATAATGCACAGGACGAGAATCATCGGTACGGGGTCGAGTACCCCCCAGAAAGTTCTCAGCAACAGCGACCTGGCAGCGATTGTGGACACCAGTGATGACTGGATTGTGACTAGATCCGGCATAAAAGAGCGACGGATAGCTTCAAACGGTGAGGCGTCATCAACCTTTGCCTATCGTGCGGCGTTAAATGCTCTGGAAATGGCGGAAGTTGCTCCGCAAGAGCTGGATATGATCGTCGTGGCAACCATCACGCCCGACATGCCGACGCCTTCCGTTGCGTGCCTGCTGCAGAACAAGCTGAAGACCCGCAGCATTCCGGCATTCGACATATCCGCCGGTTGTACGGGTTTTATTTATGCGCTTGCGGTCGCAGACAACTGTATCAAAAGCGGCGCCAATAACAAAGTTCTGGTCGTCGGGGTGGAAACACTGTCGAAAATCACCGACTATCAGGACCGGTCCACATGTGTTCTCTTCGGGGACGGGTCCGGGGCCGTGGTGTTGACGGGGGAAACCGGAGACCGGGGAATTCTTTCAACCCATCTGTACTCCGACGGATCCTGCGGCAAACTGCTGTACCAGCCCGGCGGCGGCTCACAGTGCCCTGCGTCACATGAGTCGGTGGACAACCGTGAACACTATCTCAAGATGGACGGCAACAAGGTTTTCAAAATTGCGGTCAAGTCTCTTGAAGACGCTGCGCTGACGGCCTTGCAGTACAATGATGTGGACGGCGATGCGCTCGATTTGCTCATTTCACATCAGGCAAACTCGCGTATCATCCAGGCCATTGCCAAGCGGTTGGGCCTGCCGCAGGAAAAAGTTTTTATGAATATTCAAAAGTATGGCAACACATCCTCAGCATCGGTACCTATTGCGATGGATGAGGCAAACCGACAGAAGAGAATAAAAAAGAATGATTTGGTTTTGTTAGATGCATTCGGGGCGGGTTTCACCTGGGGATCAGCCCTGGTTAGATGGTAACTAACAACATAGAGGTGGAGAGGTTATGTTAGACTACAACTTAGACGAAACACAGATACAGATGGTTGAACTGGCGCGCAAGATCGCCAAGGAAAAGATCCTGCCCAAACGGGCGGAACTGGACGAAAGCGGGGAATTCCCCTGGGAAATTTTGAAAGTGCTGGCAGACGCAGGACTGTTCGGGATTTATATCCCCGAAGAGTACGGCGGCATGGGCTTTGGAAACTTTGAGAACAACCTGGTGGTTGAAGAGCTCAGCAAGATCTGCATCGGGGTGTCGGTGAGCTTTGCAGCCAGCGGACTGGGCGCCTATCCCATCCTGCTGTTCGGCAGCCACGAGCAGAAGCTGAAATACCTGCCCGATATCGCCGCCGGAAAGAAACTGGCTGCTTTCGGTATTACCGAGTCGGGCGCGGGAAGTGATGCCGGCTCCATCAGAACCACCGCACGCAAGGACGGCGACAACTATATCGTCGACGGTGTTAAGCAGTGGATTACCAACGGCGGAGAGGCCGAAACCTATTCCTTTATCGCAAAAACGGACAAATCCAAAGGCGCCCGCGGTGCCAGCGGTTTTATCGTCGAGAAGGGCGCACCGGGTTTCAGCTTCGGGAAAAAGGAAAACAAGCTGGGTATCCGGGCTTCGGCCACCCGTGAGCTGGTGTTTGAAGAGTGCGCGGTTCCCAAAGAAAACCTGCTCGGCAAAGAGGGTATGGGTTTTATCATCGCCATGAAAACATTCGACATGACCCGTACCGGTATTGCCGCCCAGGCAGTCGGCCTGGCCCAGGGCGCGCTGAATGAAGCAATGCTGTATGCCCACGAGCGCAAAACGTTCGGTAAACCGATTATTGCCCACCAGGCCGTGCAGCATATGCTGGCTGAAATGGCAACCCAGATTGAAGCATCCCGGGCCCTGACCTACCAGGCCGCCCGTTACTGTGACTCCGGTGCCAAGGACATGTCCAAGTACTCCGCCATGGCCAAGCTGATTTCATCGGAAACCGCAATGAAGGTTACTACCGATGCCGTTCAGATCTTCGGCGGATACGGCTACATGAGAGAATACCCGGTAGAAAAGATGATGCGCGATGCGAAAATTCTGACCATCTACGAAGGCACCAGCCAGATCCAGAAGAACGTTATCGGCCAGTTCCTGATCAAGGAATGTGCATCCAAAAAGGTTATGTAAGGCCTTTGCCAACTCACTGTAATCAGTGAGTATTTTATGTGGTCCGGGGTCCGGTTTTCATCGTGGTTTCCGGCAAATAAAAACATTGCAGAATCGTCACAGTTAGTATAAAAGAAGGGTTTACAATGAATGTACAGGATAAAGTTGCACTCGTAACCGGAGCCGCCCAGGGAATCGGACGGGTTATAGCCACAGCGCTTGCCCGGCAAGGCGCAGATGTTGCGGTCTGTGACATTAACGAAGAGAGTCTGCAGGATGTTTGCAAGGACATTGAAGCCGCCGGGCGCAAGGCGCTCCCGATTCGGGTGGACGTGTCCCAACTGAGCGAATGTGACGCAATGATTAAACAGGCGGTTGATTCGCTCGGAAAGCTTGATATTCTTGTCAACAATGCCGGGATTACCCGCGATACCGTTCTGCTCAGGATGAAAGAGGAGCAGTGGGACCAGGTTATGCAGGTTAACCTGAAGGGAACGTTCAATTGCACCAAAGCCGCAATCCGGACCATGTTCAAGCAGAAAGGGGGACGGATTATTAACATATCGTCGGTAACCGGTGCGATGGGAAATCCGGGCCAGGCAAACTATTCTGCATCCAAGGCGGCGGTTATGGGGTTTACCAAGGCCGTTGCCCGTGAATACGCCCACTGCGGCATCACCGTCAACGCGGTTGCCCCCGGGTTTATTCAGACGGCCATGACCGATGCGATTCCTGAAAAGGAACGTGAGGCCATGATTTCCCAGATACCGGCCAAACAGCTCGGCACACCTGAGGATGTTGCCAATACGGTCTGTTTTCTGGCGAGTGATCTTGCAGGCTACATTACCGGTCAGGTAATACATATCAACGGCGGGCTGTACATGTAGCCCTGCCGAAAGTGTTTACTTAATAAAGAAGAAAAAAACGAGTTTAAGGAGGTAGCAGGTATGTCAGATAAGTCAATAGAAGAACAGGTAAAAGACATTATTGTTGAGCAGTTGTCCGTAAGCGCCGAAGAAGTTGTTCCCGAAGCTTCTTTTGTCGATGATCTTGGAGCGGATTCTCTGGATCTGGTTGAGCTTATCATGGTTATGGAAGAAAAGTTCGGCCAGGAAATTCCCGATGAAGACGCTGAAAAAATTCAGACGGTCAATGATGCCATCAGCTACATTAAAGACAAATCCAACTAAGGACGCATCTGGATCGTCGTGCAGTAACGCATGGAATCAACCATAACAATAATGAAAGCCTTCCCGGTTCTGCGGGAGGGCTTTCAAAACATTTTACTATAGGGGATATAGAGGTTTGGAAAAAAGAAGAGTTGCAGTAACAGGGCTTGGCGTAATCTCCCCCCTGGGAATAGGGATTGAGCAAAACTGGGCGGCAGCCTGTGCCGGCACATCGGGCATCGGGCCGATAACCCGCTTTGATGCTTCGGCCTTTCCGGCCAGAATCGCGGGCGAGGTGAAGGGCTTTGATCCGGAAGAGTACATTGAGAAAAAAGAGATCAAAAAGATGGACACCTTTCTCCACTATGCCCTGGCTGCCGGTAAAATGGCGGTTGAAGATTCCGGGCTTGTTATCACGGATGAAAATGCCGAACGTGTCGGTGTTGTCGTGGGATCAGGCCTCGGCGGTCTGGCCACCATCGAAAAGTATCACAGCCTGTACCTGGAGAATGGGCCCAAGAAGATTTCACCTTTTTTTGTGCCCATGTTGATCGTCAACCTTGCGCCGGGCCAGATTTCCATGCATTTCGGCTGTAAAGGACCCAACACCAGTCTGGTTACCGCCTGTGCAACGGGAAATCACTCCATCGGAGAGGCATTCAAGATTATTCAGCGCGGCGACGCCGATGCAATTATCGCCGGTGGGGTCGAGTCGACCATAACGCCCCTGGCAGTAGGCGGGTTCTGTTCCATGAAAGCGCTGACCTCTACCCACAACGATGATCCCCAGCGGGGAAGCCGGCCGTTTGAGAAAGACCGCGACGGATTTGTTATGGCCGAAGGCGCCGGCATCATTATCCTTGAAGAGCTGGAACAGGCCCAAAAACGAGGTGCCGATATTTATGCTGAAATAGTAGGCTTCGGGTGTAATGCGGATGCATATCATATCACAGCCCCCTCTCCCAACGGAGAAGGAGCCGCCCGCTGCATGAACCTGGCCCTGAAAGACGCCGGACTCAACCCGGAGGATATCGACTATATCAATGCCCACGGTACATCCACTCCGATGAACGACATGTCGGAAACCCAGGCCATGAAGTCGGTCTATAAAGACCATGCCAAGAAAATCGCGGTCAGCTCGACCAAGTCGATGACCGGACATTTGCTCGGCGCGGCCGGCGGGGTCGAGTCGGTGTTCAGCGCGCTGACCATCAAGAACGGTGTTATCCCGCCAACCATCAATTATGACACACCTGATCCCGAATGCGACCTTGACTATGTTCCGAACCAGGCCCGGGAGCAGAAGGTGAAAACGGTTATGAGTAATTCATTCGGGTTCGGCGGAACAAACGCCACCCTGATTTTTAAAAAGCTGGAAGGATAGACCGTGAGTGAGAAGGTAGCCATTGGGTCGGATCATCGTGGTTTTGCGTTAAAAGAGTTTTTAAAGGGTGAACTTGACCGGCTGGGTAAAGCCGTCGACGACAAGGGTGCCCATTCAACCGATTCGGTTGATTATCCGGAATTTGCCGCCAAGGTTGCAGGAGCCGTATCCGACGGCTCCTGTGATCGCGGCATACTCATATGCGGTTCCGGTATCGGCATGTCGGTCGCCGCGAATAAATTTGCGGGAGTACGGGCGGCCCTGTGTCAGAATGCTCACATGGCCAAGATGAGCCGGCTCCATAATAACGCCAATGTCCTGGTTATGGGAGAGTCCGTAGAGCAGGGCGCTGCACGTGAGATGGTGCAGGTGTGGTTTCAAACGGCATTTGAGGGAGGGCGGCACCAAAAAAGACTCGATTTAATAACAGCAATTGAAAAAGATCAATGTAAATAACGGCATTGTTTATTTCGGCGTGGTCCTTCAGGTTTTTGTATACGAACCGTCCTTCCTTACACTGTCAGACTAATAATATCCTCAATAACTACTGCCATGTCCTCTGCTGATGAAAAACGTCCCAAGTGGGAAGAATATTTCATGGATATCGCCCGGCTGGTATCGCGGCGCTCCACCTGTATGCGGCGCCGGGTCGGTGCCGTGCTGGTGAAAGACAAAAGAATACTTGCTTCAGGATATAACGGCGCCCCGACGGGCCTGACCCATTGTGAATCGGTGGGCTGTCTGCGCGAGGAAAAGGGGATCCCCTCGGGCCAGCGGCATGAATTGTGCCGGGGGCTGCACGCAGAGCAGAATGCCATTATCCAGGCCGCCTATCACGGCATATCCATTGCAGGTTCGACCCTTTTCTGTACGACCCTGCCGTGCAGTATCTGCTTTAAAATGCTTGTCAATGCCGGGATTCATGAGGTAGTATATGAAGAAGGGTATCCGGATGAGCTGACGGAAAGCTTTATGAAAGAGGCAGAAATCATTATGACCAAATTTCACGAAAAGGGGGATCAGTTATGAAGTGTCCATACTGCAACAACCTTGAAGATAAGGTAATAGACTCCCGGATCAGCAAGGACGGTGAAACAATCAGACGCCGCAGAGAGTGCCTCGACTGCCAGAAACGATTCACCACCCATGAGCGCATTGAGGACACACTGCCTGCCATCATAAAGAAAGACAACCGGCGTGAACCTTACGACCGCAGGAAAATACTGGAGGGTTTGAAAAAGGCCTGTCAGAAACGCGACATCAGCATCGAACAACTGGAAGAAACGGCAGATACCATTGAACACAGCCTGCTGGAGCGCGGGATCAAAGAGATCCCCAGTACGGAAATCGGCGAAAAGGTGATGCATGCTCTGCACGGCCTGGATGATGTCGCCTATGTCAGATTTGCATCCGTGTACCGGTCGTTTACCGATATTACGGATTTTATGGAAGAAGTTAAAGCCGTTTTGGAGAAAAAGGGCTGATTTGCCGTATCAACATATGCCCTCACATGTACAACAAGAAACGTATATGCAGCAGGCCCTTGAGCTTGCGCGGAAAGGTGCCGGACAGGTAAGCCCCAATCCCATGGTTGGGGCTGTGCTTGTCAAGGGAGGGCAGGTAGTCGGTGAAGGGTACCACGAGCAGCTCGGCGGCCCGCACGCCGAGGTGAACGCCCTGAACCTGGCCGGGGACAGTGCTCAGGGAGCCGACCTGTACGTTACCCTTGAGCCCTGCAGCCATCACGGAAAGACGCCCCCGTGCGTCGATGCGGTCATCAAGGCGGGTGTCGGCCGGGTATTTGTGGGAATGGTAGACCCCAACCCTGCGGTGAGCGGAGAGGGTGTCCGGAAGATGCGTGAGGCAGGCATCAGTGTTGAAGTCGGGCTGCTTGAGGATACCTGCCGGCGGCTGAATGAAGCTTTTATAAAGTATATTACCGGAAAGACCCCGTTTGTTCTTTTAAAGGCGGCCTTGACCCTGGACGGCAAGATTGCAACCTATACCGGTGATTCAAAATGGATTACCTGTGAGGAGTCACGCAGGCGGGTCCACCGGATACGGGCTGAAGTGGATGCAGTGATTGTGGGTGTGGGGACGGTTATTGCGGACGACCCGCAACTGACCGTCCGGATGTATGAAGGACCCTATACAAATCCGTTGCGAGTGGTGATAGACAGCAGCCTGCGGATTCCGGTTACAAGCAGGATGCTGCAACCGGACATGGCCGCGGAAACGCTTATAGTAACGGCCCCCCAGAAGGCCGAGTCGAAGAAAGCCCTGGGGCTCATCAAAAGAGGGGCCCGTGTTATCGGGGTGCCCGAGGCCGAAAAGGGTATTGATCTGGCTGCTTTAATGCTCCGACTGGGCGAAGAAGGGATCGCCAGCGCACTGCTTGAAGGCGGGGCTGAAATCAATGCTTCGGCCCTGGCAAGCGGTATTGTCGACAAGGTGATGCTTTTTTATGCTCCCAAGATTGCCGGTGGAAAAGATGCAATCAGCTTTGTGGGCGGCGAAGGCGTGGAAAAGATTGCCGATTCAATAACCCTGAACGGTATCACCGTCAGCAGAAGCGAGTGTGATGTGGTGATAGAAGGCTATGTAGAAAACCAAAAACCTTAACGTGACGACAGATATGTTTACCGGGCTTATCGAGGATGTGGGGAAAATTAAAGGCATTACCCGCAAGGGCAGCGGGCAGGTGCTGTCCATTGATTGCGGACTGCCGCTGGAGGAGATTGTCCTGGGCGAAAGTATTGCCGTTGACGGGGTCTGTTTAACGGTAACGTCCCTCGTTTCCGGAGGATTTACCGTTGACGTTTCGCCTGAGAGCCTGCAGCGAACCACGCTGGGCTCAAAACGTCCGGGACATACCGTCAACCTTGAGCGGGCTTTGCGCCTGTCGGATCGACTGGGAGGGCACCTGGTGTCGGGACATATCGACGGTACGGCGGTGGCGGCATCAATTGAGCCCACGGGAGATTTCATACTCATAGCCTTTACAGCACCTGATACGTTATTAAAATATATTATAGATAAAGGCTCTGTGGCGATTGACGGCATCAGCCTTACCGTGAATGAATGCACCGACCGGGGTTTTTCAGTTATGATTATACCCCATACCTTTGCGCATACAACCCTGAGTACCCGCAAAGCGGGGGACCGGGTGAATATAGAAAATGATATTATCGGTAAATATGTGGAAAAACTCCTGACCACGGAAGATACGAAAAACGGTGGGATCACGCGGGATTTTTTGGAGAAGTTTAATTTTACCTAAGGGTGTTTCTGCAAACCCCCTTTTAGAAGTGAGGAAGTCATGCCAATCAGTAGAGTTGAAAAAGCAATAGAAGAGATCAAAAAAGGCAAAATGGTCATCCTGTGTGATGATGAAGATCGCGAAAATGAAGGCGATCTGACCATGGCCGCTGAAATGGTAACCCCGGAAGCCATCAATTTTATGGCAAAATACGGCCGCGGGCTTATTTGCCTGTCGCTGACCGATGAACGCTGCAGGCAGCTTGAGTTGCCCCTGATGGTGCAGGACAATACATCGTCTTTTCAGACCGCCTTTACCGTTTCCATTGATGCAACCCATGGTACCACAACCGGTATCTCCGCCTCCGACCGGTCCCATACCATCCTGACCGCGGTTAAAGATGATGCCAAGCCGGAAGAACTCGGCCGGCCGGGCCACATCTTTCCCCTGCGGGCCATGCCGGGCGGTGTTCTCAGGCGGGCCGGACAAACCGAAGGCTCTGTAGATCTGTGCCGCCTTGCGGGACTGAAGTCGGCCGGAATTATCTGTGAAATCATGAATGACGACGGCACCATGTCCCGCATGCCCGATCTGGAAAAATTTGCCGAAGAACATGATATGCATATCGTCACCATTGCCGACATCATCAAATATATGCTGGCAAAAGAGTCCCTGGTGAAGCGGATGGTGGAAACCAACCTGCCGTCGCGCTTCGGCGGTGATTTTAGAATGATTATTTATGAAAACGTCATGGATACCCATCATCATATCGCCCTGATCAAAGGGGAGTGGGAACCGGATGAACCGGTGATGGTGCGGGTGCATTCAGAATGCCTGACCGGAGATGCCCTGGGGTCCATGCGCTGTGACTGCGGCGAGCAACTGGAACATGCCATGGAATCAATTGCCCGGGAGGGTAAGGGCGTTGTGGTGTATATGCGCCAGGAAGGCCGCGGCATCGGTTTCCTGAACAAAATGAAAGCCTATGCCCTGCAGGACAAGGGGCGCGATACAGTTGAGGCCAACGTGGAGTTGGGGTTTGAGCCGGATCTGCGCGATTACGGCGTGGGCGCACAGGTGCTGCGGGACCTGGGGATTACCAAAATACGCCTGCTGACAAACAACCCCAAGAAAATTATCGGCCTGGAAGGGTACGGCCTGGAAATCGTGGAGCGGGTTTCCATTGAGATGAAGCCCAAAGACAACAATGTAAAATACCTCTCCACGAAGAAAGAGAAAATGGGTCATATCCTGGAAAAGGTCGAAGACGAAAAAAGTTGAATATTAATACAGGAAGGTAGCCGTTATGAGTAAAACACTCGAGGGAAAGTTAGATGCCAGAAACGTTCGGGTTGCCGTTATCGTCAGCCGCTTTAATGATTTTATCGTCAACCGGCTGCTGGGTGGGGCCATGGATGCCATGCTGCGTCATGGCGCCGAAGAGTCCCAGGTTGCCGTCATCAAAGTGCCGGGCGCTTTTGAGATACCGCTGGCCGCCAAAATGGCCGCCAAGGCCGGAAAGTATGATGCTGTTATCTGCCTGGGTGCGGTTATCCGGGGGGCCACCCCGCATTTCGACTATGTGGCGGCAGAGGTTTCAAAGGGA
>JANQGV010000062.1 GCA_028282925.1 Thermodesulfobacteriota bacterium
GTAGTGGGACGGGGAGTGGAACGGGTAGTGGGACGGGGAGTGGAACCGGTAGTGGGACGGGGAGTGGAACCGGCAGTGGGACAGGTAGTGGAACTGAGACGGGAACCGGAACAGAAGAAGGTGGAGGAGGAGGTGGTGGCTGTTCCGATTCCAACTCGCCTCTAATCGACCCGAAGCCCAATAGTCCTGCACCGTCGTTTTCGTTGCGATACAGGCACGAGTATAAAAACGACCGCGGCCTGGGTATTGGCTGGGCCCACACCTATATGTACAACCTGGCAGAGGCAACAAACGGCAATGTGGTGGCCTATACCGAGGGAGGGGGGTTTCCCTGGACCTACGTTTCCAACGGCGACGGAACGTTCCAGGCGGCCCCCTATGATGGGACCGTGCTGGTTAAAGACGTAGGGGCCGAAGAATTTGTTGCAACGGGTCGCGACGGACGGGAATATCACTATTATTTAGACGGGCGGTTGAAAGAAATTGTAGATCTCAACAACAACAAGCTGACCATGCAGTACAACGGCAACGATCAGCTTGTAACCGTCACGGACGATTTCGGCCGCTCGCTGCAAATGACCTATTATGATGAAACAACAGACGGCCACGATCACCTTAAAACAGCTACAGGCCCCAACGGAAAAACCTATACCTTTAATTACCGGCAGGCCGGTGAGGGCTATAACCTCGTGTCAATGGAATACCCCGACGGCGCCGGCACCCGGGAGTATGAGTATGACGATTCATACGACGTTCACAACCTGACGCGCATTGTGGACAACAACGGCACAGAAGCCGCTACCTACCGGTACGACAACCAGGGACGCATCATCTTTGAGGCCGGCCCGGACGGCACCGGAGCCGTAACCACAGATTATGAACCGGCAATAGAGGCCTTCAGCGACGATTTCGAGGCTCCCGGCGGCCTGGATCCGGCCTGGAGCGCTACCGGCACAGCCGATATCGCCACTGATCCGGACACGGAAAACCGTTCGGGCTATTCCGGGCGGCTGCACCCGGCCGAGATCAGCTATGCCAAAGCCGAAGCCGCGGAGCAGCTCGAAATCAGCTTCGACCTGTACATCGACGATTCGGTGAGCACCGGCGATATAAAATTACACATTTTCGACAGCGCCTTGGGCCGCGACTACGGCGGCTGGATCAACATCACTTCCGCAGGAGAGATGAACGCCGAGCTTATCCTGCTGGATGATGGGACCGAGGTAACTCACACCCTCCCAATTCCCGGGACTCTGGAGAGAAATCAATGGAACCATATTGAAATCAAGGTAAAAGCCGGGGAATATCGCCAGATCGTGCGGTTGTATGTCAACTGTGAGTACCTGGCCGGCCAACCCTTCAAGCGCGATACGCTCGAGTTGGACACGGTGGCCATAGACGCTTCGGCAACCGGTAACGATATTTATATCGACAATTTCAAGATCGATGGAATTGTTGCCGACGGGAGCCGACAGGTAACTACCGATGCCGCCGGCAACGAACAGATTATCACCACCATCAAAGACAATGCTTACGGCGGCGACAGCTTTCGGTACGAAAGTGTTGCCCCGGTATCAGTGGGCGGTGGCTGTGGATCGTGCTCTAAAGCGGGTATAAAACTGAAGGAGTATGACGCAGACTGGAACCTGCGCCGGGTCGTGGATGGTAACGACGTGGTTACGGAAATGACCTATGACAGCCGAGGCAACATGCTCACCAGAACCGAGGCCGTGGGCACCTTGCTTGAGAGAACTACTGCCTATACCTATGACTCCCGGTTCAACAAGGTGACCTCAATAACCAGGCCCAGTGTCGATTCACCATTCGAGGATAAATTAACAATTTACACCTATGACGCCAACGGCAACCTGGACAATGCAACTGTGTACGGCTATTCAAACGGGGTCCTTGAAGGTCATACCACGCTCTTTACTCAAAATGCCAGGGGCCAGATAACTTCTATCGACGGTCCCCGAAGCGATGTAAGCGACGTAACATTGTATGTTCATGACGCTGAAAAAGGCTACCTGACCGCCGTTACCAATACCAGCGGCACCGTTTACTACACCAATTACGACGGCAACCATAACGTGGGCACCATTACCGACTCCAACGGCGTAAGCACTTTCTATACCTACGATTATGCCGATCGGATCAAAACCATAACAACCGGCAGCGCCGTTGTCGAATTTTTTTACGACAATGTGGGCAACCTTGAGTACGTCCAGATGCCGGAAGGTAACATGGTTGGCTATCAGTACGGCGATGGCTATCGCCTCGAGCGCATCTATGACGACCTGGGCAATTACATCAGCTATGAATATGATATCATGGGTAGACGGATTCACGCGAAGTATCATGACGATACCGGCGCCTTGAAGAAGTTCCTGGAATTTACCTACGACCATACTGGACACCTTCGCCGCACCATCAACCCGGACAACTCCTATACCTGGTATGAGTACGACAACAATACCAACGCAACCCTCATAACCGATCCCATGGGGGTCGACACCGAGTATGATTATGATGCGCTCAACCGGTTGAAACAGGTAACCCGGGCCGCCGGCGAGACCGAAAGCGCCGTCACCGCCTATACCTATGATACACATAATAACCTGATCAGCGTTGTAGATGCCGAAAACAAGGAAAACACCTATACATACGACGATTTCGGCAACCTGCTCGAGACCGTATCGCCCGATTCAGGTACCACCAATTATGCCTACGACAAGGCCGGGAACCTTGTATCCAAAATCGATGCCCGGGGCATCACGGTGCAGTACGAGTATGATGCCCTGAACCGGCTCACCAAGGTGGATTATCCCACCGATAACGATACCGTGTATTCCTACGATGAAACCGACGTGACCAACGGTATCGGGCGCCTGACCACCATGCAGGACGCCTCGGGCACCACACGCTATCACTACGATGCGCTGGGTAACATAACCCGGCAGCAGAGCACCATCGAGGGCCGGACCTATACAACCGACTATACCTATAACCTCAACAACAAAATGACCGGCATAACCAGCCCCCGGGGCCCGGCAATCACCTACACCCGCGATGCTGTGGGCAATATTACCGCCGTCTCCGTCGGTACGGGCGTCACCGCCACCCAGTTGCTTTCCAATATGACCTACGAGCCTTTCGGAGGCCTGAAGGCTATGGAGCACACCCTCAGCGGCCTCGATACCACAATCGGCTACGACAATCAGTACCGCCTCAAGTCCATCAGCACTACGGATCCAGCGGGACCTACGGGTCTGATTGAGCGCACCTATACCCACGACTTCAACGGCAACATCACTTCCATTGCCCAGCGCGACAGCGATTTAACCCCGGTGCCCGAGTCCTATGCCGGGTCGGAGCAGTACCAGTATGTAACCGGGACCGGTAAACTCCATCAGATCGCCACCCCCCACGGCACGTATGTTTACTCATACGATGCTGCTGGCAACGTCCTGTCCGACGGCATGCGCTCTTTTTTCTGGAACGAGAACTCCCGTCTTGTAAAGCTTGACAACGGACTTGTAACACAGTATGTCTATAACGGAATCGGGCGGAGGGTAAAAAAGCTTGCCGGCGGCGAAACAACCATTTATCATTATGACTTGGCAGGCAACCTGATTGAGGAGACCGACGGCTCCGGCGTCCTGCTGGCAAGCTATATCTATGCAGGAAGGAAACGCGTTGCTAAAATGCACCCGGACGGGTCGTTTTACTACTATCACAACGACCACCTGGGCACGCCCCAGGCCATGACCGATGCAAGCGGCGCCATTGTCTGGCAGGCCTACTATACGCCCTTCGGCCAGGCAGTCATTGATAGCAGTTCAACGATTGAGAATAATTTTAGGTTTCCGGGCCAATACTATGATCAGGAATCTGGACTGCATTATAACTACCACAGGTACTACGATCCAAACACCGGAAGGTATACAAGAACTGATCCGACCGGTATCCAGGGAGGCACAAACGATTTGTATGTATATGCTAAAAACAGCCCTAAAAATCATTATGATATCTCTGGCTTAGTCCCCTGTATTCCAAGGTTTGAGATTATTCCAGATGAACCTTGTCCTAAAGTAGTAAAAAAAGAGTGTTATAATAAATGTATGGACAGGTCTGGTCCTTTTCCTGGGTCGGCAGAAGATTGTGCGAAGTGTATGGAATTCATGGCCCAAGCTACTGAGGCTTTAGAACTTGCTGGTCCTATGATATCTTTGGAATGTAGAAATTGTACAGCACTTAATGCTGCTATTGCAGCTGCTGAATCTAGTTGCAGAAAAAGTTGCACTAAACAAACATATCGTGACTCATATGGACAGTGTAAATAGAACGACTTTTTTTAATTGTAGAAATATAATCTGGCCGGGTGTGATGGGGCAAGCTATGAGGTTTTTAATGAATAAAAAAGTATTATTAATAATTCTATGGTTTGTTTTACCTGTTAGCTGTTCAGGAGAAGTAAAGAAAGAGTATTATGATAGCGGTAAGCTAAAAGCTGAGTGGAGTTATCATGACGGTCAGCTTCATGGTGTTAGTAAAGAGTATTTTCATTTTGAAGAGATAGTTGCCCAGGAGTGGTTATATGAAAACGGACATCTGGAGGGTGTCAGTAAGAAGTATTATCCGACCGGGAATTTGATGCACGAAGAACTATATAAAAACGGCAAGCTCAATGGTGTTAAAAAAATGTATTCCATCGACGGGAAGTTGATGAATGAAAGTCAATACATTGATGGTATGCAAGAAGGGCAAGCAACTCATTATCATGCTAATGGGAAGATAGCAAATATTACAGAATATCGTAATGGAAAAGCTGAAGGTTTGAGTAAAGGCTATTTCGAAAACGGAATTTTAGGGTTAGAGTGGAACTATGTTAATGGTGAAAGGGAAGGAGAAGCAAAACAATATCATCAAAATGGAAAACTTTTTCAGCAATGCTATTATAAACAAGATAAGTTGAATGGTTTTAGTAAAATGTACTTTGATAATGGTGCTCTGATGAGCGAAGGTAATTATCTTAACGGGAAGAAGGATGGATTACACAAACATTACAGTGAAACAAATGCTCTGATTGGAGAAATATATTATAAGGATGGGCAAGAAGTAGGTATTTGCAGGGATTTTTACAAAAACGGAAAACTGAAGGAAGTCAGAGATTACACAGAAGATATTGTTAGATATTTTAATGAGGATGGTAGTCTGAAGGAAGCAAGGAAAAATTTCGTAAAAGAGAAAAGGGCAAAAGAAACTGTACGCGCGGAGGAACAGAAAAAGAAAGTTAAAAAAACATTCAATGAAATAATGACTAAAGAAATCAAAAAATGGACAGAAGAGGAACAAAGAAGAGAGACAAGACAAAAGGGGGACGCCCTTAAATAAGTAAATAAGTATTGCGTGGCATGGCGGGTTGTGATAGAAGAGAAGTTATGCCACGCACAGGGAGAATAGACGCCCCCGGGGTGTTGCATCATATAATAATCCGGGGAATAGAGAAGAAGAAAATATTCCGGGACGAGCACGACCAGGAGCAAATGGTAGAGCGTCTCGGTAAAGTGCTGGTAGAAACCAATACCGCATGCTATGCATGGGCGTTGATGACAAATCACGCCCATTTTTTATTCCGGACCGGAAGCGTTCCCCTATCAAAGGTAATGATGCGCCTCTTGACGGGTTATGCAGTGTATTTCAACCGGAAATACAAACGCCACGGCTCACTTTTCCAGAACAGGTATAAATCAATACTCTGTCAGGAAGAAGTATATTTTAAAGAGCTGATACGTTATATTCACCTTAATCCTCTCCGGGCCGGAATGGTGTCGCAGTATAATCAACTGAAAAACTATCGATACTGCGGACATGGTTCAGTGCTTGGATTGCGGGAAACAAACTGGCATGATACCCGTTATGTATTGTCGGTTTTTGGCAGCAAGCCGAAGCGGGCTCGGGAGAAGTATCAGGAGTATGTTTCGGAAGGAAGAACCCACGGGCGCAAACCCGAGCTTGTCGGAGGAGGTTTTATCCGCAGCCATGGCGGCTGGGAGGAAGTAAGGAAGCGTTTCAAGGGTAAAGCCCGGCGGTGGATCAAAAGCGATGAGAGGATTCTGGGGAGTAGTGATTTTGTTGAACAAATTTTGAAAATGGCGGAAGAAAGCCTCAGCCGCGAAGCAGAACTGAAGCAAAGCGGATATGATCTTAAAAAACTGGAGGAAAAAGTAGCAGAACTGTATGATATTAAGGGTCAGGAGATTTATGCCAAGGGGCGTCAAAAAGAAAGGGTTGCCGCTCGCAGCCTGTTCTGCTACTGGGCTGCCCGTGAGTTGAATATCTCTTTAAAAGAACTGGCAAAAATATTCTCGTTGACCATACCGGCGGTCAGCTATGCCGTTCGGAGAGGTGAAGAGATAGCCAAAAAGAACAACTACCGGCTTTTAAGCTGAGTTATTTACATATTTAAGGGCGTCCCCCCTATAGCACTGAACAATGGTGAATTCTACATCAAAGTGCACCACGAAATAAAAATATAGGACATGACAGGGTTTCTGGTAATGTAGGAATGCGACAACCTAACAACCAGAAGGAGCCTGCCATGTCCTATACACACTTAACAGAAAATGAAAGATATGTCATTAGTCACTTGCACATCGCTGATTTGAGTCTTCGTGAGATTGCCCGAAGGCTAAAACGGCACCATAGTACCATTAGCCGAGAACTTAAACGAAATGGGCCTCAATATGAAGATACTGTTTATTGGTATGACTGGACCCATCCTGAAGCTCTTAAGCGTCGGCACAGATCCCGGCACCAGCGCCGCCGGTTAAATCAGGATTTAGTCAATTATGTTGAACAAAAACTCAAAGATGATTGGTCGCCAGAGATAATCGCAGCAAAATTAAAAAGAGACTACGCTGACAATAACGAAATGTGCATCAGTCATGAGACCATTTACCGGTGGATTTACCGTGACGCAAAAAATGGCGGCACACTGTATCACCATTTGCGACGCAGACGGCGAAATCGCCGCAGACAAAAGCGATATGGTTCAGGAAGGCGGTTTATTCCTGGCCGCGTTGGGATTGTCGAACGTCCTGCTATTGTTGAGACTCGTGAACGTTTTGGCGACTGGGAGGGAGATACACTTGAAGGCAAAAAGAGCAGTGGCTATATAACCACTCATGTCGAGCGTAAAAGCCGTTATTTGATAGCTGCCAAACTTGATAACAAAAAGGCTGAAACCCTTACGACACAAAGCATAAAAGCTTTTAGCCGCATTCCGAAAAAGTTTCGGAAAACGTTGACCGTTGACAATGGTAAAGAATTTGCTCAATTCAAAGAAATAGAAAATAAAACCGGGTTAACCGTTTACTTCTCTGATCCATATTCTGCTTGGCAACGGGGAACAAACGAAAACACAAACGGTCTTCTTCGCCAATATTTTCCAAAAGGCACCAATTTCAAAGCAGTTTCTAAAGAAGACCTTGCATTTGCAGTGAAAA
>JANQGV010000089.1 GCA_028282925.1 Thermodesulfobacteriota bacterium
CATAATACCGTACTTCAATAAGGTTGTTTTCAGGGTCCCGAAAATAAATAGACGTGCCGGTACCGTGCGCACCCCATCGCTGCACAGGCCCTTCCTCGACAGCAACATTATTGGCAGTGAGCCGCTCTTGCAATTCGTCCCGGTCTTTTTTACTCAGCGCAAGGCATAAATGATTCAAATTTGGACGTCCCTGCCCTTTCTCGGAACCCTTCTGCCACATCTTTTTCGGAAACAGGTCTATAATGGTATCTGCATTCAGCCGCACGGATGGAAACGGCACATTGCCTGCGCGGTATTCCTGCAAACGCTCAGGGGCAAGCATAAGCACTTCCGAATAGAAAGCAATCATCTTTTCGTCGTCTTCCACATTCAAAACGATGTGGTCCATCAAGCATTCCATACCCGGCACCTCGCATGTAACAGAGTTGGCCCTTCTAATATGTGCTTTTTCTTAATACCCTTTCCGGAATATGTCAATACCGGATTTCATTTCGCTCTATCCGAGCTGGATGAAACCGCACTGCTTTCCGGAATGAGATATGATATGCGCTACTCGGTTGCGGTAAATCCCAGGTGAAACGTTACCATCCCCTTGGCACGGACGTCTCCCAGCGGCAGGGACAGAACATTTTCCTGCGGAACACCTTCGTGGGTCAGATCGGGCACGCTTCTGAAGCCGAACTGTTCATAGTAAAGAGGGTCGCCCACAAGAACGCAGCCTTCGGCACCCAGGGCTTTCAGCCGGGACAGTCCTTCATGAACGAGGGCTTTTCCGATACCCTGTTTCTGGTATTCGGGCAACACGGAAATGGGTCCGAGGCCGTACCAGTTCCGGCTGCCGTCGGAAATGGTCACCAGAGAGAAGGCTATATGGCCGACCACGTTACCGTCGACCTCCACAACCAGGGAAACAGCCAGGGCACCTGTGGCCCGCAGGGCAGTAATTATGAACTGCTCGGTATGGTGGCTGATGGGATGATTCTCAAAAGCAGCTTTTGTGACATCGTAAATTTTTTCAATATCAGACTCGGTTTCGTTTCGAATAATCATAGTCAACTCCGTTTTTATCTATCGAAAGCTACATATACGCACTTTCTTCCGAGCCGAATGCGCGCAATGTCAATACAATAAAGATTCTTTGTTTTACACGAGTTTTTTGGTATCATTTCTTCAAATTGATATATCTCTTAAATATACATGTCAACAGTAAAGGATCAAGAGCATGCCGAAAATCAAACAGGACCCTATTCCCAAGAACATAGTGCCGGTTGTAAAAAAAACGGGATTGAGAATAAAAAACTACAGATCAGTTGCATCATTCGAAAAAGACCTTTTAAAGTTTATTAGAAGAAACGAGATACTGCATCTGTGTACTACAAAAAGTGACCTGCCCCGGGCAACACCCGTCGGGTACAAAGCACGGGGGTTAATCTTTTATGTTTTCTCGGAAGGTGGCGGTAAATTCAGTAATCTTAAAAAAAACAACCGGGTGGCTTTTTCTATTGCGGAGCCCTACAAAACAGTTGAAGATTTTTGGGGATATAAGGGGTTGCAGGCATGGGGCAAAGCCGCCGTTTACAGTAAAAAAGAACACCCGCAACAGTTTGAGAAAGCTTTTAAAGATATGAACCTTGTGGTAGGTGGAAAAAAACTACAGGTGAAAAACCTTTCACCTGATTTTAATCATAAAATCATCGTCATTACCCCGGATCGGATACGGTATACCAATCCCAGGGAGGGGGTATACCGGGTGTCCTGGATACGATAGTTGTATCAGCATTTTTTCATACAACCGTGCAAAAAACCAAAAGGCCGCTGGGATATGCTCCAGCGGCCTTTTTTGGAGATCTCTTTTTTTAACGTGCAGTCACTCCCTGTCCTGCAGAACAAGTTGCAGGCAATTTTTGGTAAAAGCTTTTATGCGCGGTGAGCTATCCAACAGCTCTACTATCCCCGGACTTAAACGGTAGTAGATCCTGATGACGGTTCTACCCAGCCGGGTATGTGCAAGCCCCTTGTCCCGCAGGCTCTTGAGAGCGGCTATAGCATCAGGGTCGTCGCTGAACAGGTCGGTCAGGGCGCATCCCCCTGCTTCGGTTACCAGCAGCTCCACGGTATCCTGATCGGTCAGGCCGCCGCTGTCTTTTACCTCAAGGGTCACGGTGTACAGGTCGGGGGTGTCAAATCTGTGCATTACAAACCGCTCCGTCGAGTACTCCGTGTCCCACGTGCCGTCGGATTCAAAATCCCAGCGGCCTTCGAGAAGCTCCGCTGCATCTTCGACATCGTTTGATTCTTCAAAAGTAAACTCAAACTCGATATCAACCGGCCCCTCCGGCGGATGTACTTTTGCCACCGCTTTTGGCGCTGAATTACTCCCGCCGGGAGCTACAGTAGTGGTTGTTGAGGAGGCGCTGCCCCCGCTCACCACTACCTGCTGGACCGTTGTGCCGGACAGACCGCCGGTGTCTATAACAACCAGCTCAACGTCGTAGGTCCCTCCCGATGAATATTGATGCGTAGCGGTCTTGGTGGTGCTCAAGGTTGTATCCCACATGCCGTCACCGTCAAAGTCCCACATTATCTCGAGAGAGCTTGCCGCGTCCTCGGCATCGCTGCACCCGGAGGCATCAAAGCTGAATGTTGTGGAGGTATCACCGCTTGTGGGGCTGACGCTGAATGATGCCGATGGGGTGGTGTTGCCGCTTGCCTGGGCGATCACCTTGACCTGCTGGGTGGCCTGGTCGGTCAGCCCGCCGGTGTCTTCAACTTCTATGGTAATGGTATACGTTCCGTCCGCGCTGTACTGGTGCGATACATCGACATCAGCCGCCAGCGTATCGTCCCAGGTACCGTCGGTCTCCCAATCGACTTTCACCGAGAGAGCCGTGATGGGGTCCTCGGCATCCGAGCTTGTAAACGGCTCCAGGACAAACGTCGTTGAAGTATCGCCGACAGCGGGATTGACGGTAAATGCGGCTGTGGGGGCGGTATTGCCGGATGCAGGGGTTGTGGTTGTGGTAGATGAAACAGAGGCAACCGTTAAAAACACCCCTTTAATTTCGGTTGTTGATGTTGATACGTGCGTTTCAAGGCAGGTACCGGTCGGCTGGCAGGCGATGTCCTGTATCAGAGCCTTTGTTCCTATGTCGAACGGTGTGCTGTAAAACGGCGTATCGGTTCCGGAAACAACGTAATTTCCTTTTGTGGCTCCGCTGCTGGTCGCATCGTATTCGAACACAACAACATAGCCGTTCCCCGGCGAATAGGCGGTTTTCGGTGACTCGCAGAGTTTATTTGCATAATCACCAAGGGTAAAGGAGCTACCCGGCAGGGTACCGTCGCCCCCCACTCTTCGGCCGTGGACCCTGCTATAGTTGTTGTTGGGACGGTCTTCCCATACAATCAGGAATTCATCATCACCGGCAGCTACTGCAGCGTTTTTCTGGTTATCGGTATTGTCTTGAATTTTAATTTCGCTTTTTGAGAGTGCACCGGATAGATCTGCCGGAACAATTTTGCCGTAAATATCTGCCTGCGAAGAGACGTAATCTCCGTATGTGTAGACGATCAGATATTCGTTACGGTCGGTATTATACGCTACCGCAGGAGTGCTTCGGTCCTTGCCGTCACCGCTCGTATTCCAGCCGGTGGCAAGGTTTACTTTTGTCCCCGTAAGGATGTACCCTCCTGAAGACCAGGTGATGCGCATGCTTTCAATATCACTTCCCGAACCCACGACATACTGCTCCCATACCACCAGGAATTCATCATCATTACTGTTATAAGCTACCACAGGGCCGTAATGGTCGTACCCTGGTGAATACGGCATTGAGCCGGAATATTCAATGGTTCCGTCATGTGCAAGTATTTCCACAAAAGTTTGGAAATCCTCCGCATAGACAACGCAATATTTGTCCTGTTTCGAACTGTGCGCAACGTCCAGCGCCCAGCGATAAGAAGGCGGCTGCACTCCCTGCGAGAGTTCGATATCAACAACGCCACCCTTTGTTGTCCCGTCACTGCTGAGCAGTTGCGCCCGGATGTCCCACAGGCCGAGAGAAAGGGTCCCGTCATCTTCCCACACAGCCAGGTATTCCCCGCTTTGTGTGTTACAGGCCACGGCACCGTCATTTACTCCCAGGACACCAGTATAAATCGTAACCTCGGTGCCGACCGTAACGGATGCGGACAAGGCCGGACCGGCCCCGCAAAGCAGAAACATACTCGTTATCAAAGCTGCTGAAATGGATATAAGCGTATACATGGCACCCTCCCTCGATGTGTGTTCTTCATATATATACAGTCCTCATACAAGGAATATCGGAACTATATCTATATAATATGAGTCTTTATTTTCAGCCGAGCATGGATATATCCGGCATCCGGGAGCCTCGAAAGATAAAAAGGCCGCTGGGATCAAGTCCAGCGGCCTTGTACTGTACATTCTCAAATGCCTGTTCCCGGGCAATTGGTTTCTTTACTCCGGCAAAAGTTCCTTGAGCTTATCCGTAAACGCAGGCAGCACCTTTTTCCAGTCGCCCACAACACCAAAGTCGGCGTATTTGAAGATATTTGCTTCAGGATCTTTATTGATGGCGATTATCTTCTTGGCCTGGCCGCAGCCGCTCAAGTGCTGGATGGAACCGGAAAGGCCAACGGCAATATACACATCGGGGCTCACAATTTTACCGGTAATACCTACCTGCCGGTTGGGGGGTAACCAGCCGTTGTCGCAGGGAGGCCGCGAACCACCGACCGCACCTTTCAACAGGGCAGCCAGATCCTGCAGTTTGGTAAACCCTTCAGCGCCGCCGATACCTCTACCGCCGGTAACGATGACCGAGGCCTCTTCAAGCCGAACCCCTTCTTCCTCTTCCTTAATCCTTTTCACCAGTTTGGCCCGTATTGCAGAGGGATCCAGGCCGGCATCAATGGTAATAACTTCGCCCTGTCGTGAGGAATCGGGATCAAGAGCGGCCATTGTTTTGTCACGCACCGTGGCAATCTGCGGATAGGTATCGCAGGTGTAGGTAGCCTGAGCGTTACCGCCGTAGACCGGTTTGGTTTGCAGCAGCTTTTTTGTTTCAGAGTCAATGGCAAGGCCGACGCAGTCAAGCGTGGCCATGGTTTCCAGCCGGAAGGCCAGCATGGGAACCAGGTCGCGTCCTACAGATGTCTGTCCGAAAACGATGATCTCGGGCATCACCTGTTTTGCTATGTTTTCCATTACTGCCGTGTATGCATCCGTCTGATAGTCCTTCAGTTGCGGATCATCAACAACATATACTTTATCGGCACCAAGTGTGATGGCTTCCTGTGCCATACCGGCCACATCGCTTCCGACCAGCACGGTGCACAGTTCCTGTCCCAGGTCGTCGGCCAGCTTTCTGCCGCAGCCCAATACCTCGGTGGTAATCGAGGGGAGTTTCCCGTCAATTACTTCACAATATGTCAATACGCCTTTATAATCAGCCATGAGATGTACCTTTTTAGATTAACTCATTACGTTTAATGTATAGTTCCGTTGTTTTGGGTCCTGTGACGGTTACAGGATTTGAGATTCCCGCACCTTCACGGCCAGATCAGCACCTGCTTCCTCCGGAGTTTCGGCTTCAACCATTTGACAATCGGTTGTACGGCCCGGGGGCGAATCCAGACTGACCAGGTTCGGTTTCTTCAACTGGGATACGTCGACACCCAGATCCGAGGCTTTCCGGCTCGTGATCCTCACCTTCTGGGCCGCCATAATCTCTTTTACACCGGGGTATCGCATTTCACCGATCTCGCTGCTGGCGGTAATCACTGCGGGCAGCGGGGCCTCAACATCCTCAAAACCGTCGGATACCACTCGCTGTACCATTGCCTTACCGTCGCTGATGTCCAGCTTGCAGGCGGCGGTGACGCACGGCAGGTTCAAAATCGAGGCAATTCCGGAACCCACCTGGCCGGCATCCGTATCGGCTGCCTGCCGACCGCAGAGAATCAGATCGTATTCCCCGATCTCTTTTATAGCGGCAACCAGCACGTGGGCCGTTTCGTAGCTGTTCATATTTTCAAACGCAGCATCTTCCAGCAGGATCAGATCATCGGCACCAACAGCTATGGATTTCCGGAGGACGGTCTTAGCCATATTTTTTCCTGCGCTTATCACCGTGACCTTGGCACCCTGGGCGTCCTTAATCTTGAGGGCCGCTTCCAGGGCGTTTTCATCGTAGGGATTCAGCACCGGCGGGGTACCCTGGGGCATTATTACTTTCTTGGCCTCACTGTCCACGGTCGTTCCCGAAGAAGAAGCCTGCGGGTCGGGTACCTGCTTCATGCAGACAAGTATATTCATATTTTCAACTCCCTTGTTTTCGTCTATTGTGAATCCTGAAAGAGATGCCCATCTTCAGGAATGCAGTCCGTTACTTTTTTGACGTATCGGCTCCCCAGAAATAGTTACCGCTTCCGACCCCGTTGGGATCCAGGGTCTCCTTGATCTTGCGCTGCCAGTTGTATTCCGGAGATTTTGAAAGCTTCTGTGCCCGGGCCTCCTGGTCGGCGTGCGTTGCCCGTGCCAGTCCCAGCAGCATCCCTCCGGGAGGTCGTCCCTGTACGGCTTTCAGCTTATCGCCTTCGTCGGAAACTTCTGCGGCCGCTTTGGAAGAATCAGGATCAAAGGGATCGTAGAACACAAAGTCCTCCCAGCCGGTGACACCGCCACCGCCCTGGCCGCCTATGGGGCCCATGGCCTGATCGCCGGCATCGGCGATGCGGCCGGCATATTTCTTCAGAAGCTTCTTACCGGCCTGAATTTCACCCGATGCCCAGACGTCCGGCGTTGCCACCGAATTATAGGTATCGATAAAGCCGCCTGTGGCGGTAAAATTGAGGTTCTTGAAGCACAGCCTGAGCATAAACAGCAGTACGTAGCGCTGAACGTCGGGCTTCTCCACAAAGGAGATGTTCCATCCGCCGGTCTCCTTCAATATCTGGTCCAGAACTTTCTTCTGATACTCAAGGTCTCTGGGCGTCATGCCGACCATGATAAGCTGGAAGTTGCGCTGCATCTCTTCGGTCAGCTTTTGGATTTCCGGTTTTTCCAGCAGTTCCTCCAGGTCGCATAACTGCCTGGTGGGATCGGTTACGATGTTCAGGAAAGCCGCCTGCAGTTCATCACCCCACATAACAAACTGCCTGTGAGCGATATAGCCGATCTCCGAGTCGTAAATTCTATAAATCGCGTCGGAGAAGTCCTGCCAGTCGGAGAAGGCCGGAAACGCGGCCTTAAACTGGTCTTCCGGCAGCGCCGCCTGGTAGGACGGCACGGTACCTTCAATGGGAAGTGTCGCCGGACCGGGCCAGTGAACCAGCCTGATTGCTATCTTGGTTACAACGCCCCAGCCACCTGCACCACCCAGTGAGCCCCTGATGATGCCCTGCGTGCTCGGTCCGGGCCCTTCGGCACAGAACCAGCCCAGGCCGGAGCCAAGGGAACCGGTCTGCAGGATATCGCCCTCGGGTGTAACCCACTCGATGGAAAGGATACTGTCCTGGGGAGAGGCAAAATAGATAACATCCGGTCCGCCGCCCTGGAAACAGCACGCATTGGCAAGCACGGAGGTACCGGCACCGGCACCGCTGATATGGTTGTTCAAACCCACCTTCATGGCTTCGGCCTGAAGCTGCGCGGCCACCACGTACGGTTCAACCACGGCAAACATATTTTGCTCGTCTATTTCTATTATTTTATCCATCCTTCTCAGATCCAGAAGGATCTGGCCTTCAGCCGGCGATGCAGCCCATGGCCCCCATCCCGTACTGAAAACATGAAACCTCAATTTGTGCTGGTTACAGGCTTTAACAATAGCCTGTACATCCTCAGCACTGCCCGGCATCAGTACAGCCTCGGCCCTGTCGAAAAACTTGCCCCCGTCGGTAACATTGGTTACAAGCTCAGCCATCCATTGATAAGCATATGAATCCAGAGTAGCCGGCTCTTCGGTGATATTATCCGGCCCTACAATGTTTTCCAATGCTTCATATACTTCGCTCGATAGTGCCATAGTGTATTTCCTTCCTGTTAGATTGCTTCTCGAACAAGGTCCAAGATGTCAAAAACTTTCAAGCTTTCATTTTTCTCGGCAACGGCGTCCATGAAATTCCGCTCGCAATGCGGGCAGGCGCTCACGATCGCCTCAGCGCCACTGGCCTTGGCCTCTTCAATCCTCTCTCCGGCGGTCCATTCGGAGAAATCAGGGTAGCGTTCCCGCACCCCGGCCCCGGCCCCGCAACACCATGCATATTCCCGGTTTCGTTCCATCTCAACAAGCTTTACTCCCGGAATGCTTTTCAGCACGTTTCGCGGCGTTTCATAAACGCCCTGGGCTCCGTTATAGCGGGGTCTGCGCGGCTCCCACACCAGGACATGACCGCGAACCTTTTTCTGCTCGCCTTTCCAGGGCACATGTGCTTCCCCGCGCCGTCCCAGGTGACAGGGGTCATGATAGGTGATGGTCATGGGAACTTCTTTGGTAAATTTCAGTTTTCCTTCATTGATGAGCCGTTCAATATATTCCGTGATATGAACGACCTCGAAGTTGAACTCCATCTCTTCCGGATAGAGGCGCTTGAATGCATGGTAGCAATCGGAGCAGCCGGTCACAACGGTCTTGACGCCCGCGTTTTTCCAGGCATCGATATTATTCTCGGCGTATTTGATAAACTCGCCCCGGTACCCCATATCACAAACCCGACCGCCGCAGCAGTTCTCGTCTTTTCCCAGGATGCCGAAATCAACACCGGCTTTATTGAGCAGGTCCACCACCGTCCGGGGCACTCTCCAGAGTTCCTCGTCAAAGCTGAACCGGCAGCCGACATGGAAAACAACTTCGGCCTTTTCCTCGGTCAGATCTTTCACGCCCAGTCCTTCGGCCCAATTGGCGCGATCGGCCTTGGCCGCCATCATCATGTTGTCCTCTTTTTTGAGATGATCGATGAGGGGCATATCCTGGGGCGGATAGCAGCCGTTGTCTATCATTTTAAACCGCATCTGCCGCATAACCTCTACGGGCTCAAAATCATAGCGGTTAATCTTACAGGCAACGTCGCAGCACCCGTCCAGCATGCATTTAAACACTATGTCCACCAGCCCCTCATCAAAGTAACTGCTCCGTTCTTCGAGAAGGGAAAGTGAGGCGCACAATCGCCCGCTTGCCGAGTAACTCTGAAACTTGTTGTATTCAATGCTGGGACAGCCTTTTGCAAAGCGCCAGCTCTTCACATGAGCAAATGGTATCCATTTGCAATATGAGCATCTACTGCATCTTGTTACGGTAGCCCTCAGATCTTCCAGTGCCACTATATACCTCCTGCGTTGTATGGTTTATGCCTAAAAGCAAAGCTTACCGGGATTCAATACACTGTTGGGATCAAACAGTCCCTTCAGTTTCTTTGATACATCTGTATGCTTGGCATTTCTACTGTATGCCATGTCGGCCCAAATCCCGTACGGACGGGAATAGTACGCTCCCTGCTTCGACAACTCTTCACTGGCCTTGGCATAGAGTTCCTGAACTCTGGACACCTCGCCTGCGTCGTCGGGGTTAAACGGCAGGGTGAATTCCACATGACAGCTGGTACCCATGTGCGTCGGCTGAATATACACACCAAGATCCGATGCGGGATACCGGGCCGCTTCGGCCAGTGTGGACATCGCTGTTACGAATTCAGGCGCCCTGCTAAGTGTGGTAAGAAAGAAAATGTCCTGAAATCCGCCCTTGTTACGAAGCTTCCAGTACGGTTCGGTGGAAGGATTGAGAATAGCTTCGGCCACCTGCTCACCGGTCGCACCGGGCACAGCCGTTTCCAGACTCACACCCGCTTTCTGGGCAAAGTCTTTAATGTCTGCTTCCAGGAACGCAACCCTGTCCTCAGCCAGTATATCGCGTCCGGTAATCCCCAGGACAAGTGTCCACGGGGGAAGCTGTTCCTGCAGGCTCTTGATCTGGTCGGCCCCTTCTCCAAGAGCCGTCGCCAGGGTGGAAGCGTTAAACAGCAGCATTTCATCGTGGAACCGGATCCTCAAGAGCTTGGAGGCAAAATCGATCAGGGTGTCGGGCTTGTCGGACGGCACCAGGAAAAACTTCTGCACTTTAGGCAGCACCTCGCATCTCAGGGACGCCCAGGTGATGATGCCCATGGTGCCCTGGGCGGCCGATACCAGCTTGTGGAAATTGAACTGGCCCGGGCCGTATTGATACAGCGCGGTGTCCTGGGTTTTCTTGCGGAGTTCCATTAACTCTTCGATCGGAATAAGTTTGGCTTCCTCCCTGGTGGATGTGCTGACGCCGGCACCGGCCAGTTCACCGGTCCTGAACATCTCGCCGTTGCCCATCACCGTTTCAAGACATCGCAGCGGCTCACACAGCGACCAGGCATACCTGGGGTTCATAATGGGCTCCCTTTCCAGGGCGCCTCCCAGCACCGATTTGGAAGCACGCGGCATCAGCGGCATGGAAAGGCGCATCCCTTCCTTGGCCAGCTCCGGCTGCAGTTGACTGTAGGTTACCCCGGGCTCGACGATAGCCACCCGGTTTCTCCGGTCCATCATGATGATCCGGTTCATCCCGCTCAGGTCGACAATCACCGCACCGTCAGACGCGGGCACGGTGTCGCCGCGGAAGTGCGGCTTGCCCGAACTTACCGGCACCAGCGGCGTTTTTGTCTGGTTGGCCCATTTAACAATGTCCTGAACATCATCGGCATTCCCGGGCTTTACCACCAACAGGGGCTTTTTCGGCGGAGTGAAACTACTGTCTTTGGAGTAATCATCCAGCGTTGCCGGATCATCAATGACGTTCTCCGCACCAACTATCTGTATTAGCTCATCTTTTTTCTCGGCCATCTATACCTCACTTTTTCCTCTGAGATTTACGTATATCTTATTTTTAGCAAGGATTTAATACGTTATCAACCGTGCCGTCGTCCAGGCCGACAGGGCCTGCAACGAATGAAAGACCAGATTTTGACTTGAAAAACATACCCGAAACGGGCACTTAAGTAACTGGTTCGTAGAATGTAGTCTTAATGACTACTTTTAAAAGAATAATAGTTCGATTTTCAAAACTTGTCAAGTAGTTTTTTTTGATAAGCCCCTGGCTTCTTACCGTTGAGAGTGTAAAACAGGGGCCACAATATAAAAACGCATGTAATACATAGCGTTCGAAGTATAAATAACGTGGAATTTCAACAAGATTTATTCCTTCCGAAGCTAGAGCATTTCACAGTATTCTGTAGCCGTTAACAATCGCAATGGCTGGTGCGGTGAGAGCAGCCGCGGCGGTGCGAGCTGTGGATTCTCTCTATTCTCTCACCTTTCATGCGAGCACATAGCCGCAGGTAATCAAACCGTATCAGCCTTTGCGGTTCCTTAATGCGGCTATAGTTTTGTGGGAGTTGCTCTAAAGCCCTGGAATATGCCGCACCACAGGTAAACATGCATTTTGCAGCAACAGGTTGACGAAAAAAATGCCGCCCGGCAACGGCGGCATGTATCTGGGTCATATAAAACTCCGGATGGAAGTTCCGCTTTTCACGGACACCCCGGCTCCGATTACTTTTTGTATACCGCACCCAGGATATTCCCCCCGGCACTCATGATATGCCCTTCCGCCGAATCGGACACCCCGGGGAAATCGGCCTGCCAGACCAGCAAAAACGAATTATCTGCCCCGTTGTGGGCAAAGCGCACGAAACGCTGGTTTCCCTGACCGCTGTAAATGTCTATCACATCCGCCTCGGGCCGCCCCCCGGCGTCAAGCCACATGGCGGCTATGTCAAGATCGGCGGAAATATCCTTGAAGTAGAACGGGTCCAGATCCTTCAGGTCGCGCTCAAAGGCGACAAAATAGGTATCGTCGCCGGGCACATAGTGGGTATGGCTGATCATCTGCGCGCCGGGTGCGTCCACCAGGGCGAAATCCTCGCCCGGCATGCTGCCGTCGGCCTCAACGATTCTACCGACGACGCCGCTATTGTGAATGCCCTCGCGGGTATCGGTCCAGCTTGCCAGGAAGTGGTTGTTTTTCGAATTGTAGGCCAGACCGTTGAAGCGCTGGTCGCCGTCAAGGCCGCCGGCATCGGCGCACATGGGGATATTATTTACCAGCACATCGCCGTCTGCCGATAGCAGGGCGCCGTAAATATCGGTCATGACTTCCAGGGTTTCATACGCTGTGAGGCTGTCGTCGTGGGCCCTGAAATCCTCCCAGTTCATAAGGTAGGTATCGTTCTGTGGATTATAACAGGCCACGGGATTTACCTGTTGTCCCGGCGCATCGCTGATTTTGAACTCCTCTTTCACCACCCGGCCGGTATCATCCAGGATAACGCCGTACACATCGCTGATCTCGTCGCGGTAGTCGTTGTAGGTGACGAAAAACTGGTTCCTTTTGGGATTAAATGCCAGGGTGTAATGAAACTGGTTTGACGGCACATCGGTAACCTTGAAGTGCCCCCCCACGGCCCTGCCGTCGGCATTTAGGATGACGCCCCGGATATTGAAATAGCTTTCGCCCAGACAATAAATCACCAGGTATTGATTATTGTTCGGGTTGTATACGATACGGGGCAGGAACAGTATGTCTTCGGTTTTCAGCACCTCAATCGGCCCGCCCAGCGGCGTGCCGTCGCCCGCAATTTTCCGGCCGGAGACAAAGTAGTCTGCAGTCTGGCTTTCTTCACCCGGAACAGCGGCCCACACAACAAAAAAGGTGTTGTCCTGTGAATTATAGGCCACATCCGGCATCGACTCCTTACGGTCGTTACTGGAAATCTCGATACATCTTTTATCCATAATCACCTCCAAACTTATTGAGAAGAAGAGCACGGCTCAGTTGCAGGCACGGAAGCACCGGCCCCTACCCGCCGTGCGGCCCAGTCCAGCATCGTCTGAAAGCTTGACTGAGCGTTTCGGTGAAGATTCAGGTTGTGACCGGTATCTTCTATAACCTGGGTTTCGATACAGGCGGCATCGGAGAAATACTGCTGCTCATTGGCCATAACGGCAGCACTGTCGGTGCAGTCAAGTTCCCCGCCGCAGCCCACAATATCCTGATCCCCGATAAGTTGCAAAACCGGCACTTCTATCTGCAGCGATTCCTCGCCGTAGTAATCTCTGGTTGAGGATATCTCACCCAGGGTGGTGGTCTCCTTGGTCAGCTCGTCGACGAAAAGAATATCCGGGTCGGTCTGATCAAGGACATAAAAAATGTCACGCGAGCCCGGCTTGGAGGTTATGTAGGTAAAGTCATACCGTTTCCCCTCAAAACGGGGATCCGAAGACGCGGAATAGGAGGCTTCCCGGATGACGTCGCTGTACCCGGGATTCACGTTGTGTATAAAACCGGTCAGAACCACCCCGTCGACATCCTGGGGATAGTGTACGGCATGGGCAACGGTAATGACCGAACCGAGGGAATGACCAAGGGTCACAACCGGACCGGGTTCAAAAACATTTTGCTTCAGATAGTCGATTACCTGGTGAAATACGTAGGCATTGGCATCCACATCAACAAAAAGCCCAAAGGGACGATCGCTTTCTGCAATGCCGATGCGCGACAGGTTAAAGGTGGCATACCCGGCCTGTACGGCAGTCCTGACATAGGAGTAGGTATCGGTCTGGATCGGGAAATCCCAGTACACCCGGCCGTATGTCGAGCCGGAAATAAGCACATGCAGAGCCTTCCCCTCAAGGCTGCCGTCACTGCAGAGCGTACCGGCCACATTGTATGTAAACAGGCCGCCGGCCTGCAACTTGACCGGTATGGTATATTCCTCGCACACCATGGCGGAGCTGTTGTCGCTCCCGAACGTTTCAGTGCACAATACCATGCTGGAAGTTACCGTCAGTGTCACCAAAAAGAGAATGCTCTGTTTCCTTCCGAAAAAGCATGTCATGTGTACTCCTTTCATGAGAGGAAAACATTTGCTGTACGTGAAAAACCGGGATTATTCCAGCAC
Source organism: Thermodesulfobacteriota bacterium (assembly GCA_028282925.1). GTDB lineage: Bacteria > Desulfobacterota > WTBG01 > CAIYCZ01 > CAIRTM01 > JANQGV01. The sequence goes on from JANQGV010000089.1 coordinate 14,008, forward strand.
CCTGCATTGATCCCTATTTTACAACCCTACCGCAAAAGAGCAACTTTCACCAAAAATTTTTTTTGGTCATTTCAACCGGCCATAGTGCCTGAGACCTGCACCCTTTTCGATCCCGGATGAAAACCGCGTTGCGCTTCCCCGGATAAAAAGCAGGTGGCGCCGTTCATGTGCAAACAGGTTTTGCAATGCCGGCAGTCAGCTATATCCTTAAAACAGATGAATACTTATCGGGCAGGGTACAGACGCAGGCGGGCGGGCGGCTTGCCGGATGTATCGCGGCCGACAAAATGTTTTTTGCCCACGTTTCGCAAAATGTCCCGCATGGTGTCAAGATACAACAGGGTCCGGGAAGAGCCTCCTTTTTTTTGCACCTGTTCCAGGAGCTTTTCGAAACGGCTCGCATCTCCTTCTGCGCGCAAAACCACCTCGGTTTTATAGGCGCCGGCCTCCTGAAGTATCTTTGTGGCATCCGCCTGCGCGGCGGGAATTTTCTCGTTGCGGTAGGACTCCGCCATGTTTATCATCTTTGCCTTGTCTATATCGGCCTTTACTACATCGGAGAAGTACCGCTCAACGCGGTCCGGTGGTTTGATGTCGCTCAGTTCCACGAAGGATATACTCAGGCCGCACTGCGAATCATCCAGCCGTTTTTGCAGCTCATGCTTTATATAATTGGCAATCTGCTGCTTTCCGCGTGTCAGGGCGTCGTCAATGGGCATCGTGGCAAGGCAGTGGATAATGGTGTTGCTTGCCATGCTGCGAAGCATAATATCCGGCGAGGCTACGCTGAAAAGATACTTGCACGGATTGGTAATGGTATACTGGATCACGCAACTGACGTTTACCAGATTGTTGTCGCCGGTAACGCAGTATGAGTCCAGGCCGGTCATGCCTGCAAAAACCCGGGCCATGGTTCCTTCTCCCAGAGAGTAGAAATCGTCCACCTGGATTCTGCTGACGGTCTTGATCGGTACCCTGGTAACCCGGTCGACGGGCCAAGGAAGCCGGTAATGAATGCCGGGCTGGACTTTGTCGTCAATAACCTTGCCGAAACGCTGCAGGATTCCGATTTCATTGGAAGAAATTGAGTAGACCCCGGAAAATATATAGAGCAGAACCAGGCACAAAGCTATCCAGCGCAGGAAAGGCACCAAATGCGCCAGCGCCTCGCGTATAATTTTTCCGATATCCGTGCCTGCCAGGCTCATTTCTGTTTTTTTCCCTTCGGGTTATTGAGGTATCTGAAAAGGTCGGAGTCCGTCGACAAAACAATTGTGCTTTTCTCCCCCAGGATATCCTTGTATACATCCATGGATTTGGTGAACTCGAAGAACTCCCTGTCCTTCCCGTAGGCGTTGGAATAAACCTTCAATGCCTGCCGGTCTCCCTCACCTTTCAGCACCTGGGCTTTCTTGTAGGCCTCGGCAAGAATTTCCGTTACCTCACGGTCTGCCTTCGCCTTGATTTTTGTCGCCTCTTCTCTGCCCTCGGCCCGGTATTTCATGGCCTCTTTCTCGCGCTCGGAGCGCATGCGGTTATACACGGCATCGGCCACAATGGCGGGATAGGCTATTCTGCGGATCCCCACCTGCACAATTTCAATACCGTATTTGTCCTGGGATCTGCTATTGGTATTTTTTAGAATACGGTCTTCAATAACAGCGAGCTTCACCTGTTCCGGCGTGGTATTTATTATATTGGAAAGGGCAAAGTCACCCAGGACGCTTCCCAGTTGGGAATTGACCATGTCGCCCAGCTTCTGCCTGGCTATGTCTTTATTGATCAACGATTGAAAAAAAAGCAGCGGGGACCGGACACGCCAGCAAACATAAGATGTCAGCACAATAGGATTTTTATCTCCCAGCAGCAGTTGAATGGGCTGGGTGGTAAACGTGTGTATGCGGCGGTCTATCCGGTTGACCGTCTCCAGAAAGAGCGGTCGCTTCCAGTTAAACCCGGAGGTGCTGATTGTTCGCGTGGGTTTGCCGAACTGGGTCACCACGGCATACTCGCGCTCAGATACGGTAAACGTGCTCGAGAAAAGCGCGGCGAGCGCTACGATTACAGCGCAGGAAATAACGGTATATTTCACTTTTTTTGACCTCCCTTCCAGTCAGCGGGAAATACGTTATCAAAATCGATCCACAGCTCGGGCTCCCCCGAGCCTGGGTCAACAACAATATTGGATTTTTCCTTCAGCACGTCCCTGACCGTCTGCAGGTAGATGCGGGACATTGCCAGGTTTTTCTGCTGCCGTGATTCGGGCAGAGAAAGCCTGAAGCGCACGGATTCACCGTGGGCGGTTTTTACGCGGTCGGTAATATATGCCTGTGCGGCTTCCAGCCTGCTTGCGGCCGTACCGCGTGACTGGGGCAGAACATTGTTGCAATACCCCAGGGCATCGTTTATTATCTTCTGCTTTTCCTGGTAGCCCGCGATAACACGCTCAAACGCATCCGCAACGAAAATAGGCGGGTGGATGTCCTTGAAATTTGCGGCCAGCAGCTCAACGCCGCTTTGCAGGCCGTCGAGCTCTGCCTGCAGCCTTTCGAACAATCGCTGCTTGAGGTCGTTGCGGTGCGTAGCCGCAATAGTATAAAAAGCCTCACCGGCAAAAAGGGATGTTGCGACCCGGTGTGCCACTTCGCTTATCAGAACGTCGGGATCGTTGGTTGAATACAGGAAGTCGAAGATATTGTCGATCCGGTAATGCAGCACAATGTAGGGATAAAAAAAGTTATTGTCCCCGCTGAGGAATGCCTCTTCCGCGCCGTGGGTTCTGGTCCACAAAAGGGCTTTGGTCTGCTTGTCGGTAATGTTGCCGATATTGATTTGTTTGATAGAGGCGGTATCGACCTTCCTGACACGGTCGACCGGCCACGGCCACTTCACATGCAGGCCCGGCCCCAGCGGTTCCTGCAGATCCAGGGGCCTGCCGAACCGTTCAACAACCGCCTGCTCCCGTACCCCGACTGAAAAGAAAGCGGTCGACAGGTATCCGGCGCACAGCAGAACAAAGGGCCCGAAGATGATGGCCCTGTACAGCGCTTTTCGCAGCCCGGCATTTTCCAGCCGTGCCTCCAGAAACGCCCTCAGGATTTTGAGGGCATTTTGAATAGCGGTTTTATCGAACAGAAAAGCTATAATTTTAAAGGATTTGTATTTAAACAGGTAGTCCGATTCGCGGCGGAAATAAACAAGCCCCACGTTTACCAGCGTCTCAACGGCAAAGGATAGAATAAACAGGGCGATGAGGCCGGCCACCCAGCGGTCAAGGTTGATACCCATGGAATACAGGATGAGCGAGAAGCCGGTCAGGAGCGATGCGGTCATGTCAGCCCGGGCATGCATGCCGTCGGAAACAAGCCCGATAGAGCCCTCCTGCTCCCCGACGCGCGTCTCAAAGCGATAGATAAAATAGGACCCGATGGAAAACACCAGGAACATGATACCCGAGACCAGGGCGTTTTTAACCTCCACAACCTCGGCCACAATGCATTTCCTGAGCAGGGTTGCGGCCAGCACAGCCAGCAGCAGACCGATGCACAGGGAGATTTTCAATTCCAGGTTGTCTTTTTTCGGTTTCCTCTTCGGGGCTTCGGTCTCGGGGTCGGACTCATCGGGCACCTCTTCGTCTTCTTCCTCGGGAGGCGGCGCACCGGACCGCTTCACCGCGACAAACACAAGGAAGCTCGTTGCGATGTCGGTAAAGCTGTGAACGGCCTCGGCCAGAATGGCCAGGCTGCCGGAGAAAAAAAACAGCAGGAACTTGAGCCCGGTCAGAAGGATATTCATCGCGGTTGCGGCGGCGGCTGTCCGTACCTTGAGGTCGGGCTTCTTTGTCTCCTCTTGATCCGTGTGCTGTGTCATAATTGTCGTGAAATTTCGTTGATATACTGCCGATAAACAGAGGGTACGCCCTGCCCCTTCGCATAAACAACCGGCGCGCTGTTACGGGCCGACACCCCTTTAAAACGATCTATACACTAATAGTATAAAATGGCAGGAAAAACAAGTTGTTATTTGCAAGGCGGGAGAGAGAAGAAGCAGTGGCACGGCCGGACCGGGACGCGCCGGCATTTCAGGGCATCCGTCTGCAAGGCGGGTGCAAGGATACACGCAACTGGCATCGACCCCTTAATGATCGAAACCGCAATACGCTATACAAACCCGGGCGATGCATCAGGAGAAATGTGACGCAAATCCCCGGCCCATTGCTGCTTCCGTCCTGGCCTTACGGCCCAGGTAGCGCTCGCACTGCTTGGCCGTATCATAGCCGAGCATGGCACCCAGGATGAAATCCTCCTCGTCGGACAGGTCGAACAGGTTTTGCTTGTTAAACCGCCTGATGACTGCGATGCAGGCCTCATCGCCGAAAAAGACGTTGATTTTCTTTTCGCCGAGCGGATACACCAGGTACGCAATGCCGTTTCTTTGCAGCCTGTCTTCTATCCGGTTACGGTAGGTTTCCATTGTCGTATGCAGGATCAGCCGGCGGATGCCTTTTACATACTCATACACATGATGATAAAATACATCCATACTGTCCCTGTCCCTGATCGCCTCATCACACAGCATGCCGTCCCCCTGCATCACCTTGAGTTTTCGGTGGAGTCGTCATTGGTGTCTTCTTCGCTTTCATCAATGAAAAAGACGTTACTGATCAACGGATCGTTCGTGCATGAATCATCGCCGGTCACTACCCACAGGTTTACAAGCCCCTGCACCTCCGGCACGATTGCGGTAATCATAAAACCCGACCAGAACACCACGTCCGCCTTGACCCGGGAAAGCTCGTCACTGGTGCCGAAAAACACCCCGGAGCCCGCCGTGGTCGGCTCGCTGAACCCGAAATTGATACCGTAGATCGAAACCTCGTCGCCGGGCGCGCCGGACATGGGAGCATTCAGGAACACCATGGGGCAGATCGGGTATACAATAAAATTCATATCTTCCCTGCCGCTGACCAGGATATCAACGGTTCGGCTTTGCGGCAGCGTGCGGTATCCTTCTCCCGTAACGCGTATCGTATACTGCCCGGCTTCAAGGCCCATAAATATGTATTGGCCCATCAAATCGGCTGTCTTTTGCGCAAGGGCCTGCCCCTGTGAGCTTTCCAAAGATATCGTAAAATCGTACAGGGACGGTACGCCCAGCACATTGGACACCTTTCCCGCGATGTAATGGCCTTGTACCGCCTGGTAATTGACGTCGGAAACGCCGCCTCCGAATACCGTGACGGTCCGGGCAAGCGGCTCAAAGCCGTACCCCCTCATCACGGGCCGGATCCGGTAGGTGCCGGGGGCGATGCCGTAAAATCCGAACAGGCCGTCGGTGTTGGTTTTCACGGGCGGCAGTGCCGCTCTTCCGGTAAGAACGTCCACGATCTCAACGGATACGCCCAGCAGCGGAGTATTGTCTTCGATAACATACCCGGACACGAAAAGCTGATCGCCGGAAATAACGGTAAAATCATTACCGGATTTCTCAATATCGCCTGCGGATTCGATGCGCACCGTGATTTCCGCCGGTGAAAAGCTGTACCCGGGTAGCGATGGGGTTATGGTATAGGTATCGAGCTCAAGCCCGGCAAAGCGGTACGCCCCGTTTTGATCCGTTGATGTGCTTTCCGCAAAGCCTTTTTCCCCGGCAATGGACACCTGCACCTCATTAAGGGCCGCGCCGGTTCCGCCGGTGATGGTGCCGGAAATGGTGGCACCGGCAAAGGCCTCCGCCGTAAAGTCGATAAAGTCGACATCCGTATTCCTTACCAGGATTGTGCGTGACCGGGGAGTAAAGATAAAGCCGGGCTTTTCCGGGGTGACCGTATAGGTATAATTAGAGT
>JANQGV010000175.1 GCA_028282925.1 Thermodesulfobacteriota bacterium
TCGGCGATTCTCTGCATGTGAGCGACTTGCAGGTGGCCGACAATGCGAAGATACTGAATGATCCTCAGGCAGCAGTCGTCAACATCCTGGCACCGACGGTAACCAAGGATGAAACGGAAGAAGGTGAAGAGGGTGCCGAAGAAGGAGCAGAAGCTAAGGAATCGGCTGAAGCTGAAGCCAAGGAATAAATTTAATCCACGTTTTTGGTGCAGGTTACGTGAAGCTTATAGTCGGTCTTGGTAATCCCGGAAATGAATATGCTGATACCAGGCATAACATTGGATTCATGGCCGTAGACACTATAGCTGAAAAGCACACTATAGCGCTTCAAAAAAAACAGTTTCGATCGGTATTCGGTTCAGGCTTCATTGCGAAGCATAAAACAATACTCCTGAAACCACTGACGTTCATGAATTGCAGTGGTGAAGCAGTAAGGGCGGTAGCCGATTATTACGAGATCGAGGCGGAAGATATCCTGGTTATCCACGACGACATGGATATACCGTTCGGACAACTGAAGATCAAACTTCAGGGCGGAAGCGCCGGACACCGGGGAATCGAATCCATCACCAGGCATTTGCACGCAGAGTCCTATCCGCGTATCAGGGTCGGTGTTGGAAAGCCGCCTGAGCATACAAAACCGACCGATTTTGTATTGCAGAAGTTCAGGCAGCAGGAAGAGACTGTAGTAGAGAGCATACTCAGCACCATTAACGACTGTATAGAAATTATTTTAGATCAAGGGCCACAGGCCGCTATGAACCGCTTCCACAGCATCGACCTCATGGTCCAGTAGATAAATAAATTATTTATTACAGCAGCATCTATCTCATGGGAGGATGATCATGGAAAATCTAACGTATTTTATTCCTGTATTTGGAATTATCGCACTTGTTTTTGCACTGTTTAAAGCTACCTGGGTCAACAAGCAGGACATGGGGACCGACCGCATGAAAGAAATCTGCGGGTATGTTCGCGAAGGCGCCATGGCGTTTCTGTATCGCGAATATAAAATTCTTGGAATTTTTGTTGTTTGCGTTGCCATCCTGCTGGCCTTTGCCAACTGGAGCAGCTCACCCGATGCCTACCGCAATCCTCTGATTGCGCTGTCATTTGTAGTTGGCGCCTTCTGTTCCGGCCTGGCCGGTTTTTTCGGCATGCGGATCGCAACTGCTGCTAATGCCCGCACCACCAACGCCGCTCGCACCAGCCTCAACGACGCCCTGAAGGTCGCCTTCTCCGGCGGTACCGTTATGGGTATGTGTGTTGTCGGCCTCGGCGTACTGGGCCTTGGCGTACTTCTTATTCTCTACAGAAACCTCGGCATGCTGGGTGACGCATCCGCCAACCTGTCGAATGTTATTACCGTAGTCAGCGGTTTCTCCCTGGGCGCTTCTTCAATCGCTCTGTTCGCCAGGGTCGGCGGCGGCATCTACACCAAGGCTGCCGATGTTGGTGCCGACCTTGTTGGTAAGGTTGAAGCCGGTATCCCTGAAGACGATCCCCGCAACCCCGCTACCATCGCCGATAACGTTGGTGATAACGTTGGTGACGTTGCCGGTATGGGCGCCGACCTTTTTGAATCCTACGTAGGCTCTATCGTTGGTGCCATGGTTCTGGGCGCAACCTCAGTCGGCATGCAGAACGCCGGTTACAACGCCGTAATGCTGCCCCTGATCATTGCCGCAGCCGGTATCATTGTTTCCATCGTGGGAACCTTCTTTGTGCGCGTTAAAGAAGGCGGCAACCCCCAGACGGCTCTTAATATGGGTACCTTCGGCGCCGCAGCCATTATGCTGGTAGTGACCTACTTTGTTTGCGCCAAGTATATCCCTACGGAAATCACCATTGCCGGAATCGAAGGAATCTCAGGAACAGACATTTTTCTGGCAACAATTTTCGGCCTGATCGCAGGCGTTCTGGTTGGTGTTACCTCTGAATACTACACCTCGAAAGACCGAAAACCTGCTCACATTATTGCTGAAGAGTCTGAAACCGGACCCGCTACCAACATTATTTCCGGTGTTGCCAACGGTATGTCCTCCACCTGCCTGACCACAATCTGGATTGCCGGTGCCATCCTGACCTCATACCACTTTGCAGGCCTGTATGGTATCGCCATCGCAGCTCTGGGTATGCTTTCTACTACCGGTATTCAGCTTGCTGTTGATGCCTACGGCCCCATCGCAGACAATGCCGGCGGCCTTGCTGAAATGGCTGAGCTTCCGCCTGAAGTTCGCGAAAAAACAGATAACCTCGACGCTGTTGGTAACACCACTGCCGCTATCGGTAAAGGTTTCGCCATCGGTTCCGCTGCACTGACCGCCCTGGCACTGTTTTCTGCTTTCCGCACCCAGGCAGGAATCGACGTACTGGATGTAACCAAGCCCAGCATCATGGCCGGTCTGTTCATCGGCGGTATGCTGCCGTTCCTGTTCTCGGCCATGTCCATGAAGGCAGTCGGTGAGGCCGCTAAAGACATGATCGTTGAGGTTCGCCGCCAGTTCCGTGAAATCCCCGGTCTGCTGGAAGGTAAAGCCACTGCTGAATATTCCAAGTGCGTTGACATTTCAACTGCAGCTTCACTGAAAAAAATGGTTGCACCCAGCCTCATGGCTATCGTTGTGCCGGTTATTTTCGGTTTCATCAGCCCTGAAGCCCTGGGCGGCCTGCTTGCAGGCGCTACGGTTACCGGCGTACTGCTGGCTGTATTCCAGGCCAATGCCGGTGGCGCATGGGACAACGCTAAAAAATACATTGAAGAAGGCCATAAGGGCGGTAAAGGTTCCGAAGCCCACAAGGCTGCCGTTATCGGCGACACCGTAGGCGATCCTTTCAAGGACACTTCCGGTCCTTCTCTCAATATTCTTATCAAGCTCATGTCGGTTGTTGCACTGGTTATCGCACCGCTCATCTAATCGGTATAACTGAAGCATATGTACTACAAAGCCCGTTACCTGAAAAGGTAACGGGCTTTTTTATAACCAGAAATAATGCAAGATATGATAGCATTCGAAAATAATTATAAAAATTTAAAAAGACGCAGAAGGCAGGTGTCTGTATCCGATCGTTTTTAGAAGAAAATAAAAAAAGGGTGCCCACAAAGTGGCGCCCTGCAAAAAGAAATCTATTGCTGTCACCTGTTGCATAATAAGCTATACTGCGGAAATCAGACAGGTGTTATATGTATTATTTACCGCTTCAAGAACAGCTTGGCTATCAGACTGTCATCACCAACTATCCCATAATTGATCATCAGACATAATGCCGTAACCGCAACACCGGCAATACACACACCAATGACATTGGCAATGGCAAACTTTCTTTTATCAAGCCCCAGCAAATATGAACCGAATGCGCCGGTATACACACCTGATCCCGGCAACGGGATCCCGATAAAAAAGGCAACGCCGAGCTCACCGTACTTTTCAACATAAGGATGTATTTTGTGCTGGGTCTTCTCTAGAATCGGCCAGATTTTCTGATCAAACCAGGTCCATTTCCTGACAATGGTGAAAACAGGCCCCATAACCCAGAAAACAAACCAACCTAAAATGATATTGGCAACCAGGCAAATAACAAAAACAACAGGCCATGAGATCTGATCCTGCATGGTAAAAATACCCCAGGGTATGGATGCGCGAAGTTCAAGCGCCGGTATCAACGTGATGAGCGTTAAATAGAGAATTACCTTAAACAAAGTCCGTCTCCTTTTTTTGTAATTGGTGGTTCGATCGGGTGGGTCTACGTGAGAAAACAGTATACGGGATAGCAACTGGTGTGTCAATAAAAACGGCGTAACAGCATATAAACATCATTTTAACCATTTACTGATTTTATCCGCAATCATCTCTTATACAATGCGCTACGCTATCTTTTAATTGACATGATTCACCCGTATTTTATAATCGTAACGTACTGAGTAACGTTTCATATTCTTATTTTTTTATTATATTTTAACATGCTTATTTTACTTTCAAACGACGACGGTATTAATTCCAAAGGTCTAACCGCACTTGAACATTCCTTAAAAAACCTGGGCGATGTCTGGACAGTGGCCCCTGAACATTCCCAAAGTGCCATGGGACGAGCATTGACCCTTAAAAGGCCCCTCAAGGTATCGCAGCTGACCGCACGACGGTTTATGATTGACGGGACCCCGTCGGATTGTGTCAATATCGCCTTAAACGGGCTGCTGCCTGAAAAGCCTGCAGTGGTTGTATCCGGCATCAATAAAGGACCGAACATGGGCGACGACATATCATATTCCGGCACAGTGGCGGCCGCATTTGAAGCGGCCATTCGCGGCATCCCGGCCGTGGCCGTTTCACTCGCCTGCCGCGACAACTTTCATTTTACACCCGGGGCCGATTTTACCGCCCGGGTTGTTGAAAAAATCGTTCAGAGCAGCTTGTCTACCGATACGTTTCTCAACATCAACATACCCGATACAGCCGGCAAACCCGTATCTGAATACCGGATAACGTTCCAGGGCAAATGCATCTACGACAGCACCATTACCGAGTTCATAGACCCCCGTGGTGAAAAATTCTGCAGTATCGGAGGTACCGACGTGGGGTTCAAATCAATACCCGGCTCCGACGCCGATGCCATTGCGGAAAATGTTGTGTCCATAACGCCGTTAAGCACTGATTTAACCCATCATGCTGCACGGGAAGCACTGGAAAAAATCATCTTTTAGATGCAGGGGTTCTGCTGTTGTGCCTGCGGATTCCATACACATTCCGTATACGTTTCAGCACGACTCACGTTTATTAAAAAGCACGGTACCGCCTGCATCGTTAAGGATACAATTGAAGCCATACGTAACAGCACGTTTATCAATACTGATGGTTTGCAGCCTATGGCTGGTATGGTGCTCCTCATGTTCGCATCCCCCCACTCACCTGCTGATGCCCGGCAAAACCAAGGGTATTTATCATACGGTTAAGAAAAAACAGACCTTGTGGAGCATATGCAATGCATATAATGTCAACCTGCAGGACATTGCCGAGATCAACAACATCGACAACCCCTCACAGATTAAAGTCGGTGACAGGCTGTTTATTCCAGGAGCAACAAAAGTGCTCTATGTACCTCCGACGGTCAAACAAAAGCCCCGCACAAACGGTAAACCAAAAAGCACCAGGCCTAAAACAAAGCCTCCGAAAATTGTAAAACATACCGGCACATTCATCTGGCCCCTGAAGGGAAGCATCATCAAAAAATTCGGCATGTACAACGGCACAAAACACGACGGGATCGACATTAAAGCCCGGGCCGGTACTCAGGTTGTAGCGGCAGGTTCCGGTAAAGTTGTATTTGCGAATTATCTTGAAGGCTACGGCAACACCATTATCATGCAACATGGCGACAATTACGCCACAGTCTACGCAAATAACGGGAAACAGTTCGTGTCGGAGGGCCAGTGGGTTTCAAAGGGCAAGAAAATCGCCTCTGTCGGATATGCGTCCGGCAGCAAAAAAACCGCCTACCTGCATTTCCAGGTCAGGCGCTATAACCGACCACGCAATCCGCTTTTCTATTTACCTTCACGGTGACATGCAGTACTGAGATGAAACAAGTCTAGGTCAAAACACCTGAATAATAGGAATCACCATCGTGTTCCGTTTGCCTGATACGCCCGTCAGAGTGCATCTGCGCAATCCGGTCGACAATCAGCTTCGGATCAACCCCAAGGGAAAGACTGAGCTGTTTAACTGAACACGGCCTGCGTTTTAGCAGTTGTAGTATGTCGTCGGTAAGGGTTCCTTGAGAGCCGGCGGTTCGTTCTTTTTTAAACTCACCGATTATCTCGGCCTTTGGACCAAAAAGGTCACGTGCATATTCCAGCGTGTCTGCATCGGCACATTCAAAATCCTTTTCAGCGCCGGGACGAAATATGGAATTAATCTGAATTTTATCAGGGGCAATCCTTTGCACAACGGCATTAATCTTGTGCAGCTCTTCACGTGAATCGTTTACCCCCTTGACGATAAGCACTTCTATCCAGAGACGGCCTTTAAACTCCCGCTGGAACAATGCCAGTCCTTCAATAATCTTGCCGACATCAAGACCGGAAGAAGGTCTATTCACTTTGTTGAAGATAGCGGGTGTTATCGCATCAAGAGAGGGTATTACGAGATCGGCCCCGAGCAGATCCTGTCGAACCTCGGGCAGATACAAAAGGGTACCATTTGTAATGACCGCTACCGGATATGCACAGAGCGATTTGATCCTGCGAATCATAACACCAAGTGCAGAATTAAGGGTGGGTTCGCCGGATCCGGAAAAAGTGATATAATCAATGGTCGTATCTTTTTTCAACACCTCCTGTATATCATCGATAACGACATCAGGCGATACATACTCGTTCCGTTCGAGGGTCTTGTGCGTTGTATTGCCGACCTGGCAATACACGCAATCAAGCGTACAGGTTTTAAGGGGTACAATATCAACCCCCAATGAAAACCCAAGGCGCCGGGACGGCACCGGCCCGAATACATGACTCACAAAGGTACCTTTCTGTATTTACGATTGCACTGCTTTCATGAACCGTTCTTTAATGATAACGGGATCGAGTGGAATAACCGGCACCGTGTCATTACCGGGTTCTGTTTCCACAACGATAACCGCAGTCCTGTCCTGGCTTGTGCGCAAGGCCTCCTTTAGCGCATCGATAGTACCCACTCTTTTGACGTTACGATTGCCCGCCGCACGTGCGATATCTGCAAGGTTTGTTTTTTCGGAAGTATAGGTGGGCTGATTACCGGTGCTGCCGTAGGCACCGTTATCAATAATGACAAGACAATAATTGCCGGGGGCGTTATGGGCTATGGTTGCAAGGCTTCCCATATTCATGAGAATCGATCCGTCACCGTCAATGGCATATACCCGTCTGTCCTGTGAAAGTGCAAGCCCCAGGCCTATGGAGCTCGCCATACCCATGGAACCCAACATATAAAAGTTTTCCGGGCGGTCATGCAAAGCATACAACTCCCGTGAAGGAAAGCCGATATTGGCAACCAGCAAGCCGTCCTGTTCGGCAATTATGCTGAGAACCTCACTGCGCTTCATTCCAAAGCTCCCGCGACAACATGGCCGCCTGAACTGCATCCCCTTCAAAAGTGCTCCCAATAAAAGACGTCAATGCATCCAGGTCACCGCCGGTTTTCATAAAACGGCAGGGTATTTCAATTGTATCAAGTATCCCTGGTACGGCACGGCCCATGGGTTTCTGTGCTTCAATCTGCTCACCGGGGCCGCCCCGGTGACTCATCAGAACAAAGAGGGGCATACGGTATAACCGCGTCAGAGACAGCAGCGCGTTAATTGAATTTCCAAGTCCGGAGTTCTGCATGAGAAGCAGCGGCCTTTTCCCGGCCAGGGCTGCACCCGCGGCAATTCCTACCCCCTCTTCCTCACGGCACACCGGTATGCGTTTGAGGCCTCTGGTATCTATTTCCTGCAAAATACCGTCCAGCATATTGCAGGGCAGGCTCAACACCATATCAATGCCCGCAGATTCGATACAATCGACAATACGCGCATCAATCATTATCTTCACCTACGGCTTTAATCGACCTGCCGTCGAAAACAGGCACAATGTCATATACATTTAAACGGGATATATACTCGACATCTGCTGCATATCCGATCTCACGCAGGTGCCCGGCAGCAGCCGATTCCTGTGTAAAGGCAGAAACAAACTCTTGATTAAAGCGCACGCCGTTCAGGGCCGAACTCAGCGTCATTGCAACGCCGACGTCTTCTGCCACACCATAGGAACCTCCTGCAGCTAGTATATATACATCTTTACCGGAGAGATACGAAAGAACAGCCTCTAAATTCAGGCTGGAACAGATGACCGCTCCCGGAAGGGTGATAAGGACCGGTATGAGGTTCGACGTTTTCAAAACCATCCGGGCAAACGGTTTTGCAGTATACCAAGCAATCAGTTCTGTGGGTGAATTACCAAGATCATATCCCTGCAATGTAACGCCGCCCTGCTCGCCGGCGATAACCGCCCCGCCCTCGCGCAGCCGAAAGGCTTCACCGTCATCGACTACCGGAATTATTTCTTCGATACCAAGGTGGAGTGCGGTAACAATAGTACTTGAGGCCCGTAGATTGTCTATGACGACTACGGTTTCATCGGGGGAAATGTCCTTGACTGCTTCGCGGCCTACACCGATCCTACAGCTTGCCACAGGTATCACCTCGAATGCCTCTACGCAGGGTTTCAAGGGGAATCACATCATCAGGTCGAATGTTTCCAAGGCTCACATCAGGACCAAAAAGTAAAATCAGGCCAGCCTGCTGGCTTTTTTCCGGGGCCTCGAACATGATATTTTCAAGTCCCAGTTCGTCGACAAGCTGCACGGCCATCTGTTGTTTCAAGCCACCCTTGTCATCATATACACCCAGGCCTTTGCCGCCTTCACGGGCTTCAATAATAACATAATGAGCCCCTGCAGCCAGATCGCTGCGCACTTCATTTATGCGGTCCTTTACGGAGAGCTTGAGATCTTCGGCAGGGTCTTTTTTGCCCACTTCAGAAATCACATAAAAACCCATTTCAACCGCTTTATTGATAATTTCGGCCTTTGTATCGGGGTCGATGTTGACCACTCCGTTTGACACTTCAATAAGCGTCAGGCCGATATCGCGGCAATAGGAAAAAAACTCGTCTACTTTGTTCTGCTGATAGGCGATTTCAAGAATAGTGCCGCCGTTGCCGACCATTACGTCATGCCGACGATACAGTTCTATCTTTTTCCGGACAACCTGTTCAGGAATGAGACGCGGTGTGGCCCAGCCGAGCTTAATAATATCAATATAATCCGACGCCATCATCAGAATTTCGGCCTGCATCGAACCAAAGGCTTTATCAAGCACCATGGTCAACCCTTTTGTGCGCGGTTTTTCGCTTCTTGAGATGATATCAATAAATGAAAAGGCTCTTTTTTCAGGTTCCATAATCACTATGTATCTTGTGAGCAGAGTGCTGCATTTAGGCCCGGCAATGGTATATATCCACCGCCCGAATTCCAGATCGACTGTAGTTACCGTATCAAGTATATCATACTACCGGAAATATGCAGAATTATGTTCGAATACTGCATAAACAGCCGCAATAGTTCTGGCGGTATAGTCCATAGGTACGGCTTAATTCACAACTTTTTTGAAAACCGCCGTCCTTTTTAAAATCACTTCGCAAGAATTGCATATCGCCCCGGTGTGCCAGTTCGGTACCGATGGCGTTAATACATTCGGCATCCTTGTGAGGGCTGACCGACAGTGTCGTCGTAAAGTGGATGAATCCGTTTGAGGCTGCAATTTCAGCGGTTTTTTTAAGACGCATTTCGAAACAGACGGTGCAACGTCTTCCACCTTCGGGCTCCTTTTCCAGCCCCTTACTGCAGGCTTCCCATTCAGGAACCTCATAATCGGCTATAATGAGTTCCGTGCCGGTTATATCGCAAAGCGTGTGCATTGCATCGAGGCGCTTCTCGTATTCACGTTGCGGCTGAATGTTGGGATTATAGAAGAGTGCCGTCACCCTATACTGTTCAGAAAGCTGCTGAATAACATAGGTTGAACAGGGTGCACAGCAGGAATGCAGGAGTATGTTTTCCTTAGGGCTGTGCACGGCGCTTCCTATCTTCTTTTACCGCGACCGATCCTTTTGACTTTTCTTTTTCTTCTTTTACGCTTTGCTGACTGCTGACGGCTTATTTTGCCCATTGTGCCTCCTTACCTGGTGCATATGTTTGGTTTGGTTCTGTACAGTATGTAATTTTCAGATTTGATGTACAAATAATAAAAATATCCCATTTGTCAAAGTATTTCAACACTTTTTTATAATGTACCATTCGGGCACGTATCATATCCGTAATATCCGTACATTGTTGCAAAAAAAAGCCTCTGACCCGCTGCCGTCAGAGGCTTTTTACATCTATTACTTCCCCTCCCGAGATGCTTTATCAGGCTAAAAGATTATAGTTCCTTCCTCCCCCCCCTTCAGGCAATCTTTTTGGTGCCAACACGTGCAATTTCATCAATCGTATCACGATTATATCTCCAGGAACTACCGATCCTGAAGCCGGGGATCTCACCTTTTTGGGTTAACTTGTATACCGTAATTTTTGACAGCTTGAGATAGTCGGCGACTTCGTCAACTGTCATGATAACTGACTCATTCTTATCGTTCTTCATCTCTTACTATCTCCTTTCACTATTACTTTTGATACGCCTGATAAGCGATCTCTAGCTTAACATTATATTTAGTAGACTAAGTAATTATATGGTATTTATAGCAAAAGTCAATATTTATTTAAATTGAATAACAATCTCAAAATGTTTTAATTCTTTCTATTGTATTGTCACCAGATAAGGTAAAAATAAAAATTAATAGTTTTTTCAAATAATTATAACCAGTTCCAACTTTTTTTGTATCATTACGCATACCTTAAAACAGTGATAAAGCAATACTTAATTTTACCAAAAAAGATATGTTTACTTTGTAAACACTACCTACGTATTCCTTACAAGCAAATACCGTAGTATTTTGAGGGCCGCATTCAAAAAACACTTCACCCAAAGAAGCGATACAAAAAACCGAATCTGCCGCCTACCCGGGGATTGTTCAAAGGATATCAAGACCGAAACAAAACCGTATCTGTAGCAGCCGGTTATTTCCTTTACAGTCCCTACGATATGCTATATGTAAAGGAAGGAACACAACGCACAACCCTCGGGGACGGCAGGACCATGGATGACGAGTATGATTTTCATGTAGAAAATATCGAACACACACAGGGGTTCGGCGAACGCCGAAAACGCAGAAAGAAAAAACAGAAAAAGAAACGGCCGCACGAAGAGGCCAAGGACCACTTCGACGACCTGGCACAGTGCGCTGAAAAGGCCCATCAACTCCTGAAAGCCAAAAACTCTCCCTACCGCTTCTGTATCTACCGGGAGCAGGGAGAAGTGTTTATCGACCTTGTGATGCTGGATGAAAAAGACAAAATCAAAACCACAATGAAGCGGAACATCACCCACCAGGAATTTTCAGAAATCATCGAGCATATCGAAACCCTTGACGGTCTCCTGGTGGACTATAAGGCATAGAGGCCTGTCTGTTTATTACAACAGTTCTTTCCTGCCTTTCTTTTCGAGCTCATCAACCACTTTGCGCACATCCTGCACCCTGTCTCTGGCGCATACCAGCACGGCATCATCGGTCTCAACAACGACAATGTTGTCAAGCCCCACAATAGCAGTTGTCTTCTGAGCGTGAACGAAATTATTGCCTGCATCGACCATCACAACATCACCGCGCAGGGCATTGCCGTCGGCGTCTTTTGGGGCAATATCATAAATGGCCGACCAGCTCCCGATATCGTTCCAGCCGAAATCACCGGGGATGGTGAGCACATTGTCGGCTTTTTCCATAACGCCGTAGTCTATTGAAATCGACTCCGACTGCTCATAGGCCTTGGCAATCGCACTACCGATCTCAGGCGTATCCCAGAGTTCCTCAACCGGTTTGATGCCGGCATACATGGCAGGTAGCAGGTTCTCGATATAATCCAGGATAACCGATGTCTTCCAGATAAACATACCGCTGTTCCAGAGGAAATTCCCTTGTGCAAGATACTGCTGCGCACGCTTGCGGTCCGGTTTTTCGTGAAAGTTCAAAACAGTGAAAACGTTCTCAAGGCCGGTGCTCTTCCCGGCGTCGTACTCAATATAGCCATACCCGGTTTCAGGTGCATTGGGCTGTATGCCGAAGGTCACAAGCGCGCCGGTATCAGCCGCGGCTTTTTCGGCAATCCTGAGGCTTGCAACAAAAGCATCAGGACTGCCGATATGATGGTCGGCAGGCAACACCGCCATAACCTCGCCAGGGGCGGTTTTATGTATTTTCGTGGCCGCCAGGCAAATGCAGGGTGCGGTATTGCGGCCGACCGGTTCAATAATGATGTTCTCGGCGGGTATAACAGGCAGTTGCCGCTGCAATTCTTCGGCCTGTTCGGCATTGGTTACAATCAAAATCTTTTCAGGGCCGCTTACCGGCAACACCCGCTCAACCGTTTGCTGGATCATTGTCTGCTCGCCGGTAATATCAAGAAGCTGCTTGGGGGTGGCGGCTCTGCTGCGGGGCCAGAAACGGGTGCCCTTCCCTCCTGCCATGATTACGATGTACATATGCCTGTCCTTTTAATCAATTTACACAATATTTTAGCCGGGCAGGGACGGCCTTCGGCCGCGATTAAGGCCGTAAAATCCCCATGCGTCTTCAGACAGCCGAACAGCACTCCTGCCAGCGTTTCAGAAAAGAAAGCAGTTCATCCGGCGGGTTCAACCTGATATCGGCTGCAGTCGACCGTAGGGTATCCCTGACAAGAACACGCAGCCCCCGGCTTCCCAGCGCCTTGAATGCATCTTCATCGGTCAGATCGTCGCCAAGGTAGGCGACACAGGCATCAGGATCGACGGTACGTAGGATTTCATTCACTGCCAACCCCTTGGTTCTGCCGGGAACCCTGAACTCAAGACCTCCGTCGAACTCAGTGAGATGCAGCGTATCGGCCCCCTTCATAAGGGCACACTCTTCCATAACCGATGACCTGATACGCTCTATATCGGTCTGGGGTTTGCCGCGCCAGTGTAGCGCCAGGCAGGCGGGCTTGGGCTCACAATACTGATACAGGCCGGCTCCGCGCAGCCAGTCTTCAATGTCGGCCAAAACCTTTAATGCGGTTTCGTCTATTTCGGCCACCGTGCATGATCCGTCGGGCAGCATATGTTCCCAGCCGTGCGATCCCCATATTTCAGGCCGCTTTTTCAACTGTATGAGCTGCAGGATATCCCGTGTCCAGCGCCCGCTGACGATTACCACCCGGCACTGTCCGGTTGTCATAATACCGTCAAGCAGTCTTTCCACGCCTTCGTAGGGCACGGCCTGGTTACGCTGAACCTTGAACGGAGCCAGGGTCCCGTCATAGTCCAGCATCAAAACCCGTTCCGGGGCGGTACGAACGGTTTCAAAATAGGCATCAATATCAAAATCAGGAGTAAGCAGTTCCAATAAGCCCCCTCTTCATACCATGGAAACGCCGGAAGATACGGCGTAGCGTTCTACACATCATACCCGTAGGCATTCATCAGCTTTACTACGGGCTGTCCGTCGTAATAATCAATAATATTCAGGCAGGCATAATTCTGCTCGATACGCGGTATGTGTTCAAGTGTAAGTCCCAACGCGTCGCACAGAATAACCCGGTTGACACCGCCGTGGGCCACAAGCAGAATGTTTTTCCCTTCGTACTGCTTCAGGAGATCGCGCAATTTCGGAATTGCCCGGTCGCGCACATCAACAAAACTCTCGCCATCCTGAACACGAAACTCGGCCAGTCTGCTCGCCCGCTCCTCAAACTCCTCCTTGAAGCGTTCCACAATCTCCTGCATGGTCAGGCCTTCCCAGTGTCCAAGATTGATTTCACGAAACGCACTGCAGGGGCTCACCTCCAGATCAAACTGCTCTGCAACGAGTTCTGCGGAACGCACGGTCCGTTTCAGGTCGCTGGAAAACACAATATCAATGTGTTCGCTTTGGAGTTGTTGCCCGAGGGCGCGCATCTGGGACTCGCCGCTTTCATTCAATTCGATATCCATATGCCCGACGTAGCGCCATTCAGACGATGTTGTAAGCTCGCCGTGACGCGCCAGATACAGTCGTGTTCTTCCCAACGCCAAAACCGATTTGGGGTCCTTGGATTCCGCAACCTTTACCGCGCCTGTAAAACCGTTATCCCTGGTATCGCCACCCATATCAGGCAATACCCACGGCCGCAAGGTTCATCTTGTCGCGCAGCAGGCGTACCAGTTCGGCGTTTTCGGTGTGGCCGGTCATATTGGCCGTTATTTTGCCCTTTATCGGCCTGCCGAGCAGGTACAGGTCTCCCATCATGTCCAGGATCTTGTGGCGCACAAACTCATTGGGGAAACGCAGATCGGTGTTCACGATCTTTTCATCATCGATCAGAATAAAATTGTTCAACCGCCCGCCGTCGGCAAGCCCTTTTTCGGTCAGGGCTTCAATGTCTTTCAAAAAACCGAATGTCCGGGCAGGGGCGATTTCGCGTTTGAAACTGTCCACCGCATCAAGGATAAAGGTAAACTCCTGACGCCCGACCGGTTTGGGGTAGTTCAGGGTGTAGTGGATCGAGAATGTGTCGGCAGGCTCTATGGTGATGAACTTGTTCTTTTTCGACACTTCGCCGATGGTATACTTCTTATTCACCACCACTTCATCAAGGGGCTCGTCCTGCTCCTCGATACCCGCGTCCTCGATAATCTTGCAGAAATCCACCGATGAGCCGTCCATAATGGGCACTTCGTTGTTGATCTTTATCATCAGGTTTGAAATGCGGTAGGCGTGCAGCGTTGCAAGCAAATGCTCAATGGTACGCGCCACGGCACTGGTGTTTTTCAGGCTGGTGGCCATTTCGGTTGAAATGACATAGTCGATATTGGCCTGCACCGTATCCCCGCTTGATATGTTACCGAAAATAATACCACTGTTGGGGGGCATGGGAGTAAGGATCAAACCGGTTTTGTCGCCGGAATGAAGGCCCCTTCCACTCAGCACCATACTGCGCTTCAGCGTCCGCTGAAACATCATTTCCGATTCACGGTCCTGGGCGATAACGATATTATAATCCTTAATGTATTTTTTAAGGTTTTTCTCCTTAATATTCAGTTTTTCAGATGTTTTCTTGATATCACGCTCATTCTTGCGCAGGTGGTACAGGAGGTAGTTCTTGCGCCAGGCAGCTTCGGCCTCTTCCATGGTGGCGTAGCGGTCGTAGGTGCGCGACATGCGGTACTGCATCTCATCCCGCACGGAAACCGGGATATCCTGGGACGAGATATTGACCGTCGGAACCGACACCACAAGCTTTTCAGCCAGGTTTTTCAGCTCCTTGATGTTGCCGGGCCAGTCATAATTAACCAGGGTTTCCAGGGCATCGTCGTCAAAGCTTTTTTCCCTGAAGCCGTACTCTTTGCAGAAATGGCCGATAAACTGGTTGAGAAGCATGGGGATATCGGCACGCCTTGTTTTCAGCGACGGCATACTCACGGTCTGCTTAAAACAATCGAGCAAACCCTGGTCCAAAAGGTCCATCCCCAGGGCCTCTTCGATATTTCTAATGGAGGCTGCAATAATGCGCGCTCCACTGCTTTTGCTTTTAGCGGCACCGGCAATATAGTCGGTCAGTTTTTTCTGAACCTCAATGGGCAGGGCATCTATGGAGTACAGCAAAAGCGTACCACCGGTGGCCTCCTTCAGACTGCCTTTTTTGGATGCCTCGGCACCGCCTTTGCGCAAACCGAACAGCTCGGCCTCAATGTCGTCAGAACCGTAAAGGGCGCAGTTCAGTTTCAGGAACGGCTTTGACTTTCGCTTTGAAGACCCGTGGATAAGACGCGCCAGGGTCTCTTTTCCGATGCCGATTTCTCCCTGCACAAGGATATGCTCTTCAGAAGCGGCCAGATCCGGCACCAGTTCTTTAATGGCGGTAATGTCCGGTGTTTCACCGGTCAGGGTCAGGTTGTCCTCTTCCATGAGCCCGCCGCCGGCGGTTTTCCCCTCTGTTGAAGGGGCCTGCTGCTTTTCCTTGATCTTCTTGATGATATCTATAGCGGCATCAAGGGAAAACGGCTTTTCAAGAAAGTCGAAGGCTCCCTGCTTAACCGCCTGTACCGCGGTGTTGACGTTACCGTGACCGGTCATCATCACTATTTCAATGGCGGCGTCATAATCTTTAATGGCCTTAAGGGTTTCCATTCCGTCCATACCCGGCAGCCAGATATCGAGAAACGCCGTATCAACCTGCTGCGATTTCACAATCTCAAGCGCCTTGTGTCCGTCGGATGCACACAGAACTATATAGCCTTCATCTTCAAAGCTGCCTCGCAGGGAATTGATGATGGATTCTTCGTCATCTACCAGGAGTATCACCGGAGTTTTCATGCACTCAATCCTTTCATATTCTCACTTTTTGACTAACGGGTAATTCAATAATAAAACAGGTCCCACTGGGGGTGTTGTCCCGAACCCGTATATATCCGCTGTGATCGGATATGATCGTATTCACAATAGCAAGTCCTAAACCAGTTCCGCCTTTTTTGGTTGAGAAATAGGGCTCAAAAAGTTTGGGCTTTACATTGGAGGGGACACCGCAACCGGTATCGGCTATTTCAACGGTTACCAGTTCCAGGGTATCGTTATACGATGTTTTTATGCTTACTTTTCCGCCATTTTCCATCGAGACAACCGCATTGTCAAGCAGATTAATCATGGCGCGTTTGATCTGGTCGCGGTCTAAGCTGAAACGCTTGATATTCTCCCCGGGATTGAATTCAAACTTGATGTCCTTGTGCGCCTCCCGGAAAAGCAGGATGGTCTCGTTGATGATTTCATTTATGTCGTTCGGGACCGGCTTCGTGGCGGGCATCCGGGCGAAATTGGAGAATTCATTCACCAGTTCTTTCAACTGGTCCACTTCATTGATAATGGTACCGGTACATTCGTCGAATATCCGGCCGTCATTGTCTATCTGGGGCTTAAATTTCTTCCTGAGCCGCTGGGCCGACAGTTTTATAGGCGTCAGGGGGTTCTTAACCTCATGGGCGATACGCCGGGCAACCTCGCGCCAGGCAAAGGCGCGCTGGGCCTGCTGAATCTGGGTCAGGTCCTCGGCCACAAGCACCAGCCCAAGGTAATTACCCTCACCGTCAAACAGCATATTGGCCCGAATATAGAGAAATACCGTTTTCTGTGAAAACGGCAATGTCAGTTGCCGCTCTACCGCACTCTGGTTGAATCCGGTAATTTCATCAATGAAGTCCACAATCGGGATGAGCGAATCCGAGGTCAGCGCCTTTTTATAGGACTCCTGCAACACATCCTCCATGCGCACGCCCAGCATCTTCTCGGCCGATTTGTTAAAAGCCGTAATTTCCCCGCCTGCGTTCAGCGAAATAACCCCGGCCGCAACATTATCAAGCAGAATCTCCATATACACGCGCCGGTGCTCCAACTCCTTAATGGTGTCGCGCAGGTCATTGGTGGTTTCAGCCACCTGCTTGTTGCTCACCTTCAGGTCCCGGGTCATCATATTAAAGGAGTCGATGAGGCTCCCGATTTCATCATCCGAGGCCGGTGCTATCTGGAAATCAAGATTCCCCTGGGCCACCTGCTGGGTGGCGCTGGCGAGGGAGCTGATGGGCACGGTAATGACCTTGGACAGGTGGAAGCCGAACCACGTGGCCGAAAAAATAATCAAAAGGGTTACAACCGAGAGCAGGATAACATAGAGGTTTTTGATGGGCGTTTTATATATCTTCAGTTCCTTATATTCCAGAAACGCCCGGGAAATCGTATCCATTTTGGACACAAGGCTTTGAGGAATGTAATAGTTCACCACCACAACACCCACAACATCCTTGCGCCGCCAGCTCGAACGGATCGGGACAACCCCGCGCACGATATCACCCTCCCCCGCCGACTGAATGCGGATCACCTCTTTGCCCTCCAGGGCCTGCTGCGCAAGCTTTGATTCGGCACTGATAAAGGTATTGTCGGGGATATTGGGGTTCATGACCTTAAGCAGCTCTTCCAACTGCGATGAAAACACCTCCACAACCCCCAGGTTGTATTCCACTTGCTTGGATTTGATAAACTGCTTCAGATCATCAAGGTTTTCCTCATTCAAAAGCTTTTTCTCGGTGACCTTCTCGCTGATCTGACGGGCATAGTACAGTGCGTTTTCACCGGAATTATTATAATACACCTCGGCAACCTCAAAAGCCTCCTCAAGGGAGCTTTCAACCTTGAAACTGAACCAATTTTCGATGGTATTGGTGATAAAACCGATGGAAACCCAGAAAAGCAGCAGCGTGGGTATCAGGGAGAGGCCCACAAAGGCGATAACCAGTTTTGTACGCAGTTTCGATCCCAGGATACCCCTGCGGCGCTCGAAAAACAGTTTTACGATATTGCGCACCACAAGAAATATCAGCAACAGCAGCAGTATGGCGTTGACGTTGGTAAGGATTAAAACAAGGATATTCTGGGGCAGCAGCGCATCACCTTTAAGCCCGGTGATAAACACCAGTACCGATGTCAGGGCCACAACCAGCAGTATGACGATACTGATGATGGCCCACTCGCGCCTGCGCCGCTTTTTTTCCTGTTGTTGATGTTTATTTAAACCGTTACTCATGCCTTTGTTATGTATCAGGTTATATGCTCCATGCATCAATCAGAGGATAAATGTGTTTATTTTACTATGGTTCAGCCTACTATTCAAATATATATACAAAACATTTCAGCCCATGGAATTCCGGTTTTTTTCATATTTTCGCATTATCCCCTCTGCGGTGAAAAAAATCGCCGGAAGGCACGCAGACCCGAAAGGCTGAAACAAATTAAAAAAGAAATTACAAACACTTAAAACACAGGCACGTGTCGGACATTCAAGCATCAAGACATAATCCAGAAAGTATCTTGACATCTTCCGGAAATTATGTTTTTCTATAAATTTAAATAAATAAGCATATTGAATCAAAATTTTATCCAAGTACTGTAAGCACCATACACCGATACAGTACAACTGTAAACGACTAATAGAATATGATGCGCTGTAAAAAGCGACTAACCGTGAAACACTTCAATTAGAGGGAGAAAACATTGAAAAGAACATTTCAGCCCAGCAACTTGAAAAGAAAGCGCACACATGGGTTTCTGGAACGTATGAGCACCAAAGGTGGGCAGAACGTTATTAAAAGAAGAAGAAAAAAAGGTCGCAAGAAACTGAGTGCTTAAATCACGCAGAACGTACACAGTGTAATGACTGAGTTCTCATTCAAGCCAAAAGAACGGCTTCGCAAACGTTCTGAATTCATACACATTTACCGAAAAGGAGTGCCATACGAATCTCAGCATTTTAAAGTAGCGGTTTTACCGAACACCCTGGGATGGAGACGCTTGGGGGTAACCGTCAGTAAAAAGGTCGGCAACGCGGCTCAAAGAAACCTCATTAAAAGGCGATTGCGTGAATTTTTTCGGCTGCAAAAAAAATATCTTCCGGAATCCAGAGATTTTGTTATTACAGCAAAGACTGACGCTCATACAGTATCATATGCCGCCCTGTGCAGCGAGTTGAAGCCACTATTGTGTACTACCGGCACGCAGCCCTGAAATGAACCGAAAAAACTGGAGCAGGCTGAGCAAGCACCAATTGCTTTTGATGTATGACAGACATGGTTAATCGAATAGCCATTCATGTTTTAACCTGTTATAAAAAATACATATCGCCCCTGTTGGGAGCACACTGCCGATTTACACCGACATGTTCTTCATACGCAATCACGGCTATGGAGAAGTATCCGTTTCATAAAGCAAGCTGGCTTGTGCTGAAACGGCTCCTGAAGTGTCACCCCTTTCATCCCGGCGGACACGACCCGCTTTAACACGCTGAGCAAACGTATCCGACAAGACTACAGCCCAGAGCGCACGGTGACTAACCACACCTGTAAGCTCCTGGAGCGTTTCCAGACAGGCACAACGCACAAAAACCTTTACTGGGACATGAAACTTCATGGATAATGAAAAAAGAACATTACTGGCCATAGTTTTATCAGCACTCGTACTTTGGATATATTATGGTATGTTTGCGCCTGAGCCTAAAAAGGCTCCGGTGCCTCCGCCTGCTCCTTCAGCAGAGGAAGCAGCCCCGGCCCGGACCACACCGTCACCGTCGGCGCCTCTTCCCCAGGCAGTGCCAAGCACTGAACAGCTCAGCCTTGAACCGGCACCCCAGGCACAGCCACTGGAGCCGGCGGGCATCATCCCTGAAAAACCGCCGGTAGAAATCACAACCGACCTTTTCACAGCCGTTTTGTCATCAACACAAGCCGGCTTTCAAAGCTTCAAACTGCACAACTACAAGGAAAAAATCAACGCTCCGCCTGTTGTGTCGGCTTTAAAAAACATGTTCTCTTCCGGTGCCGGCGCTCAAAAAGACCCCCTGGTAAATGCACCAAAAGAGCTTATTCATGTTGAAAAACTGGCTGTACTACCCCTGCGGACCGCGTTTATCAGGGCCGGCGGTACTGCCCCGTCCGACAACTCGGTATGGCAGGCCCAGAGCGAAAAAATCAACCTGGACGAAAGCACACCA
The DNA here is from genome assembly GCA_028282925.1 of Thermodesulfobacteriota bacterium. GTDB lineage: Bacteria > Desulfobacterota > WTBG01 > CAIYCZ01 > CAIRTM01 > JANQGV01. The sequence continues at coordinate 20,259 of JANQGV010000175.1, forward strand.
CAGGGCAGCCTCGTGTTCAGCAAGAAAGACCGCACCGGTCTGAAATCGACCAAGCGGTTCGACATATCAAATGACAAATACAAGATAAACTTCACCCTCGGGCTCACCAATGAATCCGATATAGTTCAGCAGGGTAATGCAGTGCTGGAATGGACCGCCCACATCCCCAAAAACGGCGGAGGTGGTTTTTTCGGGGGCGACCCGTACAACATCACCCAGTTCGTCTATTTCATCAAAGACAGCGTTGAGAAAAAAGAGCTTAAAAAAATTGAAGAAGAGATGATACTCGAGGGAGACATCAAGTGGACCTCGATTGAAGAAAAGTACTTTACGTCCGTTATTATCCCAGCCGAGCCTAAACCGCTTCAGATCCGCATCCGGAAACTGAGCGAAGAAACCGTGGCATACCAGCTTATTTACCCTATTTCCGTGCTGCACCCGGGCACCGAAGCAAAGTATACCTGCTCCCTGTACATCGGCCCCAAGGACATGGATATTCTCAAAGCCCAGGATGCCCGCCTTGAAAAAACAGTGGACTTCGGTTGGTTCGATATAATTTCAAAGCCGCTGCTGGTATCCCTGAAGTTCTTTTACAAATACCTCGGCAACTACGGGCTGGCCATTATCCTGCTTACCATTATCATCAAGCTGCTTTTCTGGCCCCTTACCCACAAAAGCTTTTCGTCCATGAAAGGCATGCAGCAGATTCAGCCCGAAATGAAGAAACTGCAGGAAAAATACAAGGACAACAAGGAAGAGCTTGCCCGGCAGCAGATGGGCCTGTACAAAAAATACAAGGTCAACCCCCTGGGCGGCTGCCTTCCCATGCTGCTGCAAATTCCCGTTTTTATCGCCCTGTACCGGGGCCTGATGGATTCGATCGAGTTGCGCCACGCCAGCTTTATCCCCTTCTGGATAAACGATCTGTCCGCCAAGGACCCGACCTATATCGCTCCTCTTGTCATGGGGGCCTCGATGCTCCTGCAGCAGAAAATGACACCTACGTCAGCAGATCCGACACAGGCAAAAATGATGATGTTTATGCCGATCATATTCACCGTGATGTTCCTGAACTTCCCTTCAGGACTTGTCATCTACTGGCTCGTAAATAATCTAATCTCGATTGCACAGCAATTATACATCAACAAGAAATCCAATGATCCAGGAGGAACAGAATGCACTCAATCGAAGTCGAAGCAAAAACCGTCGAAGAAGCGATAAAAATTGCCTGCTCAGAGCTCGACACACAGGAAGAAAATCTTCATATAGAGATACTGGAAGCAAGCCCCGGTAAACTTTTGTCTCTTTTTTCCAGCAAGAAAGCTAAAATTCGGGCCAGACTTCTGAAAGACAACGGCAAAAAAAAGGCGGCACCTGCTCCCGCGGCTGTAACCTTCGACGAAGGCACCGACGACTCGGTATCGGAACTGAAAGATATTCTTGAGAATATCGTTAAACACATTATCGACGACGCCTCGGTCGACGTTAAGCGTGACAACGGCGACACGGTCCTCAACATCACAGGTGACGGCAGCGGCATCTTCATCGGAAAACGCGGCCAAACCCTGGAAGCGTTTCAGTACCTGATTAATAAAATCAGGTTGAGCAGGTACAAACATGCTCCCCATATTACCGTAGATTCAGAGGCCTACCGCTCACGGCACGTGGATTCACTGGTCAGTCTTGCAAACCGTTTGAGCGAAAAAGCAAAAAAGCGCCGCGGCCCGGTTACCACCAATCCGCTCAATGCCGGCGACCGCAGAATTATTCACATGACCCTGAAAAAGGACTCCGAGCTGACCACCTGGAGCAAAGGTGACGGCAGCATGAAAAAGGTTATTATCGCGCCGAAAAACAATTAAATCCACACCGAGAAAAAAACCCGGGCGGCGCTCTAAAAAAGATTGATCCAAATGCCTAAAATGGACTAATACAACATTTTAGGCATTTGATATTTCAGGGACGTACTAAATAAAAAAAGAGTCTAGTCAGGCCCTACAACACTCTGTTTTGAATTCAACTGGAAACGTGTTGGGATAATCGCAACATAAGAGGCTGATGGAGAATGTTCTGATACAAGGCGCGCGAAACCCTGAGGAATGAGGCGTACTTTTTTGTACGTCGCAGTGACGAAGGGTGAGCGCAACGCAGTAGATGGGCGTTTTACGACAGCCTCCTACAAAACACTATGGATACAAACGACACAATCGCAGCCATCGCCACCCCCCTCGGCCAGGGCGGTATCGGCATCATACGCATCAGCGGACCTGATGCCCTTAAAAGTATTGTTCCGCTGTTCTCCTCTGCGTCCTTTAACGCTGATAATCCCGCGTCGCACCATTTGTATCATGGTTCCATTATCGATCCTGCCGACAACTCCACCATCGATGAAGTGCTGCTGTCCTACATGAAAGGCCCTTCGTCGTATACCGGCGAAGACACCGTGGAAATAAACTGCCACGGCGGCATCGTGCTTCTGCAGAAAATACTCTCGCTGGTGCAGGCACAGGGAGTACAGGCTGCCGGTCCGGGCGATTTCACAAAACGTGCTTTTCTAAACGGACGCCTCGATCTGAGCCGGGCCGAGGCCGTTATAGACGTTATCGAGGCCCGTTCGGAAGCAGGACTGAAACTGGCATCGCGTCAACTTGGAGGCGACCTTTCACGCAGGGTCTGCGAGATACGGCAAGCCGTTATAGACATAACTGCTCTCATTGAAGCCTCAATTGATTTTCCCGAGGATGAAACCGAAATACTCGACCATGATGCGCTTCGGAAAAATACTGCTGAAATCCAGTCCGAACTGCGCAGCATCATAGAAACCTATCGCCAGGGTTCGCTCTACCGCATGGGTATCCATGCCGTGATATGCGGAAAGCCTAATGCCGGCAAATCAAGCCTGCTGAACGCCCTGGTCGGCAACAGGCGTTCAATTGTGACTTCCGTTCCCGGCACCACCCGCGACATCGTTGATGAAACAGTCACCCTACAGGGCATCCCGGTCACCTTTCATGATACTGCCGGGGTGCATCACACAGAAGATGAAATTGAACGCATCGGGATCGACTTGACCATGGAAAGAATTCAGGATGCCGACATTGTGCTGCTGGTTCTGGACGGCAGCACAGCGCTCGACACACACGACAAACATCTTATCGATATGGTAGGCAAAAAGAGCGTGATACCGGTTATCAATAAAATAGATCTGGCCCACATACTGTCACTCACTGACATCACTCCCTACTTTCAGGAGAATACGGTGTTTCAGGTCTCGGCCACACAAAATCGCGGTATCGACCAGTTAAAAAAAGGTATTGTGCAGGCCGTAGCAGGTGATACCACAACTTCTCCGTCCGATATTATTATTACAAATGCTCGTCACCTCAAGGCCCTTGAATCAACCCTCAAGCATGTGCAGCTCGTCCACGAAGCACTCGGCAGAAACATCGCTCCCGACCTTATCGCGGTTGATCTCCAGGCGGCCCTGCACAGCCTGGGCGACATCACCGGCGAAACCACGGCAGAAGATATCCTGGACACCATTTTCAGCAAATTCTGCATAGGCAAATAATGTAAAATTTGCTGATGCATGTTGGATTCCCATATATTGTCAAAATACGTATTACAACATCCCCAAAATACTTCAAGGTGGCTGCCGGGAAGCACCCGACAAGGCATACGCTGTTATGTGGATTGCAAAGTACGAGGTTGGCACTTTGCACCGAGGAGCACCGCCCATAGTGTAGAAAACAAGCCTGGAGGCTGCTGTAAAATGTGCAGATGTAAGGCGCGCGAAACCCTGAGGAGTGAGGCGTACTGGTTTGTACGTCGCAGTGACGAAGGGTGAGTGCAACGCAGCAGATGTACGTTTTACGACAGCCTCGCCGACATAGCTGCTTGACTAGAGAACGTTATTAATCTATACTGCTCAAAATCGCGTAATATCTATTTAGGAAGCAATAAGGGGGCACAACAGAAACTCATGAAAGTATCCGTAGTTATCCCGGCCCATAATGAACACGAGTCGCTGCCCGTGGTAATCAGGAACATCTACAAACAGGTGCCTGACTGTGAAGTTCTGGTGGTTGACGACGGTTCAACCGACGGTACCGCCGAAGCTGCAAAGTCTGCCGGGGCACGGGTCATCAAGCACCCCTATAACATTGGGAACGGAGCTGCGGTAAAAACCGGCATACGGCATGCCGACGGCGATATCATAGTGCTCATGGACGGCGACGGCCAGCACGACCCTGAGGATATTCCCGACCTCTTAAAACAATCGGAGCATTTCGACATGGTGGTTGGTGCCCGAAAGCCCGGCACCCATGCAAATATCCTGCGGCGCATGGCCAACGCCGTGTACAATACCCTTGCAAGCCTCGTTACGGGCGTTAAAATCAAAGACCTGACCTCCGGCTT
>JANQGV010000183.1 GCA_028282925.1 Thermodesulfobacteriota bacterium
CGTGAAAGATAATCCCGCCACCATGAATGCCTACTGGGGCGACTGGCTTCCGCCCAAGACCCTGGAGCAGTCAATGTGGCCTGAATTTGTCGTTATGCCTTCCTGCACACGGGAAGTCCAGCAGGTCATTAAAGTGTGCAACAGATTCAATCTTCCGTTTGTGCCGGTAGGGTCCAATCAGTGGTCACTGTCGACCGCCCCCACCAGATCTCACACGGTTATTATTGATTCCAAGCGCATGGCAAACATTGTAGAAATAGACGAGAAGAACATGTATGCGGTTATCGAACCGTACTGCACCATGGCCCAGCTGCACGCCGAGGCCAACAAGCGCGGACTCTACATCGGATCGCCCGAGGCCAGCGCACAATCATCGGCACTTGCAGGCCATACATTCCAGGGCTTGTGGGGCGTTGCATACCGCCTGGGAGTGTCTTTCCGCAATATTCTGGGTATGGAGTGGGTGCTGCCCAACGGCGAGCTTCTGCGCACCGGCATGTTTGCACAAAATCATCAGCTTGGTTTCTGGGGCAAAGGGCCGGGGCCCGACCTGCGCGGCATGATGCGCGGTTATTGCGGCGCCCTGGGCGGCGTGGGCATGGTAACCAGGATGGCGGTTAAGCTGCATCCCTACCCGGGACCAAAGGTTTGGCCAGCAGAGGGCCGTATCCCCAACATGACCTCGACGCTTCCCGAAGACCGCTTCCACTGGGAAATCATCAAGTTTGATGATCTGGAAGGTGCCGCCGACTTCATGTACGAAGTAGGCCGGGCCGAGATCGGCGGTGTGTTACAGAAGTGGCCCACGGTGTATTACATCTGGTGGTGGGCCAACTCAAACGAAGAGTACTGGACCGAATGGAAGAAACGCACCTTCCAGGACAATGTTAAATTCGCGGTTGGCGTATGTCTCTGGGGCTTCACTTCACCAAAACAGCTCGAATACGAAAAGCGGGTCCTGGAAGACATTATCGAGGATACCAAAGGGCGCCGCATCAACCAGGAAGTGTATGACATGTGGGTGCCGCGCACGGCCAACAACTGGATCCGCGACACCAACGGTTCGCGCATGATGCGTCCGGCCGGAACCTTCCTGGCTCTGAAGCTTTCAAGCGATACCATTAAGAGTTCCGTCGACCAGGTCAAATCAGGCTACGACTGGGTTAAAAAATTCTCACCACCCATTCTCGACTGCGACGGTCCCGACTGGATCGGCACCTACGACTTCAGCCACTTCGGCTTTGCCGAGACCGACTTCCCGGTTGAGAAAACAAAGGAAGATCTGGGTGACCTGATGAACAAGCTACTGGGCATGACCAAAGAGGACCTGCAGCAGGGACGGGAAAACGGCGTTGGTCCTTTCCTGGGCGGTCCGTACCATAACATGGCCGGACCGGTATTTAAATACGACAAACTGCTGAAAGGCATTAAAAAGGCCATCGATCCCAACCTGGTTTCAAATCCGCCGCACAATATCGCGGTAGAATAGAATGTCCGGCACACGTAGAAAGGAAATACGATGCATACCGAAGTCGTTATAGCCGGAGCCTGTCGCACGCCGATCGGAAGCTTTCAAGGCGCGCTTCAGCATGTATCCACTACAGAGTTAGGACGCATTGTCGGCGAGGAGGCCTTGAGACGGTCCAGAGTCGGTAAAAAAATGGTAGATGAACTGATCTGCGGCAATGTCATTCAGGCCGGGGCCGGCGGCAACGTGGGACGCCAAATCCAGGCTGCCATCGGCATTCCCTGGGACGCTCCGGCATGTACGGTAAACCAGTTGTGCGCCTCGTCCATGCGCGCCCTTGAAATAGGCTGCCGCAATATCCAGCTCGGACTCAGCGAGACATGCCTGGTTGTGGGTGTTGAAAACATGTCCCTGGCTCCCTACCTGATTCCCCAGGCCCGCGACGGCTACCGCATGGGCGGAGGAACCCTGGAAGATGCCATGCTGCTGGATGCCCTGGTCTGTTCCATTGAAAACTACCACATGGGGGTAACTGCCGAGAATGTTGCCGAGCTGTACGGCATTACACGAGAGCAACAGGACGAGCTGGCCTTTATAAGCCAGCAGCGGGCAGCTTCAGCACTGGAAAAAGGTGCTTTCAATGACGAAATAGTGCCCGTTGAAATACAGAGAAAAAAGGGAACCATGCTCTTTTCCACCGACGAACATCCCCGGCCCGGCACAACACCCGACACCCTGGCAACACTGAGGCCGGTTTTTAGAGATAACGGCACCGTAACCGCCGGCAATGCTTCCGGGGTAAATGACGGCGCAGCTGCAGTGGTGCTCATGTCTGCCGATACAGCCCGTGATATGGGCGTTACCCCCCTTGCCGCAGTGACGGCAACCGCAAGCGTGGGGGTTGAGCCGTCAGTGATGGGGCTCGGTCCGGCCAGGGCCATACCCCGGGTTCTGCAGCATGCAGATCGCTCTTTTGAGGATGTTGACTATTTTGAAATCAACGAGGCATTTGCCGCCCAGTTTTTGGGCGTAAAAAAGATGCTGCACGCAGAATGCGGACATGAGCTTGATATGGAAAAGGTCAACCATAACGGTTCCGGGATTTCGCTGGGCCATCCCGTCGGCTGTTCCGGCCTGAGAGTGGTTGTGTCTCTTGCGTATGAAATGCGAAAAACCGGGGCCGAAATCGGGTGCGCATCGCTTTGCGCCGGGGGAGGCCCGGCAATGGCCGTCATTCTTGAGGGCAGGGCTTGAAAAGTGTCTCCTCGATGTAACAGTGCCTCAAAAAAATAGACAAATTTTTATAAAGAAAATAAGTATGTTTACCTATCAGGCTACCATAAAGTGTCTATAATTATGAGACACAGCCCCGCTTCCACACAACGGTATTGAGACGGTAACATATTATAAACTCTTGTATTAACTTGATTAATACAATTTATTGATATTTGGCATATTTATTGTATTTTATCGTTTTACCGTGGAGGAGTTTTGATGCCAAAAACAGTATATATCATGATCATTGCGTCTACAATATGCACTTCACTGTCTCACGCGATTCAGGCAAAAAATACCAGCAAGTAAACAACCGGGCTCAAAGAGCCCGGCATGGCAAAAAATGAAAACAAACCCATAAATGAGGTTTTTTGCAATCTATGCTGATACTTGGTTTTTTGGGAAGCCCCCGCATTAAAGGAACCTGCGCCAGACTGCTGCAAAGCGCCCTGGACGGCGCAGCAAGCTGCGGGGCAGAGGTAAAAAGGTTCGATCTTATAACCTGCAATATCCAGTACTGCCGGGGCTGCGGCACCTGCTTCCTCAACAACCCCGAACTGACCATAGGAAAGTGCCCACTGAAGGACGACATGCATGCAATTCTGGAGCAGTACGTCCGGGCCGACGGATACGTGTTTGCGTCCCCGGTATATGATGTGTTCGTCACAGCCCTGATGAAAACGTTTCTGGAGCGCAAGATCATGCTCACCTATCGGCCTAAAGACGAGCACGGCACCATACCGGGGCCTCGTGTTCCGGCGGAATTTAAAAAGAAAGCCACGCTTATTGTAACCGGCAACTGCGGCGATGAGCTTGAAGAGGTTATGGGCGACCCCTGTTTTGAGGCCTGGCAGGCCCATCTGCCCATTGAGCAGGTGGATACGGTGGGGCAGCTGTATGTCGGCGGCGTGGAAAGGCTGGCGGATAGCACTCTTGCAGAAAAATGCAAAAAGGCGTTTCAGAACGGACGTCTTCTGGCAGGCGCAATTGAAGCGGCGGTTCACGAAAAATGGAATTCCCGGTACCGGTCGGCATAGCCTGACCGACACCGCATCACATTCTTAAAAGCTCTATAAAAAAGGTATTTCATAAAGGAGGTGATGTCACACACACAGGCATAGCGCCTGGAATGAATTTAAACAAAGCAATAACGTTACTAATCTAATTGAGTTTACTCGTCCCAAACCAAGCGAGGATTCGTCGCGAGGGTGTCGAAATGTCCGGAGATCCCGGTTGCACGGACCGGAAGCCGAAGAAGCGTACTTGCTTGTACGTTGATGAGGCTGCAGGGAGTACAACCGGTAGATTCGGGTATTTAGACATCCGCAGCAGAATGCTTCGCTTGATTTGGGATGAGAAAAAAGGGAGGGAACCTATGCTCGCAAAAAAATGTTATTGGCTGATGATGCTTTCATTATTGTTGTTGCCTTTTTCTACCACGGCCCAGGCCACACCGGTGGAAGACCAGGTTGCGGTGCTGATAACCGGTTGGGGGATGCCGGCCGGCTATAATTTCAATTATGCCTGGACCACCAGTAATTATCCCCGTATCGGCGATAAAACTCCGGACTGGGTCACATCCGAGGCGGAAGAAGCCGCGCTTTGCAAAATCGGTCACGTAGGCGAATGGGGGCAGCGGTCACACATCGGCATGCTGCCCTGGATGATCACCTTTGAAGTAGCGGGTTACGAAGAGTTCTGGGATTATACCGGAATCTATATCTTTGAGGGCGGAGTCTACAAAAGCCCTAACCCCGCGATAGCGGCAGTGGATCCCGGCGTCGATATTCCCGCCGGAACACCGATTGTACCCCTGAAAGACGTGCTTGATCATACAGGGTCATTATCCTACCCTGTTGATTCCCGGACCGGCGAAGACCACCTGGACGGCTGGTACCGTATCGGGGACTGGGACAATCCTTTCTCCAACGGTATTCACGATCTGGTGGAAGGCGGCCCCCCGTATTATAAACGCCTGCACGGTATTATCGGTCAGCCTGCGGATCCGGCAGAAGCACTGGAGCCTGTTCCCGCGGTTCAAGAGCAGGACTATTATCTTGAACACCTGATGGACACGGCCTTCGGCGACCGTATCGATATGCGTTACGGCAATTACACGGCCGTAAAAGACGATAACGGTACATCGATCACCAAAATGCACGATGATGTGGCCGAGGAGTTTGCCGATGAGGGCTTTACAAAGATGCTGCTCGCCCGCGAAACAACGGACTTCAACAATTATGCCCTTGAATTCATGACCGGTAATTATGTCAAAGAACGCCTGTGTGAACTGGGCAAGCTGGACAGCATGGAAATCCACATGTCGCGGCAGGTCGGACGAACTCCTGAATTCAACACCATGAATATCATCAACCTGCGGCCGTATATCGAAAGCTTTACTGAAGGCAGCACCATAGCCATTATCTATGTCACCCGGGGGCTTACCTGGGGCAAAAAAGAGACCACCGGCTTATTCGGCAGTCCTCACCCATGGAGCAAGGAAGTGTATCATGACAACGCCTACCTCAACTATCTGTCGTTGAAGAAGGCTCTCCGGGCTGAATTCGGCGGACGGTACGACCTGGTCTTTACCCATGAAGGAATTGAAACAGACCTGCGTGAAGATAACTTCTACACCTACGGGCTCGGCAACGATGTCGACCTGAAAGGCTACGGCGGCGAAACGGTCTTCGCCAGCATCAGGGACAAAATCCAGCAGGCCAAAGCCGATGGCATCGATAAAATGATAATCGTGCCGGGCCACTGGAACTACGATAACCTGGACACGATACTGCGCATGAAAGAGCTGAACGACATTCCTCTTCCGCCCAAATCCAATCTGGAAGCCGGTATTTTTGAATGGACACATTGTGAACCGGCTGGTTCGTGGAATGCCACCAGCGAGACCTGGGATGGCATAGACGATGTTGCCTGCGACGATCCGACGTCGGTAGCAACAATCATTGCAGCACCATCCTACAGCTATGTGTCGGAAGAATTTGCCGTCTCGTATTATGTTATGCTGCGCGGGGCACTTGAAAAGTTCGGGCTCTTTCCCTACGGTGAAGAACCGGACATAGACGCAACCCGGATGGTGGCAAAATTGAGCGGCGGCATCGTGACGGTAACAGACCCGACAAGTCCCATAGCAGGCGCTTCCATTGCAATTCCGGCCGACCCCTATCCCGGCTATCCGGAGGGTTTCACCTGGGAAGCAGGGCTGCCTGATACGGCGGTTCCCATCAACGACCCGGCGGATACAAATGACTGTATGTGGGAGGATACCCACATCAGCATAGGCTTTCAGGCTTCCCCGCCCGCAATGACCAGCGCAACATCCGTAGGTCCGGCCGTGCATATCGGGCCGTACCGTACCATTTTTAACCGGGATGTAACCATTACGGTACCTTACGACAGCGCTCTGGCAGGCACCCAGGCCGTAAATGTCTATATCTATAATCACATAACCGAGAGTTGGGATGCCATTGCTCCCGATGTCGTCAACCCGCTGACCGGCACCGTCACCTTTACCACCCAGGTGCTGGGTCTTTTCCAGGCCGCGGCAGCGAATCCGACCCTGATCAGCCTCTCTTCATTCACTGCAACGCCGGATATGTCCAGCGTGCTGTTAAGCTGGTCAACGGAATCGGAGAGTAATAACGCCGGATTCAACATCTACCGCGCACACCTGAAAGACGGTCCCTATGTGAAAATAAACAAAACCCTTATACCGGCCTGGGGGTCGCTTACCAGGGGCGCCGCCTATGAGTTCCTGGATAAGGATCTGCTCAACGTAATGACCTACTATTATAAACTGGAAGACATCGACAACAGCGGTGCCGCGACCCTTCACGGGCCCGTCAAGGCTACACCACGCTGGATTTACGGTTTAAGATAGTGCCTCAAAGCACCTATGATACGCATAGGGGCCACATGTGTGGCCCCTTTTTACAGCTTATACATTGCAATATACTAAGAGGCTGTTGGAGAATGTTCAGATACAAGGCGCGGTAAGCCTGAGGGATGAGGCGTCTTAGTCCCAAATAAAGCGAGGGTTCGTTGCGAGGGCGCTGAAATGCCCGGAAATACCGACTGCACGGACTGGAAGCAGAAGAATCGTACTGTTTAGTACGTTGATGAGGCTGGAGGGAGTACAGTCGGGATATGCGGGCATTGCGGAGCCCGCAGTAGAATTCTTCGCTTTGTTTGGGACTAACAAGTACGTCGCAGTGACGAAGGTTGAGCGCAACGCAGTAGATGGATATTCTCCGACAGCCTCCTATTCTTCTGTAATTGTTATAGCATCTTCCGGGCATGCATCGCTGCAGCATAAACAGCTGTTGCAAATCTCACCGGCCTCTTCGACAACTACGGCGCGTTTTGTGCCGCCGTCGGCCTCTGCCATTTCCCACAGCTCAAGGCTGCAGATATCTTCGCACTTGCCGCATCCCCGGCATTTTTCGTCGTCCACGGTGTGTTGTACCATACGGTATCCCTCCTTACGTTAAAGCGATGCCTTCAGGTCATCAACCTCTTTTTTAAAATCCGCATCATCCTCGTAGAACCGCACCATGGCATCGAAAAAGGGAAAGGTGGCCATAAAGTGCACGGCTATATTGGGATCGGTCATATCACCCTTGGTGATTTCGCCCTTGTCTTTCATCTCCATCAGGTCGTAGCTGTTGTCTATTGCTTCACATACATCAAAGGTCGACATCTTCATGGCCGCATGGCAATCGTCGCGGATGCCCTCTTCCAGTGATACCACCCCGTCCTGAACCACCATGGTAACCCCCGCACTTTCTAGCTGCATCCCTACTTTGTGGTCCGAAAAATCAACCAGCATTTCTTTGGCGGCTTCGTCGGTATTGGTATACGCCGCACCTTTTTTCAGAATATCTACAATCGTCATAATAGGCTGCTTCCCCTCCTGCATGATGTTAGTTTTACTGTCTAATACTTAGCTTATATAATAATTAAATTCCTAAGTAATGTCAAGGGCGGTGTTAACTCCCGGCGCAGAGGGTCGTGAGAGCAAACCCCGGCTTTGGAGGGCTAAACAATTGTAGAAACATGGTGTTTCAGCACGGGGGCCTTTTATGGTCCGGTCGGGGCAATGACAATATTTTTTTGTTCCCCCGCCTCAATGCCGGTTTTGACATACCATATCTGCACTGTTCCGGTATCATACATGCCTGCGACTTCTCCTCCGGATATGCCGTAGGACCCACCTGTTCCCGGCGAAGGCACGGCAAATTCAAGGCTGACATCATCATACCCGGTGGACAGATGATTGGTAAGCGTTGCCGTCACGGTTGCATTACTGCCGTCGTTTTCAGGAGAGAACGTACAATAGAGCGCAGGCTCGCTCAGGTTCCGCAGCGGCATATGCGGCCCGCTTCCCCGGTACACCGGCACCGACCATTGCGGCTCTTCATAATTCCAGGACACAATTTCAGAATCATCGATTTCCAGAACCCGTACCGCGGGATAGGAACCCCCATGCCCGCTGAACATGGAGCTGGCGGTTGTCAGGTACAGCACCCCGTCTTTTTCCAGTGCTTCTTCACCATGGGTGTGTCCGCTCAGCACCGCGGCTACACCATGCTCCGACGCCAGCGATCTGAAACGCTCAACCCCTTCACCAGCATAGTTGTGCTGTGGCGGGTGGTGCAGGCCGGCAAGAATCAGGTCGGCCCCGGTAGTATTCAGTTGTTGTTCAAACCGGTCCAGCTGCGCAGAGCCGAGCTGCCCCCCGAACGCAAGCATAGCAAAGCTGACACCCGTTCGTTCAACGGCGGACCAGTCGGAACTGTTAAGCGAAAAATAGGAAAGCGGGCCATAGGACATTGTGAAAGCAAGCGGCGCAAACATGTCGGCAAAAACAGCTGCACCGTCCAGAAAAACCTCCGGCGCACTCCAGGCATGGTTTACCGCGTCATGATTACCGATGGACATGAATATCGGCACATCAAACTCCTGCAGCACTTCATGCAGGTGCGCATACTCACGGTAGTAGTCGGCACCGAAAACATGGTCGCCGGTGATGACGGCAAACTCAGGATCGAGCAGGTTGACCATGTGAATCATCTTTCTAATAAAGGCCCGTCCTGCCGTTTCGGCACAGTTTACCAGGCATCCCCGGGGGTCGCCGACGTGAATATCGGTGATGTGTATAATGCTGAATCGCTCTTTAATGGAATCTATCACCTTCACTGCATTGCGCCTTTGCGCTGAAGCTTCATAAGTACCGGTCTGAATACTCACCGTAAGATCATACAGATCAACCGGCACCTCTTCAGCTATGGCAAGGTGCAGTTGATATCCTTCCGGGGTTGTGTCGACTTGTTCTACCGGAACGGCTACCGCAAAACCGGCGGGTCCCGTTGCTTTCTCCAGCACTACCACCCAGGTGGTGGCGTTATCGATTGCAGCATCAGACACCCGGGAGCCGTCAATGGTTATCACCGCGTCTTCTGAGCCCTGCAACCAGATTGCCGGTTTTCCCATAAGCGGTTCGTCGATAAAATTGTTCCAGGAGCATACCACATTCGAGGAGGCCCGGGCGTGGTCAAACGTTCCCGCTAAGGCAATGATTATAAAAACAAACACCGCAATTCTTGACACCATACCTTTTCCTTTTAAGTCCGAAACCCTGCCGAGCTCTTCTCCATAACAGAGGGGACGGACAACTATGAAAATGAACGTTTCCCAACAGTCTCTTTCAAGTAATTAACGGATAGACATCGCAATGTCAATCCACAACTATCCATAATTTTGAACAATCTGCTTAGGTTCATGTCGGAGCACCCACCAAACAGGAGGTTGTTGGAGAATGTTCAGATACAAGGCGCGCGAAACCTCGAGAAGTGAGGCGTACTTGACTGTACGCCGCAACGACGAAGGGGGAGCGCAACGCAGGAGATGGGTGTTCTCCGGCAGCCGGGCAACACAGAAGATCTTTTTATTGACAGATATACAATATTCAGCAACTATATATACACACAAAGCATTTCTGAGATGTCCGTTAGTTTAATGGAGGGAAACTATATGACTGACCGACAATGTAACGGAGAACATGGGATACACATCTGCGAGTTGTCCCGCCAGGGAAAACATGTAGAAATAAAAGAAGTGACCTCATACCCCAAATTCATGTGTATGAATTGCGGAAGAGTAGCAAATTCGGGAAACAATCTGTGCAATCCCCGGGCGCTTGACGATATCCGGCCCTCCGGTACATAAAAGCGTCTAACTGAACTGGTATCTGCAGAAGGCACCGACCGCCGGCCTTCCGGACCAATGCCCCGCGAGTCTGGATGTATTAGCCGTATACCTTTTCCCGGCATTGTTATCCGCAATCACGGTTAATACCGGCCACTGCTTCTTCACAAAATAATTCCAGATATCACTGAAGTTTTTTAGCGAATATTCGATACTCTAGTAGAGGCTGACAACCGTATACCTTTCAAACAGTCAGGAGCCCATGAACAGCACAGTAATAAAAACATTTGTTTTTTTTCTATCAATTGCTGCCGGCCTGATCTGCCTGGCGGGATGCAGCTATATGCCCGGCCCTCTGTCCGGTCATATGAACACACCCATGGACCTGCTGCCGACAAGCGTAAGCCTGCGTACCCTGGAAATCGAACGCGAAAACCTTTATCCCAGGGAAGATGCCCTCGCATATGTCGCCAACCGTCTGAACGCTCTGCAACACGGCGTGGCCCTCAATCATGTGTCCAGCCCCATCAAAAAAACCTTCGGGTTTAATGAGATATATCTGAAACTGTATGAAAAGGTCTCCAAAAGGATCGGGAAAAAAGAGGTGTTGTTTCTTGTAGAACTTTCAAATGTGTGTGAAGATTCGGGAACGACCCCCTCCGCACAGGTCTATTCCAAAAACTTTTTTTATGTATCGGAGTTGAACGCCCGAACAGCATGCTCCGCTCTTTACACCCTGGGAGCCCTTATATGCGGCGATCCCGAAAACAGACAGGCGGACAGCAACATCACACCGCCAACACAGCCCTCCCCGGTGGATACCACACTCCCCGAGGCGGAAAATGTCCCTGACGATATGCTTCCTGAGAGCACAACCGATAACAGCACCATGGGGCAACCTGATAACGAAACAGCCCCGGCACCTCTCAATCCGGAATTCGGCAGCACCCTGCAATAACCTACACGCCGCTTTGGCGATTCCCCCACCTCACTGCTTCAGTGCTTCTCCAATTTCGGCCCGAACCGAATCAGATTCTTCCTTTTTAGACTGTTCTTCCAGGGCCTCACGTGCCTCACGGGTTCCGATCCGTCCCAGGGCCCAGGCCGCATGCCCGCGCACGATATCTTCGGGCTGGTTCACCAGCGCATCGACAAGCACCGGAACATACTGTGGGTCGCCGTAATTCCCCAGGGCAACCGCCGCATTGCGTTGCAGGTATTTTTTTTCGTCGAATATGTATTCAAGAAAGGTTCCGCCGTACAACTCCTGAAAGCGGTCCTCGGTCATATTCACCAGGGCCGCTATTTCAGGATAGACCAGATCCTCGGGCTCACTGATATCATTCTGCGTGGCAAGTTTTCTGTTTTTAGGACAGGCGTCAAGACAGGCATTGCAATGCGCAATGATTGTGCCCGCTTTTTCACGGATGTCCCGGGGAAGGTCCTCCTTGTTATTAACCATATGCAACGTCAGGCAGCGTTCAATATCACACTGGTACGGTGTATCGAGAGCACCGGTAGGGCAGGCTTCCTGACAAAGGGTGCATTCGCCGCACTCACCGTCGGCGGGAACGTCGACATCGAGGGGAGCATCGGTCATCACCATATTAAGCCCGATCCAGCTTCCCATACCACCGGCCTGGATAACGGCATTTTTACCATAGCGGCCCAGGGCCGAGCGCGCCGCCATAATTTTTACCGGAATACCGCTGCTCACCGACACGGCGGTATGCCCGCGCTCTGTCAGAAACGCCGTGACCTTTTCCGTCTTCTCTACGATATAGGTCAGGCAGTCCTGATTGACGTAAAAATTCATAATCTCACCCCGGGGCGGATTGCCCGGCAATGCCCTGTCACGGCCGAAGTAAAAATTAAAGGCGAGAACAATCACGGCCCGGGCATTATCCAAAAAATCCCGCGGCTGTAATACCGGTGTTTCCGCACTGTACCGTGGAGAGTATTTGGCCATAAGCCGGTTTGTTTCCTGGAGCGCCTCAATCTCCTGGGTACTGAGATCGTCAACCGGCGCTATGCCCACCGCCGGATTGCCGCATTCCTGTCTGATGTGGTCTTTCAACTCATCGGTAAGTCCCATACGGTTCCTCCATTTCACGCCTGATATCGTTGGTGCATCTTTTAAACTGCATATTTGCCGCACACGCTGAACGCAGACAACCCCTGGGAGAATTCGGACAAACGGTATGCCTATGGAATAACACATCCTGCCCGAAATGCAAACGGCCCGCCCCTGATCTGGCCGTTGTTTCAGGCACCGGTCAACAAAAAAAGGCCTGCACTTTCATGCAGGCCTTTCACGCACGCATAGAGTGTATCCTTAAATTCGCTCGACCCTGACTTCGCTTGCCTCCCCTGTTTCACGTTTGTGGTCAACGGGAAAATCCCGGTAGTCATGGCTGCCTGTTGTATAGGCCGGTTCCAGGGCAGCGGCCCCCAGGTTATGGTCTTCGGGTTTATCGATAAAAGCGGCAAAAAGCAGCAGTGCAGCAATAATAAGTAATTTCTTCATGACACCTCCCCGGAACTTTTTCATTCCATTTTCGATTTCTATACTATATAGTGTAGTTATTATTTTTAAACATTCAACATATAGTGCTTTAAATTAATAAAAAAGTAACATTCCGTGTGCATCTGTTTATATATTCTACACACCGGTTTGACAGATACGGTCACAGTGAAAAACTTTTTATTAAAAAATATTTGCATATAAATGCAGATATTTAACTCTATTTTTATTGTATTTTAACAATATTGTTTTTTCTGAGGAATCCGTTATGGCCCGCGGCGACCAACTGGGCAGGCAATGGAAAATAATTCAGCTCCTGCTTACCGCAAAAACCGGCCGGTCGGCGGCCGACATTGCGGCGCACCTTGAGTGCCACCCCCGGACCGTCTACCGGGACCTCGAAGCGCTCCAGGTCGGCGGATTTCCCCTGTACAACGAACGGGTGGATAACCGTAACCTGTGGTCGCTGCTTGATACTGTTAAACAGCAGATACCGGTGCCGTGCTCTCTTACTGAACTGATGGCCCTCTATTTCAGCCGCGACATGATTAAGGCCCTGCAAAACACGGTTTTCCATGATGCCCTGGATACGTTGTTTCAAAAAATCAAAACAACCCTTCCGTCCGACTCGGAAAAATATCTACAACATGTCCGGAAAACCCTTGCCGTTTCCCTCAAGCAGTATAAAGACTACGGCAAGTACAAAGAAATCATTAACCGCATCCAGTCCGCTGCTCTCAACAGAAAAACCCTGGACGTTGAATACTTCACCATGGGTCGCCAGAAGAAAAGCCGCCGCCGGATCGATCCCTACCGCATCCTGTTTTTCGACAATACCTTTTACCTGATCGGTTACTGCCATATGCGCAAAGAAATCCGAACCTTCACCGTAGAACGTGTTTCCTCGGCAACCGTGACGGACAGCTCCTTTGACAGCCCGGACATGGCCCAGCTGGATGAACAACTGGACACAGGGTTCGGCATTGTAAAAGGGACCCCGGAAAAAATCCGGATACGATTTGACCGGTCATGCGCCGGGTATATCAAGGAAACGGAATGGCACAAAAGCCAGCGGATACTCGACCGGCCCGACGGCTCTATCATGTTCGAGGCCGAAATGGCTGTAACAGAGGAGCTGCGGCAGTGGCTGTTGAGCTGGGGGGCACAGGCCGAAGTCGTAGCACCGCAGGCCCTGCGCGATGCCGTCCACCGGACAGCACAAAAACTTTTGAAAAAATACAATTGCTAAAAGCTTACAATCAGCTTTGACGACCTCTTTCTTCCGGTTTCGGCTGCTATTTCATACCTCTCGCAACCGGCAATACCGATTCACATTTTGCTTGCTTTTTAAGTGTAAAAATGGATAATAGCAACCTCTCATACGAGTACTCTGTTCCCTTTACCGGCACTGCCGCCACCCGGACAGGCAAGACTCCAAAAATTTCCCCGTCCTGAAAAGCGCACTTTACCAGCAGGGAATATTATATACAACCGATCACTGTACAAGAAAACAGCCGGGTGTTGCGCTGCACAACACAGGCTCGGGAGCGTTAAACGCAAAACAGCAAGAGATGTTCAGTAACACAATGAACCAGAACAAAATCAGAAACATCGCCATTATTGCCCATGTAGACCACGGCAAAACCACCCTTGTCGACCAGCTTTTCAGGCAGAGCGGCATGTTCCGCGACAACCAGAATGTGGCCGAAAGGCTGATGGACTCCATGGATCTGGAACGAGAGCGGGGCATTACCATTGCCTCAAAAAACGGTTCCTTTACCTATCAGGGCTTCAGCATCAATATTATCGATACCCCCGGGCATGCCGACTTCGGCGGCCAGGTTGAGCGGGTGCTCAAAATGGCCGATGCCGCGTTGCTGCTGGTTGACGCCCAGGAGGGACCCATGCCCCAGACCTACTTTGTGCTCAAAAAGGCCCTGGTTCTGGGCCTGCCCATTATAGTTGTGATAAACAAGATAGACAAACCCGCCGCCCGGCCGGACTGGGTCCTTGATCAGGTGTTCGATCTGTTTGTCAAGCTGAACGCCCCCGACCACATCCTGGACTTTCCGGTGGTCTATGCCTCTGCCCGTGACGGCTATGCCCTGAACGACCTCAACGACCCGCCGGAATCGGTCGAGCCCCTGATTAAAAAAATCATTACCCATACCCCGGCGCCGTCCGGAAATCCCGATGACCCTCTGCAGTTGCTGGTCAATTCCATCGATTACTCGCCCTACCTGGGGCGCCTTGGTATCGGAAAAATAACGTCCGGAACCCTGAACATCAACAAGGAGATCGTTGTGGTCCGCCGCGACGGTTCGCTTGTGCCTGCCCGCATCACGAAAGTGTACCGTTTCGACGGCAATCAGAAAACGGCGACCGATGTGGCCGGTACCGGAGAAATAGTTGCCGTGGCCGGCATGGATGATGTGACCGTGGGGGTTACCTATACCGATCCGGACGATCCCCGGCCGCTGCCCCCCATGGAGATTGATCCGCCCACCATTACCATGAACTTCATACCCAACGACTCTCCCTTTTCAGGCCGCGATGGCTCCTTTGTTACCTCGCGCCAGCTCGAGGAACGCCTGCGGCGCGAAACATTTTCCGACGTTGCCCTTGTTGTTGAAGACCTGCCGGATGCAGTCGGGTACAAAGTATCGGGACGCGGTGAGTTGCACCTCTCGATTCTGATCGAACGGATGCGCCGTGAAGACTACGAGTTCCAGGTCACACGGCCCCAGGTCATCATGAAAACCCTGGACGGCGGGATGCAGGAGCCTTACGAAGAGCTGACCGTGGACGTTGAAGAGCTGTACATGGGCGCGGTTATCGAACGCCTGGGCATGCGCAAAGGACAACTGCGCGAAATGAACCAGGGCGACGGGATGGCCCGGATCATATACCGGATCCCGACCCGGGGGCTTCTGGGTTTCAGGTCGGAATTCATGACCATTACCAAAGGCATGGGTATTATGAATTATGTTTTCTCCGGCTACGGCCCCCATGCAGGCGATATACGCAACCGCAAAAACGGTGCCCTGGTGGTAAAGCAGGCCTGCACCTCCGTTGCCTACGCCCTCTTCAACCTTCAGGACCGCGGAAAACTCTTCTGCGGTCCCGGTGAAGACTTGTACGCCGGCCAGATTATCGGCGAACATTCCCGCGAGAACGATCTGGTGGTTAACCCCGCCAAGGGCAAAAAACTTACCAACATCCGGGCCGCCGGTTCCGACGACACGGTCATCCTGACCGCCCCGATTATCATGAGCCTGGAAGAATGCATCGCCTACATTAACGACGATGAGCTGGTGGAGATGACGCCCAAGGCCATCAGGCTCCGCAAGCGACCCGGCTGACGCTGTTTTCAACCGCAACAGACCGTCCTTTACATTATTGAATATTTTATGGTTTAATACCTATTCGACACAATGACCGTACAGCCCCAAACCGATTCAGCATATAAACAGCTATGAGCGGTATCGAATCCTATATTCAGAACAGCCTTCCGGTCGCATGGATCGCCATCACAGTGGCTTTTTTCGTGCTTTTTAAATGTGCCGATGCGTTTGTTGATGCTTCGGTCGGCCTGGCCGAGCGTTTCCATATTCCGCGCCTGGTAATCGGCATCATTCTGGTTTCACTTGCCACCACCGCACCCGAACTGGCTGTTTCCCTCACGGCCGCCCTGCAGGGCAATCCTGAAATGGCCCTGGGCAATGCCATCGGGTCCGTCATCTGCGACGACGGACTTGCAATGGGCTTTGCCGGTCTCTTTGCCGCAACCCCCATCGCGGTAATACCGGTTGTGCTGAAAAGCGCTGGCATCTTTCTCATCGGCATACAGATCATCACCTTCCTTTTTGTGTTTTTCGATGCCACCCTGGGGCGCCTGGAAGGCTGTGTGCTGGTACTGCTGTTCGCCGGGTACATCGCCTATCTTTTCCGACAGCATAAAAAAGGCATTCTGCATGAAGAAACCGGTGTGACCGATGCCCATCATAAAGAGACGGTATCCATCGCGAAACTCATGGTTCTGTTTTTCTTTTCCCTTGCCGGGATCATCATTGCCAGCAGGTTTGTCATTACCTCGGCCACAACCATAGCCCTCTCCTTTCACATTTCCGAGACGGTTATCGCCATGACCCTGGTGGCCTTCGGCACTTCCATTCCCGAGGTTGCCACCTGCATTTCCGCTGCCAGAAAAGGCGAAGGCGCCATTGCCGTCGGCAACATCCTGGGGGCCGACATTATGAATATCTGCTGGGTGGCCGGGGCCTCGGCCATAGCCAACAGCCTGACCATTGCCCCCAAAGATTTGGCATTCATGTTTCCGTCCATGTTCATTATCGTAGGCGCTATGCTGTGCATGCTTCGCGCGGGCTATAACCTGAACCGCACAAAGGGTGCCGTCCTCCTGGGGTTATACGTCTGTTATCTCATCGCTTTTTTCATACTATTTCCTCCCCATAGCTGATCCCGCACCATCAATATAGTGCCTTCCCCGGGGGTTCCACGTCCCTTTAGCAAACCGATGCTTCAGTTTATAAAAACAATTAAATGATAGTAAATTAATAAATATGTATTGAAAAATGATTATTTAATGTTATTGAGTATATATTACAATTTGCTTGCACACTGTACAATTACGGCTACACTTTGAGGTGGGCGTGGGGGTTTTTAATGAGTGTTCACCAGTTGTCCCTTGCATATATATCCGCAATCTTAATGACACTCTCCATCTATCAGTTTGCCCAATGGTTCTATATATTCAAAACCATTAACCGACACTTCTATTTTGCACTTTCCGCCCTGGGCGGCAGCCTTTTTATCTTTTTTGCCATCGTCATATCCTTTTGTTCAGAACCGGAAACCATCCTGGCCCTGCACCGCCTGCGCATCTTGGCTCTCATGGTATGTGCTGCAGCATGGTTTTACTGCATGTACGAATTATACGGCTGGAACTACACCATACCGAAAATCTTCTTTTACATCTCCCTTGCTGCCGCCTGCACGGCCCCGACCGGACTGCTGCTCTCCCTGCCGATCCAGCACGTTGAGGTCACCAGGTTTGGTATCGACTTCAGGTACTGTTTCGGAACGACCCGGGTCGCCTACTCATTCTACGCGGCCGCACTCCTGGCTTGCTTTGTGTTCACCATCAGCAGGGTTATTTTTACAAAAACACCGGACATCAACAAATCCTATGGGCTGCTGGCGTTTTTGCCCGGCGTTGCGGGCGGCATCAACGATTTCGGCGTCACCCATGGTTTTTTCACCAGCATCATGCTGACCGAATATTTCATTCTGATCTTTTTCTTCGTCGTATTCATGCTCTTCATCCGCGAGGAGCAGCGTAACTACTACATGCTGCAGGAGCTCAACCTCCACCTCGAACAACAGGTACAAAAGCGCACCGAGCAATTGAAAAACGCCAACAAACAACTGATGCTGGCGGCAACAACCGACAGCCTTACCGGGCTGGTCAACTCCGCCGAGTTGCGTAAATGCATCCACCTTGAGAACGAACGGCTCAAACGGTACAACTCCCGCAGCCTGACCATCATCTTTCTCGATCTCGACAATTTCAAATACTACAACGACACCTTCGGTCATCATGCCGGAGATTTTCTGCTGAAACAATTTGCCGAAATCGTAAAAGAAAACTACCGGTCCATTGATACCACCGCCCGTTACGGCGGCGATGAATTCGTTATCATGATGCCCGATACCAACCCGGAAAAATCCATCCGCAGTTTGGAGCGGCTGTACCACCGCCTTGGAGAAGAAGAATACTTCAAGCCCTCCCTGGAACAGTTTCTCGGCAAAGACATCGTGATCCCTTCGCGCTACCGCCTGAATTTTTCGGCCGGCATTGCCGAATATCAGCCGGGTGTCTCTCTGAAAGAGCTTATTGTTATGGCCGACAAAGCCCTGTACGTTGCCAAACAGACCGGCAAAAGCGCCTACACCGTCTGGGACGGCATAACCACCACCCGGACATAAACCATCCATTTCTCCCACCGTTACCCGCCTTGCAGCCTTCCCTGAAACATAGTACAATAAGATATTTTAAAGGCACGCTGTTTCAAAAATCCGCCGGAATGGAAAATCGGTTCCCGGTTATGTATAATGTGCGAATTCGTCATAAGGAGACACATCATGAAAATGTCCGACATGATTACCCAGGTACGCCATCTCGGTGTGTATGTAGAGGATATGGACGCCTCAATAGAGCTGTACAAAAAGCTGTATGATATCGAAGACCACCAGATCAGAGTAGTCCCGCCGCCGGGAACCGAAAATCCGGAAAGCCGCTTTGCATTTATCCCGGTGGGCGGCATGGACTATGAACTGATTCAACCCATATCGGAAAACTTTAAAAAAATGGTGGGCAATCCCCCTCCCGGCATCAATCACATTGCTTTCACGGTTACCGACATCGATAAAGCGGTGGAGCGGATGCAACAGAAAGGCGTGCGGCTGGGCCATGTTACCAAAGACGGTATCCTCGACATGAAAACCAGCAGGGTCGCCTATTTTAATCCCGAAGATACCGGCGGCATTTTGATCGAGTTCGTACAACCGGCGGAAGGCTGATACAGCACCTCTGAAAACTCATACTATATCGTCGGAAGGGATGAGCTATGCAACAGGTTTCCTTGGGGGGATTTTCGGTTCCCGTTGCAGCGCAGCCGAGTGCAACGATTTTTGGCGGATACAAGGGTCGACATGTTTGAGCCACGGCTTGCCGGGGCGAGTTTGTTGACCCGCCGACAGAAATCGTGCCGCGAGGGTATCCCGCCGGGGGCGGGACAAGTTGCAGGGCGCCTTTTCTTTTGTTACTTTTCTTTGGAGCGAGCAAAGTGCGCAGCTCTTGCCACCACAGGTGGCAAGACAAAGTAAATTGAAGCTCCTAAAATCAAACCGAAAGTGTACCACGTTGATCATTCCTTGCACGCCAAAAGCTACTCATAGCGCGGCTTGAAGATTATTGATGGCTGAGTATCTTGTGAAGGCTCAAAACCCCGCACCTTTTGCAGATCCCCATACTTTTCCTTTAGCTCATCCATGGGCCCGCAATCAAAAGCGCGCATGGGACAGGCATCGACACAGGCCGGTTTCTTACCGGCCTCAATACGGTCAAGACAAAAAGTACACATCTGCATTTTTGTGTCATCCCCGCTTCCGAACTGGGGCACTTCATAGGGACAGGCCTCTTTGCAGACGCCGCAGGCATCGCCGCCCAGGCACGCTTCCCGGTCCACCACCATAACCCCGTCTTCGTCCCGTTTGCTGATGGCATCCACGGGGCATACCTCTCGGCAGGCGGGCTTCTCACAATGGCAGCAGGAAAGCGAAACATAGGAAAGCTCCACCCGGGGAAAAGTCCCCTCCTCCTGCGAAACAACTCTCCGCCACTCAACGCCGGTGTCGGACGTATCATGCCAGTCCCGGCAGGCTATAACGCAGGCATAACAGCCGGTGCAGCGCGATTGATCAAAGTAAAAACCCAGTTGCATAACAATGCCTCAAAAGTATGTAGTAGTAATGACCCACTCCTAAAGGGCGTGGTCTTATTAAGCAATTTTAGGTGTGATTAAAAATTATCAAACAAATATATGCAGCATTGATTACTAATAGTATTTACTCTTGATTAGTTACGGGCTTTCTTAATCCCATTGCAACGCAGCCGAGTGCAGCGGTTTCAGGAGGAAACAAGGGTCGACATGTTTGAGCCCCGTTCTCCAGGGGCGAGTTTGTTGACCCGCCGACTGAAATCGTGCCGCGAGGGCATCCCGCCACCGGCGGGACAAGTTGCAGGGCGCCCTTTCTTTTGCCTCCTTTTCTTTGGA
>JANQGV010000225.1 GCA_028282925.1 Thermodesulfobacteriota bacterium
GCCCTGCAACTTGTCCCGCCTTAGCAGGCGTGATACCCTCGCGGCACGATTTCAGTCGGCGGGTCAACAAACTCGCCCCGGAAAAACGGGGCTCAAACATGTCGACCCTTGTTTCCTCCTGAAAACGTTGTACTCGGCTGCGTTGCAATGGGATTAAGAAAGCCCGTAATTAATCAATGGTAAATATTTTTAGTAATCAATACTGCAATCATTGTAGATATGATTTACAGCCCCTTCAGGAGCCACATAATGCCTCTCGCCCTGCGGTATGATATTTGCTTACCGTGACGGTTCTCCAAAAGAGCGCTTGAAGAGGTTCCGGACGGCTTCCCGTCCTTTATCGGTTACCTCCCGGGTGCCGGACCCGGTGAAACGGGTGGCGGTAATGACCGGCGCAGCCTCTTCAATCCAGGTACCGTTGCGCCATTGATGCCAGGCGTCTTTTTCCTGGTCGTATACAAAAACCTTTTTGCGCCAGTGGCGGCCCAGTTTGGCGGCCCATCCGGTGCCCCCGCGAACGGTGAGGTCGGGGTTTATGGTACCCACTACGAAAACCTCCCCGGCGGTGTTGACCTGGTGCCAGATTGATTGCAGCACTTTTTTGATAACCGGTGTGTCCGGATAGGTGCGATGCATGGTGGCATTGAGATACACCTCGCTGACATGCCCCTGCTCAAGTTCCGTGTCGGAAAGGCGCACAAGCCCCCGGGTGCGGGCCGGCTGGTGCCCATCGAAGGTATAGTTGGTTTCCTGCAGGCCCCACTCCTCGGCGCACTGTCCGAACAATTCTTCGGCTCCGGGAGCCCCACCGGATAAAAGGGTGTGGGCGGACGGGGGAGTTTTGACTTCCGCAGGTTGTGCGCCCGCGACCAGGCTGAAGGTGTCGCAGTGCAGGCGTAGTGGCGGATCACCGCTTTTTTCTCCCGAGGGAGATTTCAGAGGCCGCACGTCGACCTCGTCGCCTTCAGGTTCAAGGAAAAAGGCGATGTCTATGAGCTCATCAAAGGTATTGCACGGTGGGGTCAGCGCGAGAGGATGGTCTTTTGTTTCTGAACGGTGGGTCCGTGCACTTACCCAGAGTTCGGCTTCAAGCCGCCATGCGCTGGATTTGAAAGCACCCAGGTCTGCGGCGGTTGCAACGGTTGAGCGCAATTCCCAGTTGTATCCATCGATAATAATAAGATCGGGGATGAACTGCATATTCTCCCGATACAGCTCGATGATGTGTTCGAGCCGCGCGGCGTCAAGGGTTTTGTCGGCAAAGCTTTGTATAACCCGATGTTTGGCAATGCCGGCCTGCATGGTTTCGCTGATCCCGTTGCCGATGCGTAACGTCAGGTCTTTCAGCAGGGCATCATACCACGACTGAACATGCTCTGTTGTCTGCCCCAGGGCAATATGCAGTACGTTTTTTTGCCGCACGGCGGCATCGAGGCCGATTTGAATCAGAAAAGCGGTTTTGCCGACACCGGCCCGCGACATGATCACACCGAGATTGCCGCTACCGAGGCCGCCGCCCATCATTTTTTCGAGTATTCGAACCGGACTGGCAGCTACTGCCTGTTGTATATCCATAGTATGAGCTCCTTTGTGCTGGTGCTATTTAGTGTCTTTGGCGGCCTTTTTCCCGGCTTCCTCAATTAAATCATCTGCAACGCTCTGGGGAACCGGCAGATACCGGGAAAACTCCATGGTGAATTCGGCTTTTCCCTGAGTGTTTGAACGCAGTACGGTGGCATACCCGAACATGTCGGCCAGGGGTACATCCGCTTCGATGCGGGCGATATCGCCGTCCTCATGGGACCCGATGATCATGCCGCGGCGCTGCATAAGGGTTGTCAGGATGTTGCCGGAGAATTCGGACGGGCTCTCAACGGCCACACGCATGATGGGTTCCAGTATTTTCGGAGCTGCACGGGAGAATGTTTCGCGCCAGGCACCCCGGGCGGCTTCCTGAAAGGCCATGTCGGACGAATCGACCGCATGGGAGTTGCCGTCGTTTATCAGGGCCCTGACATTGCTGACCCGGGCGCCGATCAGGGGGCCTTTGTCCATCATGGAAGCAAAACCCTTCTCAACCGATGGAATGAATTGCCGCGGGATGACGCCGCCGGTAATTTCATCAACAAATTCAAATTCTTTGTCCTCGCAGGGCTCAAGATGACCTGCAACGCGTCCGTACTGACCGGCACCACCGGTCTGTTTTTTATGGGTATAGTTGAATTCGGCCCGCTGGGTAATGGTTTCGCGATAGGCTACCCGCGGCGCCGAGGTTTCCACCGCGGCGTTGTACTCGCGCTTCATGCGTTCGATATAGACTTCCAGCTGCAACTCGCCCATCCCCCGGATAACCGTCTCTCCGGACTCGGGATCAACACCGGCCCGGAACGTGGGGTCTTCCTTGGAAAAACGGCGCAGGGCCTTGGACAGGTTCGTCTCGGCCTTGTTGTCGACCGGCTTGATCGAAAGGGAGATGACCGGCTCCGGCACGAACATGGAGGTCATGGATACATTCAGCGTGCCGTCGGTGAAGGTGTCGCCCGAATTACAGTCCAGGCCGAACATGGCAACAATATCACCGGCGCAGGCTTCCGGGACATCCTCCATCTTATCGGCATGCATGCGTACCAGGCGACCCACTTTCTGTTTTTTGCCGGTGCGGGTATTGGTGATCATGGATTCAGGAGTGATGCCGCCCTGGTATATTCTGAGATAGGTCAGCTGGCCGTAGCGACCGTCCTCAAGCTTGAAGGCCAGCACGACGGCCGGTTTTTCAGAGTCGCTTTCAAGGGCAACGGTCTCCTCGGTCCGGGAATCAAGATCAATCGCCTCATTTTTGATATCGGTCGGCTCCGGCAGATAGCGTACAACCGCGTCCATCAGAGGCTGAACTCCAACGTTTTTATAGGCCGAACCCACAAATACGGGGGTCATCTTCAGGTCCAGTGTGCCGCTGCGGATAGCCGCATGAATCTGCTCCTCGGAGGGCTCGCCCTCCAAAATTGCTTCCATCAACTCGTCGGAGAACATTGAAGCCGCGTCAAGCAGGTCTTCGCGGCCGGCCAGAGCCGCTTCCATCATGTGTTCCGGGATGGTTTCAATTGTAACGTCCTCGCCTGATGTGCCGCCGAAACGGACGGCTTTCATCCGGATGAGATCAATTACCCCTTCCAGCTTGTCTTCAAGCCCAATGGGAAGCTGCATCAGCACCGGGTTGTGGCCCAATTTTTCGCGCAACTGGTCCCGTACCCGGGCAGGGTTGGCACCGACCCGGTCGCACTTGTTGACAAAGGCGATGCGGGGCACGTTGTAGCGTTTCATCTGACGGTCAACCGTAAAGGACTGGCTCTGGACGCCGCCCACCGAACAGAGCACCAGAACCGCCCCGTCCAGAACCCGCAGGGCCCGCTCAACCTCGATGGTAAAGTCGACGTGGCCCGGGGTGTCTATGATATTTATGTGATGATTTTGCCACTCGCAGTAGGTGGTGGCGCTGGCAATGGTGATGCCGCGCTCTCTCTCAAGCTCCATGAAATCCATGGTAGCACCTACCCCGTCCTTGCCGCGCACCTCATGAATGGCATGGATGCGCTGGGTGTAAAACAGGATGCGCTCGGAGAGGGTTGTTTTACCGCTGTCGATATGGGCTGAAATCCCGATGTTTCTCAGTTTGGATATATCTGTCGTCACGCTTTTAACCTCATATTGGCGATGTCCTGCGCTCCTGTCCAAAAACGCATGGTCCATCATGGTAATTAATTGATTTGTTAGATTGCGCTATTTAATGACGATAGTCAAGTGAAATGTATTGATATTACAGATAAATAGTGCGCTTTTGGTCGAATGACTCAGCCTGTCCGGTAGATATACCAGATGGTCGTTACTATGGTGTTACTGTACTATTTAATTATTACAGTAAATGTGTAAAGAGTGAAAATGATGACCCGGCGGGAGATGAAAGGCTATTGAGGTAATTCGGCCAGGTGGAGCGTAAAGTCAAGGCCAAGGTTCTTTAAAACCTCACTTTTTGGTATGCCGGTAACAGGATTCCAGCCCATGGCAATAAAATAGTCCCTGATCTGCGTGTCGGCGTCAACGGTAATATCCCGGGTGGGACCATCAGCAAGAGGTGGCCTGCCCAGAACACGGTCGGGCAGGGGACAGTGTTCGCGGCAGCGGATGCCCTCGCGCAGGTTGAACATATGCCGCAGCGTTGCAATGCGTTCACCGGTAGCCAGTACGCTGTCCATGGTATGAGGCTTACCGGTAGCCAGTGTCAGATACGTAGGCACTGTTTCGGCAGGCGCAATGTTGGCGGCGAAAAAACAGAGTCCCGCGGCATTGACCACCTGGCCGTAACACGACAGGTATTTGTGGGTTTTGCCTTTGCCGGTATACCGGTATTTGTCGGCCAGTTCCGGGTGTCCGAGGTTTGGGGGCAGCATGTTTTTTTCCACAAACCAGGTCCCATACTCGGTGTGGTGTCCGGCAGCCGGGGCCACGGTGTAGCTTGCGGCGAGTCCGGGGTAGAAACGGGGGTCGTGCAGGGGCAGTTCCTCTCCGCCGCAGTGCATGGCATATGCCGCGGATTCCACTCCAATGCGTTCAACGGCTTTTTGTATCCCGTCGGCTAAAACAGTGCCGCCGAAGCCTTCACCGCTTGCCATCTGCCGGGTTGTTTCAACTATTGCTTCATGATTGCCCCAGGTGAGGGCAAGGCCTCCGGTGTCGTCGGTTGTGATGAGACCGTTTTCGAAACACTCAATGGCATACGCGATGGTCGTGCCGACCGATATGGTGTCCAGGCCGGCTTCATTGCAGAGGTTGTTCAGGTAGCAGATGGATTCGGCGTTATGGTTGAGGCACATGGGGCCGAAGGCGGCCAGGGTTTCGTATTCGGGCCGCATACTTTCAACGGCATAGGGGCCGCCGCCGACCCGTACTTTTGCGCCGCAGGCAACGGGACATTGCCAGCACCCGTAGGAGCCGGATTTGTAGGCCAGCAGAGCATCGCCGCTGATGCCGGCCGGGGCGGGGAAATCATCTGCACAACCGCCCCAGTTTTTAACCGGAGCATCGCCCATGAGCACATTGGGCTCAAGGCCGCCCGAGGTACCGTAGGTGCGAAAAAAATCAAAAGAGGTGTTGCCTTTGCGGTAAAAGTCTTTCAGCAACTGTCTTCGAAGATCCTTGATCTTCTCCGGTTCTGCTACGGGAACGGCACCGGATGCAATGGCTACCACGGCTTTTATCCGCTTTGAGCCCATGACCGCTCCCAGTCCGGATCGGGCGGCGGCGCGTCCGTTGTCGGTCATGATGGATGCCAGCAGCGAGCAGCGCTCCCCGGACGGGCCTATGGCCGCTACCCGGGACTGGGGGCCGTGCCGTTCCTGGAGACGTGCCTCGGTTTCAGAGGTGGAGAGGCCCCACAGGTCTGAGGCATCATGGAGGGTGACCTTGCCGTTTTCGACCACGGCATATGCCGGCCTATCTGAGATGCCGGTAAAGAACACCGCATCAACCCCCGCCTGTTTCAGGGCCGGACCGAATGTACCGCCGCAATTCGCATCGCCCCAGCCTCCTGTTTTGGGAGATTTGCCGACGGCAATGAAACGGCTTGCCCCGATTGCGGGGGTACCGGTCAGGGTTCCGGTGGTTAAGCCCAGGATGTTGTCCGGCCCCAGGGGCTCGGCATGGGGTCTCTGGCGGGTAAACAGGTAATAGGCGCCCAGGCCATAGCCTCCAAGGTAACGGGTGTAGACGTCCTCGGGTGGCTGTTCTATGAAAACGTCCCCGGTGGCCAGATGTACCCAGGCGATTTTTTGCATAACTCCCTGCAATGACATGCTTTTGCAGCCCTCGTCTTTAAAAATACAAACGCTTCGTTTACTGCGTTTAAGTGTGCATGTTTCCGTGAATTATCAATACTAACATACTCTCCGGCTGAAATGGAAAAAATGTCGCATTCGGTCTGATAATATTTTTTACGATTAATAAAAAAAACACGTGATATGAAGTATTTAATATGTTTCTTCCTTTTGTTGCGCCTGGTGGCCGTTGAGGGTCAATACTTGCAATAATACGGGGGATGTTTTAGAGTAGTAGGCTGTCTAACCTTATTGCCTGCTGAGACCTATAATCACTGGAGGAAACGATGAATCTAAGGAAAACCGTGTTCCCGGCAATTATTACTGCTTTCCTGCTTTTTGCCGTCGCATGCCGGATTCCCGACAACTCCGGCCTGAAAATACTGATGCTCGCCGACGGCGCTTTTGACGACAACTCATTTAATCAGAGCTGCAAGGAAGGGCTTCTCAAAGCCCAGGATGAATTTGATTTGACGGCGGAATTTGTTGTTGTCGACAACATGACCGGCCTTGATGCCAGGCTGGACCAGTACGCCTCGGCTGATTATGACCTGATCATCACCAACGGTTTTCTGTTTGCAGAGGCATTGGAAGATGCCGCCGGGCGGCATCCCACGGCCCGTTTTGCCATGGTTGATTATGTCTACGATTCCATCCCCGCCAATGTGACCTGTATTGTCTTTGCCGCCGATGAAGCCGCCTATCCGCTTGGATATCTGGCGGCGGCCTGGGCCGATCTGCAGGACGGTGCCGACCCACGGGCAGGATATGTGGGCGGTATGGATATTCATCCGGTGCGGCAGTGGACCGATTCCTTTTGCAACGGGGCCGGTTACTACAACAGCACCTATGCAAAGCAGGTTGTCTGCCCCGGAGCGTTTGCCGAGGATTTCTATGATAATGCCACCGGTAAGGCCCTGGCCGAGGGGCTGATAAACGACGGTGTGGACGTTATCCTGGGATGCGGCGGAGCGGCCGGAAATGCCGCCCTGGAAGCCGCCAAGGAGCAGGGCGCCTGGGGTATCGGTGTCGACAAGGATATGTACAATGTGCTGCCGGAGGTAAAGGACATCCTGCTTTCCTCGGGCATCAAACGGTTCGACACCGGTGTGTATGCAGTGGTCGCAACGCTGGTTACGGGTGCTTTTTACGGCGGTTCCGTCTATGAGGGCGCTCTGTCCAACGGCGGGATTATGCTGGCGCCGTACCATGATTTTGACGATGTTATACCGGAAACTATTCAGGCCGACATTACAGATATTATTGACGGCATCAAAAACGGCAGTATCGATACCGGCTGGAACTAAGTTCCAAACCAAGCGACGAATCGTCGCCTGGTGTGAGACCAGGTCAATACCATAGCAAAGGAGGGAGTTATGCAACTGGTTATTGTTAATGGGAGTCCCCACGGCCTGGACGGCAATACGGGGAAGCTGATACGCAGTTTCCGCAGTGCAGCGGAAGAGCAGGGTGCCGCGGTGGAGACGTTGAACCTGTCAGACTATACGGTTCACCCCTGCCGGGGATGCGAGGTCTGTTCGAAAACCGGCACGTGTGTCATCGATGATGACGCGCCGAAGCTCCAGCAGAAATTTCTTGCTGCCGACGGCATCGTGCTTGCGAGCCCCAATTATATGATGAATGTCAGCGGACAGTTGAAGGTCTTTTTAGACCGGATATTCAGCCATGTCCACTGTCAGACTCTGTACGGTAAATACGGTGCCGCCCTGGTTACGGCGGCCGGGCCGGTATTTGAAGGTGTGGAAGAGTACTTGATGAGCATTTTCGGATTCCTGGGATGCTGGAAGGTTGGAAGCATCGGGGCTGCTTCCCTGCAACTGGAGGACCCCGATGAATGTAGCCGCATGCAGGGTGAGGCTGCCGACCTCGCCAGACGCTTTGTTGAAGCAATCAAAAACGGTGAGACGTTTCCGGATCAGGAAGAAAAGCGCAGCCAGGTGTTTGAAATGATGAAGATGATGGTCCAGGCCAAACAGGATGCATGGGCCTATGAATACCGGTACTGGAAAACGAACTGGGGAATTGAGGAAGAGTAATTGAATTGTAGGATATAGAAACACGTTTTGTAAGGAGTATAAGGCATAATGGACGATACAAAAAACGACAATCCCGAGCCTGAAAAGGAAGAAAGTTTTGCCGATCTGCTTGATAAGAGCTTCGTAGCCGGTGACAGGCTTGAGCCGGGTGAGCAGATAGAGGCGGCTATTGTGAAGATAACCTCTGAATGCATCTTTATCGACCTGGGCGGTAAAAGTGAGGGTATTATAGAGACAAAAGAACTCCAGGATGAAGAGGGGACCTGCACGGTTAAAGAAGGAGATGTCATAAAAGCCTACTTTCTTTCTTCGGAGCGCGGTGAAAAGCTTTTCTCGGTAAAACTGGGCTCCGGTTCCGGGGGTAATGAGCACCTGGAAAATGCCTTTCAAAACGGTATTCCGGTAGAAGGCTCGGTAGTAAAAGAGATAAAAGGCGGTTTTGAGGTCAAAGTTGCCGGTACGGTTCGCGCCTTTTGTCCTTATTCTCAAATGGGATTGCGGCGAGTGGAAGATGCCTCGGTATATGTGGGGCAAAAACCGGTTTTTAAAATTACCGAGTATAAACAGGACGGCCGTAATATTGTATTGTCCAACAGGGCGGTGCTGGAAGCCGAACAGCGCGAGCGGAAGGAAGCCCTTAAATCCACCCTCAGGGAAGATATGGTGTTAACCGGCACGGTTACCTCAGTGCGTGATTTCGGCGCTTTTGTAGATATTGGAGGCGTCGAAGGGTTGATTCCCATATCGGAGCTCGGCTGGAGCCGTGTGGACAATGTGTCTGATGTGCTGCATGCGGGGCAGGAAGTCGAAGTAAAGATTATCAGTATCGACTGGGATAAAGAGCGAATCGGCCTGAGTATGAAGGCCGTCCTGCCCGATCCCTGGGATTCGGTTGCGATGCAGTTTCCCGCTGGGTCCACCCATACCGGCACGGTTGTGCGCCTGGCAAAATTCGGAGCCTTTGTCTCCCTTGCCCCCGGCATCGACGGACTGGTGCACATATCCAAACTGGGAGGCGGCAAGCGGATCGCCCATGCCGGTGAAGCCGTAACCGAAGGCGACACCCTTGATGTTACGGTTGAAAGTGCCGATCCGGAAAAGCGCCGCATATCCCTGACAGTGGCCATAACCGCTCAGCAAAAGCAGGACGCCGCCGATGAGGATGCGTTGATACAGCAGTATGTGCAGAAACCAGCAAAGAGCGCAGCTTCCACGGAGTCGCTGGGCACGCTGGGGGACTTGCTCAAGGAAAAACTGTCGCAAAAGAAATGATCAGATCCGAGGTATGAACGTATGGATATTCTCAACCTGTATTACAGTCAGACCGGCAATACCAAAAAAATTGCGCAGCGGATAGAAGCTGCCGCGAGTTCGCTCGGTCATACGGTAACAACGCTGCAGGCATCAAAGGACCTTGATGTTGATCTTCTGCGGTATGATTTCATATTTGTGGGCTCCGGGGTCTATTTATGGCTGCCCGGAAAGCCCATGCTCGATTTCCTGCGGGGCCAGAGAAAAAAAAGTTCCGATGCCGGTCACATACTGCATTGCTCGCCACGGCTGCCGGGAAAGAAGTGCGTTGTGTATTGTACCTACGGTGGAGTGCATACCGGTATCAACGAGGCGATACCGGCCGTGAAGTTTACGGGGCAGTTGTTCGACCATCTGGGGATCAGCGTCATTGATGAATGGTATTTTGTGGGTGATTTCAAGCCCGATGAATTTGTCCATATGAACACCGGCGGCAGGCTGGGTGATATTAACGGACGGCCTGATGAGCGGGATTTGCAGGAGATTGAGGCCAGGGTAAGGGCAATTCTAATAGTATAAATGAAATATTTTGTAGGATGAAAGGTTTATAAGACGCTATGCGTCTTTTCCCCCTTTTCTTTGTTCGCCCCAAAGAAAAGGGGGAAAAGAAAGGGCGCCCTGCAACTTGTCCCGCCGCCGGCGGGATACCCTCGCGGCACGATTTCAGTCGGCGGGTCAACAAACTCACCCTGAAGAGCGGGGCTCAAACATGTCGACCCTTGTCTCCTCCTGAAATCGTTGCACTCGGCTGCGTTGCAATGGGATTAAGAAAGCCCGTAACTAATTAATGGTAGATACTTTTAGCAATCAATGCTGCATATGCTAGTGTGGTGATATCAGGCATCACTTTGGGTGCTTCATAAAGCCACACTATTTAGGTGTGGTTTATTACTAATTGTATAAATTTTTTTTGTGCCATGGAATGGTTTGTCTACATGATAGAGGCAACGGATCGCACCCTGTATACCGGCATTACCACTGATATGGACCGTCGCTGGAACGAGCATGTGACCGGTGCCGGGGGCGCCAAGTATTTTCGGGGCCGCAGACCGAAAAAACTGGCCTATCTGGAATCCGGACATACCCGCAGTTCGGCCGCACGCAGAGAGGCCATGCTAAAGAAAATGGCGGCCCGGGAAAAAAGGCTGCTTGCAGCCTCCGCCGGCAATGAGGCCGGGGCCTTCAAGCACCTGAAAGGATGAGGACGAAACCATGATCAAGAAACTCTTTGTAGCGTTTTCAGGCCTGCTGGCGCTCCTGTATCTTATTAATCCCGGTGCCGGGATCTTTGAGCTTATTCCCGACAACCTGCCTATTATCGGCAACCTGGATGAGGCCGCCGCCGCAGTAGTGCTGCTTGCAGCATTGAAGTATTTCGGCGTGGACCTGAGCAGTTTTTTTATACATGACAGGATCGGGAAGAAATGAGTTCCTGTCGGCACGAAATTCTGGCGCTGGTACCCGCCCCGAAAAACAGGCTGCGCTGCACGCACTGTCATCTGGTCATCTCGGAAGAAGAACTCGGCAGCGGATGCTGCCCCGAATGTCTTGAATCCCGCAACATTCGCTGCAGGGACTTTGAAGAGATGCTTCCTTCAGGTAACACCTCTGTACAGTACCGCTGCGAGCACTGTGGAATGATAGTTGAATGTTAGAAGGGGATTTTTAAACGATACGTGTTTTATCCGGTGGTCGGCAACGTAGAGCCGCAGGTGTGACGACTGTTACTGATTCTTCAGTTCCAGTTCGACAACGATCTCCGTTTCGTTCTGGTTGATCAGTACGATGGTGACAACTGCTTTATCTTCCAGAGTTTCCGGTCCCAAAACCTTGTAGTCTTCTCCGTCCCACTCATTTTTCGCCTCTTCCGGCAACAAGTCCATCACTGTCTGGCTCATGATTCCATCTCCTTAATGGTTTCCATAAACGAAGTCCCGACTGCGGTTCACGCTTATGTTTTCAGGATGCTAGTTTGACATGATAGAGGAATGTAATCAAGTAAAAAGAGGGGCTTGCCCTCTTTTTTTAACGTTAAAAAACAAAGTTCAACGATGGTGTGGAATATGGAAAAATCGTACAGAGCGGTATTCCGGTTTGATGGAGAGGGGGGGCTTTCCGCTCAAGGCAGTGCATTATTTGACGATACATATATTGTAAACAGTAGAGTACTCCTGCCGGGACAGGGGCGAAACCCATCGCGGGATTTTTAAGCGGCGGTTCTGGAACTCACTGAAAAAACATGCTAATTTTTTTTGATGGTCGGCTGCCGGGTGTCCACCGTTCAGCTTGGCCTCAAAAGGGTCTTCAGGCCCGTTACATGATAGCCGATTATGTACCAACAAGGGGAAAGGAACAGAATATGAGAAAAACAAGGGGTATATGTGTCGTACTGTCACTGGTTCTTATAGCCGTCTTTCTGCTGTGCGGCTGTAAAGCAATGCGCGAGAAACGCAAGCGTTTCAATCAGGCTAAAACAGCCGCACTGAATGTCACGTTGTTTGCCAATCCTCTTTCCGCAGTCTATGGTCAAAACGGCGGAAAGGACGCCCGGGTCATTGTTGATGCCGACAGCGAGGCCTGCCCCCTGGTTTCCTTTGAAGGGTTGTTCAGCCCCTTTACCGGGGGCCAGCGTATATCGGTTGCCTACGACAGCGGATGCCTTTCACACGGGCTAGCCATATCCGGCGAAGTGACGGGTGAATGGAAGTTTGAAATTTCCTTTTTTAAGCTGTACCTCGATTTACTGTTGACCATGGACCAGATGACCGTTGACGGGCTTACCACCGACGGTACGATGCATGCCCGGGCCTCAATCGACAACCGCGGACCCTATGCCGAACTGGATGGAGACCTCGTCACCACCCATGCCGACGGGCGCAGCCGTGGTTTGACGGTCGACAACATGACCGCCTATATCGATTTCAACGATGTATTGCTGGATTTCTTTTTCGACAACGACGACGACCTGACCGACGACACCTTTCTCAATCCCCATGACGATGTGCTGGTGATGAACGGCTCGGCACAGTATACCGATGAAGACAATATGACCCACGCAATTGCCTTTGACAACTGTACCCAGAACTTCTTCTGCTTTTTTCCATCAGAGGGAATGATCACTCTGGTGAACGAAGAGGAAGGCTATGATGCCTTAATCGATTTCGGCGATGGAGAATGTGACAGCATTGTGACCATTACCATCGACGGTGAAACCCAGGAGGTTGATCTGGAAAAGTGGTTGAATCGGTCATGGTGGCAGTTTTGAGACAGCCTCTATCTGTTGGACAATGCCCGGGGGCACTCATTGAGTGCCCCTTTTTTTATTCGTACATGTGGACTTGCGCTCTTGCGCATCATGGTTTGATAAGGTATGTTTTTATAGAGGCTGTCGGAGAACGCCCATCTCCTGCGTTGCGCTCATCCTTTGTCACTGCGGCGTACAAGCAAGTACGCCTCATTCCCAAGGTTTTCGCGCGCCTTGTGTCTGAACATTCTCCATCAGCCTCCTGGCAAGAAGGAATTTCGACACATTCTCAGGAGTGGATGATATGCGATATCCTTTTTTATGTTGCCTGGTCCTCATAGCCGCAATGGGCGGATGCTCGTCACATCGTCCGCACGTGCTCGGAGTCGACAATGGAAGCCTCTCCGACTGCCCCGACAGCCCTAACTGTGTTTCATCCCAAAGTCCCACACCCGACCATTTTATATCCCCGCTTCGCTACACCGGTACGGCCGACGATGCCCGCAGAAGGCTTCTGTCCGTGTTGCGGGGAATGAAACGTACCCGTATTACCGTCGCCGAAAGCCGTTATGTGCATGCAGAATGCACATCGTTTCTATTTCGTTTTGTGGATGATGTGGAGTTTTTAATAGACGACGGTGTAAAGGCCGTTCATGTACGGTCGGCGTCCCGTACCGGGCACTCCGACCTGGGTGTCAACCGCAGGCGGATTGAGACGATACGCAAGAAGTTCAACCTTCAAAAATGAGGCGTTGGAAGGCCATGAAAAAAGCACTCTTTTTTTTACTGCTTTTAACATGTGGAGGTACTGTGATGGCACAACAACAGGAGATGACGCTCTATGATTTTACCCGGCAATCCGAACTTGACGAGTGGCAGGTCATCGATGATACGGTTATGGGCGGCATATCCCGGAGCCGGATGGAAAGCTGCGGACAAAACCTGGTCTGCTTTACGGGTACGGTTTCGCTGGAGAATTTCGGCGGCTTCTGTTCGGCCGGCGCACGACCCGGCACAATTCATGATCTCAGCGGCTACAAGGGTATAGCGCTCAGTATAAAGGGGGACGGCAAAAAGTATAAGCTGACCCTTAAGAACGATACGGCCTTTACCGGGTTCTCGTATCAATATTTTTTTTCAACGGAAAAAGGGGCATGGATGGAGATCCGGGCACCTTTTAAGGAGTTCAGGCCCTTTTCCGGGGACAATTGCAAACAGGGGCTGCTCCTCTTAACCCCGGCAGCATTGCATCGGTCGGGTTTATAATCGGCGACAAGCAAGCCGGGCCGTTCCGTCTGGAAATCGACGCTATTAAGGCCTATTGAACCCCGCTGTACGCTTGTTTTCGGCTGAGCGGTGCCGTAACCATCTCCAGTTTTTCTGAACAAATTAAGTAAAACCACCTATGTTAATGAGTAGTAATGCGGATAGCGGTGACGTCTCGATCTGTTATACTTATAAATACTAGGCATTTTAATAGGTATTTAGAGGAGAGTCACGGGATATGAAGGAAAATAAATGCATTTATACCATTTATCGTGATTATAACAGTCCTTTGTCAGATTCATCATTCACCAAATTTGAAAGCGCAGTTCTTGTGGCAAATATGTACTTTGATAAATTGTTTGTTCTTGAGGAACACACAAAGCAGGTCGTCTGGAAGCAGGGGTTTAGAGATTACGAAATTGAAAGTATGGGTTTTTCTCTTGCTCTCGGCGGTGAGTCGTAAAAAACGTGGAGTATGTCTTTTCTAAATCCCCCCTTTTTTTAAGGGGGGATTTTTTTATGGCCGCCAGGAGGCGGCTGGAGAACGCCTCCATTGAAGAAGGTATTTCGAAAGGCGCCGGGACGGCACAGAGCCTTCTATCCCGCCTGATGCAGCCTGCTTTTACCCTGCATGAGAAATCGGATTCCTTCATCCAGGCCTTCCAGGGTCAATTCAAACATGGGAAATATCTCCCTGATCATGCGCACCGATTTAATTGACCGCCAGCGGTGGCTGTACAGCGGATTGAGCCAGATGATGTCGGGGAATGTGTCACGCACCCGCTGGAGCCAGGTGAGTCCCGGCTCGTCATTATAGTACCAGTAGTCCACGGCACCGTTCACCCAGGTCAGTTCCGACGGAGCCATCTCGGCATCGCCCACGATAATCACCTTGTAATCGGTTTCTTCGGCCTTGAGGTAATCGAGGGTCGGTATGGTGCTGTTGCCGTCCATATCGGTTCGCAGGTCCTGGTAGATGCAGTTGTGGAAATAGAAGTGTTTGAAGCGGCTGATCTGGGATGCTGCGGCCGAGAACAGCCGCTCGACCATTTCCGAGTAGGGTGTCATGGAACCGCCGACATCCATCAGGAGTATGACCTTGGATGCTTTTTTAACCTTTGTTTCCCAGATAAGCTCGATTTCACCGGCGTTTTTGCAGGTGGCGTCAATGGTGGCGTCTACGTTCAGGCGTTCACCTTCTCCGGCAGGCAACAGGGAACGTAAATGGGACAGGGCAACCTTCATCTGACGGGTATCGAGGGTGCGGTCGCCGGCGTAATTTTTAAAAGCCCGCCGCTCGGCAACCTGTACCGCCCTTTTGTTGCGTGATTTGCCCTGGCCGATACGAATGCCGGCCGGATTATAGCCCCAGGCCCCCTGGGTGGAGGTGCCGCTGGTGCCGATGTGGCGGTTGCCGCCGTAGTCGCTTGAATAGTCCTTGTCGTTGCGCTGTTCAATGAGCTGGCGTTCGAAATTGCGCAGTACTTCATCAAGATCAAGTTCGTCAAGTTCCTGTTTTTCCTCTTCGGTCAACTGCAGGTCACGGGTCTGGCGCAGGCAGGAAAGCACGCGGTCAAGCAGCTCATCGGTGGTCTCAATGCCGGCAAAGGTATCCAAAAAGGCAACATCGTAGCGGTCGAAATGGATTTCGTTTTTCACCAGGATGGAGCGCGCTATATGGTAGAAGCGCGTCAGGCTGCAGTCGCTCAGATTGGCGGCCAGGGCTCGGTGCAGCATAAGCCACTCGTGCAGGGTGACCGGAACGCCCTTGGCCTTGAGGTTGAGAAAAAAATTAATAAACACGCCGCGACCTCTTGCTGGTGGTGTAGGAATAGTGGGGCGTATCGCCGCTGTTCTGCACCAGGTCGATATCTTCTTTTTTCTTCAGCAGGGTGCCAAGAAACGGTAACTCTTTGGTTATCTTCTTTGATGGTATTCCACCGATCTGCAGGGCCTGGAGCCAGTCGATCAGCTCGCTGGTCGAGGGTTTTTTGCGCAGCATGTCAAACCGGCGGACCCAGTAAAATTTTTTCAGGGCTTCCCGCAGCACTTTGGTTTCGAGGGACGGAAAATGTACCCGCACGATTTCTTCCATCAGGTCCTGGTCGGGAAATTCGATATAATGAAACACACAGCGCCGCAGGAAGGGGTCCGGCAGTTCTTTTTCGCTGTTGGAGGTGATGATGACGATGGGTCGATGTTCGGCGGTGATGGTTTCGCCGGTTTCGGGAATATAGAAACTCATTTCATCCAGCTCGTTTAACAGGTCGTTGGGGAACTCGAGCTCGGCCTTGTCGATTTCGTCGATAATAAGCACCACCTGCTCTTTGGATGCAAACGCCTCGCCAAGTTTGCCGAGTTTAATATATTGTGAAATATCTGAGACATCCTGGTCGCCGAAGCGGGCGTCATTAAGCCTTTTAACCGTGTCGTAGACATACAGCCCTTCCTGGGCTTTGGTGGTTGATTTAATGTTCCAGATAAACAGTTTTTTGTCCAGCCCCCGGGCTATGGCATGGGCCAGCAGGGTTTTGCCGGTTCCCGGTTCCCCCTTTACCACAAGGGGCCTCCCCAGGGATATGGAAACGTTTACGCTGTCGCGCAGTTCGGGTGAAATGACATAATCGTCGGTGCCTTTGAAATGGTCCATTCTCGAGGGTCCTTCCTTATGTAGCAGTTAAAAACATGATTGCTGATAAGCTACCAGTATAGGGGAAAAAAAGGAGGGGGTCAAAGAAAATGCTTTTTCGAGGGACAACCCTTCAGAACGCTTTGCCCGGCAGATTTCTAGGGAATATCGGGGGTTATAAGCGGGTGGGCTACATCATCCACAAATACTTTCAGAATCATGAAGAGTGAAGGGTCCCGGCGGCCTTCGCTTATGGGGTGGTTTACGACCAGCAGTGAACCTTCGCCGTCAAAAGCTGCGTTGGCGGGTGAGTGAAAAAGCGGGCTGGTAATCTTACCGTATTCGCTGCCGTCGGGATTGAGGACGATGACTTTGGCATTGCTGCCGTTCAT
The DNA here is from genome assembly GCA_028282925.1 of Thermodesulfobacteriota bacterium. Taxonomy (GTDB): domain Bacteria; phylum Desulfobacterota; class WTBG01; order CAIYCZ01; family CAIRTM01; genus JANQGV01. The sequence goes on from JANQGV010000225.1 coordinate 16,767, forward strand.
CACCGCGTACAGCCGGCCTGAAGCACCAAAGGCAATGCCGTCTGGGGTGTCGCCCCGGTTAAAGCGGTGGAACTCGGTTAAGTCATCCTGTTCGGGATTTTCCACCAGAGGCAGCGTGTAGATACTGCCCTGATTCAGGGGGTTGGTTGTTACGGTAAAATATACGAAGTCGTTTGCCGGACCGATTCTGATACCGTTCACCCCCACAAAACCGAAAATGAACGAATTGAGCAGGAAATCCTGATACCAAACAGCAGGGTCGCCGCCGCCCGGTGCTACTTTCCAGATGGTGGCCTGAAGCGAATCGGTAATAAAAGCTGTGCCGTCCGGGGCAAATGCTATGTCGTTTGCCAGGGGCATACGGTTGAGCAGGGCCGGGGTACAGGTAATGTCCGCATCCAGGGAAAAGAAGCATGAAGGAATATCCGGCAGTGCCGAGGCATAGATTTCCTGTCGGCCTGTTGCCGGGTCAAGGCGGTAGACGCTGAGCTGAGAGTTCAGCACGTACAGCCTGCTGCTGTTGTCGAAAGCTATACAGGTATTGGCGTGTTCCTGGTCAAGGTCCTCACCCTGTGCCTGATACAGATTGAGCTGCTCGCCGCTTTCCAGGTCAAAGGCAACAACACCGGACGGTTCACCATTACCGGCCGTGCCGGGTGCCGCCGGTCCGGAAACATATACTATACCGTTTCGTACTGCAATGCCTTCGGGAAAACCCGGAGGGGTCGGTACGGTGGCAAAAACCTCAACATCGCCGAAGGTCTGTGCGTGTGTGGTGTGTACGCCCGTGGAGAGTAAGCAGGGCAGGAATGTTGCTGTTGCAATGAGACCGGCAATTAAAAAAAGACGTTTCATGGGTATGCAGCTCCTTCCACGCGGAGGTAATCACCTATGATCTGTAACTGTATATATATACCCTGAGGGATGTTTGAATGTCAATGTGGCCGGTTATGTTTAATTATTATTAATTTTATTTATGATCGCTTGTGTAGTATAGCAAAAGTAAGACAGAGTCCATATTTTGCTTTGTCAATCCTATAGGCCCTGAGCCTGGGGAAAAAGGGGCTGCACTAACCTTAACAGTGAGGGGGATACCATGCAACCGTATGATAAAACCGCACAGACTTCCACGCTTGATACTACTGCCGCACGTATGCTCGACCCGGATTCAATGCAGCCGCTGCAGGTTGAGCGGGAAATCGTTCCTGCCGCTGAGGTGTTCCATGATGAACAGGTGCTTACGATACTTCAGGAACACAGGAAAACGATATTGCACTATGAACAGAATAACGATCCTCCGGCTTCAGTTGCCGCTATTAATGCGTTGTCGGTTCCGGACGGATACGTACCCCAAGAGCTGTCAAGTCAGGACGTGGCGGGCAAGAACATTGCAGACCAGGCCGAACTGGTTCTGCGGGCTGATTTTGTACAAGCCGTCGCTCATCATCCGGATTTCCGGGGACTCGGTTTGTTTGCAAAGCCGATGCGGATGGTGCTCGATACGGGCGCTCTTTTCAACCTGTTGTTAAAAATCGGCAATTTGTGGCGGGGGCATAAAATCAAGGTACTGCGCGGTTCTTCCGCAGAGATGGGTTTTGTCGATTTCTGCTATGGAAACGCATGGCCCCCCGGTGTCAACCTCTATACTATACTGCGTGAGCTCTACCCTGTCTTTCACGCACTTTCCACCGGGCAAGTCCCCATCTGGCTTGCTGAAAACATGGACGACCTCCTGGACGGTGCCGGCAGCCCCGGGTCCGGAGGCCTGCTGCGTCGGCTCATGGTAGACGGCAATAACCGCTTTATGTCGCTGTTGCCGGTGGCCGAGGTTCCGGGGGAGCACGTTACCGGTGATGCCCTTTTTGTTTCTCAGGACCAACTCGGTCGCCGGGCCATTGTCGCTCGGATGCTGGACGACGTTAGTGCCCTCATGAATGAAAGCCGACAGCGCAAGGTGCTGGTTATAGACTATGCCGGGGGTAACGGTAATATGTCCGAACTCCTGTTGCGCCGTATCTATGCCCTGCCTGATGCTGAATTGCGCACCTGTCTTTTGCATAACCTGAGAGTGGTAGTGATTGATGTGTCGGAAGGCCAACTCGCAGGAGGCCGGATACGGTTTGCACATATAAACCGCACTCCCGGCTTTGAAGATATTATGGACAAAATCATCTTCCTCAAGGGTGATGCGACCCGTCCCTTCCAGGAAGAAGAGTGTGCTCAGATAAACAGGGCTTTCGGACCCGACTTTGTAACCCGGGCAGTATCTCTCGGTATGACCTCATACACTATCGGAGCACTTGATAATATGCACCGGGAAGACGGTGTCCGTTTCCCTGAAGCGATGGCTGAGTCCATGTTTTCGCAGTGCTGGAAAATATATGTTACTGATTTTTCGTCACCCATGTGGCGCATGAACGCCTTTTTGCAGGATACCGGCAGTTGGGGTAAAGAGTATTTGCGGGTCCTTCATGGGGTAGCTGAAGAGCATGAAGAACATATGCCGTTTCCCGGCAGGTTTGCTATAGCACTTAAAGTGCGCTACGGTCTGAACTTCAAAAGTATCGCTGATTTTGTACGGTATACGGCCATGGGGCCGGCCCTGGCCGCAAACTATATGACCGTATGGCCCGGCAGTGACGGCCACAGTTCCGGCTATACGGTGCTTGAGGACAACACCCTCAAAAAACCGGCCATACTTTCATATGGCCGACGGTTGCAGGGGCTCGGCGCCGACGTATTATACAAATCACGGGTAAACCTGTTTGCCACCGGCGACCTGGGCGGCACAACCAAAGGAAATCGGGCCTGGTATTTTATGCCCGGATGGGTGGCCGACTTTATCGTCGCCTCAAATGAACACAATAGGCCCGAAAATTAAGGCTGAGGTAGAATCCGGTGGTCAAACAGGTATCTTGAGAAAGTACCGGTGAAGACCGGCAAGGTGTACGGAAAGAAAGAGTCCGACAATGAAGGTCCAGCCAACCCCATCAGTTTTGTAGTATCCATTTACTTACGTCTTGAGAGGCCTTGACTCCTTTTTCTTTGGGTGTGAAATAGTGAAGGTTCAGCATGTTATAGCGGCAGAGACCAAGAACAAGGATGAGCCCCGGCTGGAGTACTTTTGTGCCGAATATGCCCAGCAGGTACAAAGCGGCAGAACAGGTAAGCAGGTATGTATGAATATCGATGAAACGCTGTCGGTTCAGCAGCATGGTTGTTTTTGTTCCCGGTGTTTGTGCCTGACAGGTTGCCGTGTCTGAAAATAACAGATTCATGCCGGGAAGGCAACCGGAAAGCGCTTGGAATAACATCTGTTTTTGTTTGTGCGGAGAAACGTCACTGCCTGCATCCCCTTACCCGATATGCTATATTAAAAATGGAAGGAGGTGTTACTATGAAAATAAGCGAGTTACGGGATGTATTGTATACCATGCAGTATGGTGAGGGAGATGTGGAAATCTATGCCTTTGTTACCCGGGAATCGGGATACCTGATTGACTGCCATAATGAAACGCATAAAAATCCGGCGGTCAAAACCGGAAAAGGCTACACGATTGTTCACGAGAACCCGTGTGACTCGGAGATGCGTGTGCAGGAACTTGACGGTTTTCCTGTATGAAAGCGAGGCGGGTTTTCGTTCCTCCTGAATCACCCTAGTCCGTACACCCTGCAGAGGGGTGGCGCGTTGTTGGAGCAGCGCTCCCTCCGACAACAAGGTATATGGTCCTATCTTCTGCGGCCTGATCCCCTTTCGCGGGGAGGTTTTGCTTCCGCTACTTTCATACCACGTCCATAAATGGCGGTTCCGTTCAGCTTGCTTATGGCTTCCTGGGCGGCTTCATCGGTAGCCATTTCAACAAAGGCGAATCCTTTTGATTTGCCGGTGAATTTGTCTATGACTATGTGGGCGGAAATGCACTCGCCGATTTCGCTGAATTTTTTTTGCAGGTCCTCTTCAGTTGCCCGGTAGGATACATTACCGATGTATAACTTTTTACTCATAAGGGTACCCCTCTCATATAAAAAATCGACTTGCATGCATTGTTTCTGGAGGCATGCTGCAAGTCGCAGGTTATTGAATTGAGCCAACGCCGGTCAGGCATCGGGCTCGGCTCGTGTCAGTGAAAAACCCGCCTCATCACCCGTGCCCTGGAAGTCCAGAATCATTGTGTCGAGGTCTTCGGCTAATGTTGATTCAATAATAAGGATTTCCGTCCCGTCTGCATCGGTAAAAACGGTGTCGTTGTCCTGCTGTGTATCCAGCTCGAATTCAAGCCGAAGCGGGTCTTCTGCAGAATGTTTGAGCCGGATCAGGAGGTCGGAATCGGTCTCTTCTTCCTGAACGGCAGCTTTCAGTACTTTTTGTGCCGAGGGCGTAACAGTGAACATATCGTTTCCTTCAGTTGATGGGTGGTTCTTACTTACGGTATTCAATGGGAGTGATACGTATGCACTCTACGATGTTCACGCCCTTCTGCCATACGCCTCAGCAGATGTGAAAGCTCTGTCGACTGTGTTACACCTTACATAGAAGATTGAGAGGAGTACGTCAAGGAAAAAACAGGCAAGAAAATGATTTAGCAAGAAAAATAAGGTGGTTAGCAGGTTTCCGGCATGAGTGTTCCCGATTTGGGAGGGCATGGAGGTATCACTATACTGAACAGAGAGGGATACGGAGAATTTCGACGCTACGGCCCCAAAAACAGGTTATGTCTGTATCGAAACTGCAAGGTCCGATAAACAGGGCGTCTGGATTACGGTAAGCGGCCGGACCGGTTTTTTGTACTATGAACTAATTGCCTCGGCTGAACGATCCGGCCGTGCGAAACCTGCTCTCATCCGGAGGCACTGGCCGGAAGGTACGGTTCAGGGTCGGCAGGAAGCCATTTCTGAAGCCGTTTTAACGGCAGCAAGCAGACTGGCGGGGTTTGCCCGGCCCTGCCCGGCAATATCGTAGGCGGTGCCGTGGTCGACCGATGTACGGATGATGGGCAGCCCCAGCGTAACATTGACGCCGTCCTCGAAATGGAGCAGCTTCAGGGGGATCAGGCCCTGATCGTGGTACATGCACACCACTGCGTCAAAGTGCCCCCGGGCGGCCTGGTAGAAGACCGTGTCGGGTGGATACGGGCCGGCTGCAGGAATGCCCTCTTTCTCTGCAAGCTGCATGGCCGGAATGATCAGGTCCTTTTCTTCATTTCCGAACAACCCGCCTTCTCCCGCATGAGGATTCAGGGCCGCTACGGCAATGCGCGGTGACGGCAGTCCGAAATAGTTTTGCAGGCTGCGGTAGGTGATGGAAAGTGTTTTAACGATGCCGTCGGTGCTGAGTCGTTTCGGAACGTCGGCAAGGGCGCAGTGGATAGTTACCAGCACCACCCGCAGTTTATCGCCGGCAAGCATCATGACGACGTCGGGCGTGCCGGTCAGGTCCGCCAGCATTTCGGTATGCCCGGGAAAAGTGTATCCGGCCTGATGCAGTGACTCTTTATTGATGGGGGCGGTGACAATGGCGTCGATACTGCCGGTCTGCACAGCCTCAACAGCCGCGATAATGTATTGAGCCATGGCTTTGCCGGATTCCACGGTAGGTTTGCCATAGACGACACGTCCGGGCTCAAGGGCCGAAAGGTCGATGATCCCCATGGTTCCAGGAGCGGAAGCCGATGCATCCTTTGAGATGGTAAGAGACAGGCCGAGGGTATCGATTTCCCGCTGAAGCAGCGCCGGGTCGCCGTAGACAACCGGTCGGCACCATGAGAACAGTTCTCTTTCGGCAAAGGCCTTTGCAATGATTTCCGGCCCGACTCCCACGGGGTCGCCCATGGTTATGCCGATAACGGGGAGAGAGGATGAGGGTTTCATTTGATTTTTAGAAGCTGAATTTTTTAGTATGAGGCTTTATCAATAGTCCAAAAGAATATTTTTCATAAGACGCAAGCCCTGCTTGCCTAACAGTGGAGCTTGTTGACTAAAAGCTATATGAATTATTGTCAATGCCGATTAAACTTTAAAAAGCTCTAATCAGTTGAGTAGAGCTTTTTAGGTTTCAGGCAAAAGAGCATTTTTCCTGCGCTCTTTCTTTTCCTGTAAACCGGGTTTTCCCCATCGTTTCATCAGTTCGGAATAAATATCCTCCGGTGGTATGTCACGGGCGCCCATCAACACAAGGCAGTGAAACCAGAGGTCGGCGATTTCATGTATAACGGCTTTACGATCGGTATCGCGGGACGCCTCGACTACTTCCCAGGCCTCTTCCATTAATTTAGCATGTATCTTTTCCGCATCCTCCTGCAGAAGGGCCGACACATATGAATCCTGCCGCGGATTGGAACGGCGGTCCTGGACGACGTCATACAGCCGATCCAGGATGGCCGGATCATTTTTTGTAGACAGTGTCTTCATCGAACACTTTTTCGCCGACAATTTTCCAGTTTCCGTCTTCCAGCTTGCGGTAAAAACAGGAACGGTATCCCACGTGGCAGGCGGCTACATTCTGTTTTACTTTCATGACAAGGGTGTCTGCATCGCAGTCGGTATAGACTTCCTTGATTTCCTGGGTGTGGCCGGAGGATTCACCTTTAAGCCAGAACTTTTGGCGCGAACGGCTCCAGAAATGGGTTTTGCCGGTCTCCAGGCTTGTCTTAAGTGATTCCCGGTTCATATAGGCAACCATGAGAATCTCGCCGGTCTCACAGTCCTGGATGACTGCCGGTATAAGTCCATTATCGTCGTATTTGAGGTCGTTGATAATATCCATTGTTTTTGCTCCTCGGTTTCATGATCCAGGAGGCCGTCGGATAACGTTCATCTATCCCGATTAGATCGGGATTGCGCTCACCCTTCGTCACTGCGGCGTACAAGCACGTACGCCTCATTCCTCAGGGGTTCGCGCGCCTTGTATCTGAACGTTCTTCATCGGCCTCCCGTTGGGGGGGCCGACAAGGCTCCCAGGGGGTTAAACATTTCAACAACTCTTGGGGGTACTATATTGGCACAAACCGTCCTGTACTTCAAGCATGTAATGTGCGGTTTGAAAAGTGGCCGGAAAAAATCTGCTGCGGTAGCGTCCCGGCAGGTCAGCGGGGGAGCTGACCCAGTAATTCTTCAATTTTTTTATGCAGATCAACGAATTTGTAGGGCTTTACCATGTAATCGTTGGCGCCGGACTTCATGCCCTGAAGCACATCCTCTCTCTGGCTTTTGGCCGTGAGGATGATAACCGGTATGTGCATGGTCGACTCCGATTCGCGGATTTTTTTTATGACCTGATACCCGTCGATTTTGGGCATCATAATGTCAAGTATGACAAGATCGGGAGGATTGTCGCCGAATACGTGGGCCAGGGCCTGCTCACCGTCCTCGGCCAGAATGACGTTATAGCCCACCTCCCGCAGGCTGAATCGTAAAATTTTACGGATCTGGGTCATGTCATCGGCCACCAGGATGGTTTTCTTGTCGTCTGCCGGTTGCCGGGTGTCCTGTTCTGGCCGGTCGATGATTTTACGAAGCGGAGCCTCTCCGCTGCTTTCGATCAGGCCGGAGGTGATCAGCGCATACAGGGTTTTGTACACGCTGAATTCATCATCCCCGCTTTCTTTGATAATTTCACGTACGGACCGGGTGCCGTTGAACAGGGAAAGGATGCGCCACTCATGGGTG
>JANQGV010000307.1 GCA_028282925.1 Thermodesulfobacteriota bacterium
CCCTGGCATGTCTCCTGATATGGGTCACGCTTTTAAAACGACACTGTTCCGTATGGGCCGCTGTGCTGTTTGCCGCGCTGTTTGCCTTTCCGCCGCCGATGTTCGCCAGGCTGAATGTTATCGGAACGCTCAGTTCGCACCATATGATAAATTCAATCGTAGCCTTGCAAATCCTGCTGCTTCTGGAAATATTCAGGCAGGACACAAAACAGAGGTTATGGCTGTGGGTGGCCCTGGGCATCACGGCCGGTTTCGGTTCATACACCTTTTACAGCTATATCATATTCAATGGCCTGTGTTTTTTGTTTCTTGTCGTCTTCAGGCTCAACACCATATCGCTTCGGAAGATTATCCTGTTCGCAGCCGGGGGCCTTATCGGGTTTCTGCCCTGGATCCTGCGTTCGGTGTATTCTCCTGGTGGCGGGATTTACCTGAAAAACATACTCCGCAACCTTTCGTTCAGCTTGTGGCCGTTCCTGCAGGGATTCGGTTTCACGGTTCCCCATTCGCTCGGGTATGGCTACCCGTCCCGGGAAATCGGCATTGTCTCAATTGCATTTTGTCTTTTTCTACTTGTTCTGACCGGGATCATCCTGAAGCAGGGCTACGCCGAATACCAGGCCGGCAAAGAACAAACGCTCAAACAGGGGCTCAGGACATTGAGCCCGGCGATACTGCTTGCGTTGTTTGTTGCGCTGTTTCCCTTTTTCTTCATCATATGCGTTTCACTGTCACCCATGCATATCAACCCGTTTGAGTACTGGCAGAACTGCGGCCTTTTTGCAACATTCAAGCCGATCGACGCGGTCCGGTACCGCTGGTTTCACATACTGTATCCCTTCTACCTGGCCCTGTGTGCAATCTGCACGGTCAGGCTTTTCATGCATGCCGCTTCTTCAAAATCATTTCTAAGATATAGTATTTCCGGAGTCCTCATCCTGTTCTTCTGCATTAATATCGTGAAATACGGCCGGATGATCCGTTGGGAAGACCGCGGAAAGATAGCTACCTACAAAGCCTATCACTTCGATTTATATGCATCCCGCTTTATTCTGAGTGATTATACAACAATTGATTTCAACAAATCGCTTGTGATAGCCGAAAACTATCCGGAAGAAAACCAGGGCGAAATCAACCGGTGTCTCGGCACAAAACTGACGCTGTCCTTACTCAAAGACCCGGGCCTGCCACAAAAACTTGACGAATTTTTAATGAGCGTCGCCCCCGAACATCTGGATGACCTGATATTCGGCATCGTCAGAACAATTCAGAATATCCCTGAAGAACAATTCCGCCCGGTTCAGGAACATATTGCGGCAAAATATCCGGAGCACTTCTATAAACACTGGGGCTTCCGGTATCTTGCATACAAATATTATACGTTACTGCTCAACCGCGAGAAGCTGTTCACCCTGATCCCTGCTCCGGAACAATGGTTCTTCCAGAGCTTTCTAAAAAAGTTCAACAAGCAGATCATTGATGAATATACGGGCGTGTGCTCCATGGAGCCCGGCACCTTTGATACTGCCGCCCTGGAAGCCTGTTTGATGAACGAAATCAACGCAGTGCCTGCCGCCTACCGGAACGCTACGGTTTGGGGCATAGGAAAATTCGTCGGCGCCGAGATGCTTTTCGACACACTTGAATCTCCCGACTATCCTTTGGACAGTTCGTTCGGCACGAAACTGCCGCAGCCGATGCAGGAAGCATTTTACCGGGGAATCGGCGCCGGTTTTGCAGAAACCCTGTGCCGTCACTGGCGGCGGCTGATGCCGCCGGAAAGCGTTACTCCTGAACGGTATACCACAATGCTTGAAGTCGAGTGGCAACGGTGCCGGACTTTGATGGAAAAACTGCCGCCTGATAGATTAGCCACGATTGAGGAAGGCTTCAAGGAAGACCTGAAGGCCAGGAATGTAAATCAGGCCATCAAAAACTTCATCACCTCAAAAGTCTAAACGACCCGCCCTAGAAATAGTATTCTCATCTTTGGACGCCGGATAATTCCTCCTGCACAAGTGAAGATTGGTCCTGAAGGAATGAAGCGCATGGTCTCAGATTGCGTGAGGATTCGTTGCGAGGGCGCTGGAATGCCCGAAGATACAGGCTGCACGGACCGGAAGCCGAAGAATCGTACTGAGTAGTACGTTGATGAGGCTGAAGGGAGTACAGTCGGGAGATTCGGGTATTGCGGCGCCCGCAGTAGAATTTCTCATGTAATTTGAGACCACTGGTACGCCGCAGTGACGAAGGAAAAACTCAACAAAGAAGCTGGATTACCTCCGGAGGCTGCCGGAAAATGCTTAGATACAAGGCGTGTGGCATCACGAACCATGAGGCGTACTGTTTTGTACGTCGCAATGGTGAGTGATTCACACAACGCCGTAGATGGATGTTTCCAAAACCCCGGTGAGGCGGCAGGAAAATATTCAGATACAAGGCGTGCGAATCAGAAGGCATGAGGCGTACTGTTTTGTACGTCGCAATGCCTGAGGATGAAGCGCAACGCAGTAGAAGGATGTTTTCCTGCCGCCTCAGCCCGTTATTTCCAGCGGATAAGGATTGTCTGCAGGCAAGAATTCACAGCCGCCTTAAGCAGCTTCCACTTTTTAATCGACACCTCGCCGGTTTGCCGATCATTGTGGGGAATAGGAACATTCTGAATCTTGTTTTTATGCAGCACGAGCATTCCCGACAAAGCAACGTTTGGAGCAAAGGTATCATCGGGAATGGTACGCAAAAGATCTTTGAGTATCGCGGAACGCATAAGGCGAAACGGACAGTTGACATCGGCAATCCCGAATCCATAAAAAACGCGCACAATCATGCGCGACACGGCGCTGATCACTTTCCGGGGCAACGGCTGCATTCTGCCGTCGCGGATGCCGATAACGGCATCGTGTCCGGTGCGCACGTCCCATACCAGCTTGAAATGCTCTGCCGGCATTTCATTGTCACTGTCGACCTGAAAAACCCACTCGGCCTCTTCACACGCCTGCCGGTATCCCTGTAAAATCGTCGGGCCATGCCCTGAATTCGGTTTGTTCACGACCTGTACGTTTGGATTATCTTCATATGCTCTGAGAACGCCGGCGGTATTGTCGCGGGAGCCGTCATTCAAAACGATCATGCGATAGTTGATTTCCAGTGCGTCAAGGACCCGGGTCCAGTCCGAAACGACATCACCTATACACGCTTCTTCATTATACACCGGCATAACTATAGCAACATCATACATGATACATCACCTTATTCGATGTGTGTTTATAAACGAGGGGTACTGCAGGGTGATTTCCGGGGTTCCGAACAGAATATGCTCCACCGCCTCGACTCCCTGCATCAGAACATGGTCCATATTGCCGCACTCATATTTCCATCCGCCGAATCTGCCGCGGGAATAGACATCATGTTGTTTGAGCGCGGGCAAAAAGGCATCAAGCAGTTTGTCGCGCCCGAGAAATGGTGTCGGGTATGCATACTCGGCACGGAATGTCCAGGTGGCCACTATGTCATTGACGTTTTCTATAAGCCTGGTATTGACGAATCCTTCCAGGGCCGTATCAAGCAGCCGTGCCTGATCGACATGCTTTTTAGGCGATTCCGACACTTCTCCCATCAGAGACCAGTACCCTTTGCCGGGAACATTATTGTACGAATAGTTGGAAAAAACGGTCACCCGGTAAAACGGATTGTCGTCTTCAGGGAAATACATCCAGCACTTGGTACGCAGCCGCTCGGGCGGTTCCCCCTTGAGCCCCACACCGATAATGTTTGATGCCGACAGCACAAACGAATCACTGTCCTTCCGGTGCCCGTCCCGGGCGCTTTTTTGCAAAAGCTGGTTGAGAGGAATCGTGGAAATGAGATGATCATAGGCTTCTTCCCGGCCGTTTTCAAACCGCAACAGTTTTTTTTCGGCATCCCATGCACCAAGCTCCGAAGAAAGATGAATCTTATCCTGGGGCAGTTTCCGGGCCAGATTTCGCCAGATTTCACCGGTGCCGCCGTGCAAAGGAAAACTGAATGTATTATTGGGCCCCCATGAGCAATCATCTTTATCATTGATGATGTTGTTCATGATTCGGTTCAGATCCGGTACGGCGACCCGCTCGCCGATCCAGTGCGCGTCGAGATCTTCCGGAGGATATGCCCAAACCTTTTTATTGTAGGGAACAAGAAAATGCTTCGCGATACCTTCGCCGAAAAAGTGCATAATCCAGTCGTGGAATGTGCCTTCGTCAAAATCAAAGCCGACGTTCCGGCATTTCATCAGGCCTGCCAGGCACTCCATCATATCTTTCTCCGGCAGCCTGCCGATATTGTACTGCAACGGGTAAGGGATAAACCGCTCCCTCATCCAGATCCAACTCTCCCGCTCGTGGTCCAGCCATTGATCCTCCGGGATAACCACCTCCATCAGTCGGTTGAAATAATCGTAATGGGAGAAAAGCACATGCCCGCCGACATCCCAGGTAAATCCGTTATCGTCGACGAAGCTGGCCGAAAGCCCCCCGATATACTCATTCCTGTCATGGATTTCCCAGTTATCATACCCCAGTTCCCGGAGCCGCCATGCGGCGCCGAGGCCACAGGGACCGGCGCCTAGAATAACAATTTTTCCCTTATCGTTTTGCATAAGAATCCTCAATGCCGAGATAGCCACGTAGACAACCAGGATTGCACCGCCCGGCTTCAGCCCGGGACTCGAGGCCGCACGCCACTGGTTCGGTAAGCAGGCAGGTTATCAATGATGCTCAGTTATCTATGTACAATTATGAAAGTGTAAGGAATCTATAGTATATAAAAAAGGGGCCATTACGTCAATAGCAATAGCATAAATATTTAAACTATTTATGTGAATTTATCTAAAATCAAATTAATAATAACTCCCGAGAAAAAGTCTTTTTCAACGACACGCCGACATAGTGCAAGAAAATGACAATAGTAAAAAATCGTAAACATTCTTTCAATAAAATGATATAATCATCAAAATTTTTTATTCCATACACGAATCTATCAGGGCCGACGACACAAACACGCATATGATTGATATTATCACTCAGAAATCAACCGGCTTTATTCCAAAGCACATAACCCCCGATCAAGCCAAAGACACCGGCATGGCCATGGTGCTCATCTGCCTTCTTGTAGGCTATTTCGGGGAGAAACAGTCCTGTTTCGGCCTTGCCATCGTACTGCTGTTGCTCAACATGATCCGGCCGCAGCTCTACAAACCGGTTGCCGTCGTGTGGCTGGGACTTTCCAATGTGCTGGGAACGGTGGTCTCGAAAATTTTTTTATCCATTCTCTTTTTTGTTTTGGTAACCCCCATCGGCTGCCTGAGGAAGCTGTTCGGCGCAGACTCCCTGCAATTGAAAAAATGGAAAAAAAGTCGCGATTCGGTCTTCAGAAATCGCGACCACCTGTTCACATCAAAGGATATCGAGCATCCATATTAACATGAGGATACCATATGGAATTTTTGCGTGATTTATGGGGTTTTTTAAAGGTACGGAAAAAATTCTGGCTGATTCCGATTATTCTGACCCTGTTGCTGTTCGGTACGCTCATTGTCCTGACCAGCGGTACAGCAGTAGCACCATTTATCTATACAATTTTTTAATGAGGCATCTCCATGGTTGAAGCATTGCTGGGCTTGTCGGCATACTACCACGACAGTGCCGCCGCACTCCTGGTGGACGGCAAGCTGGTTGCCGCCGCCCACGAAGAGCGCTTTACCCGAAAAAAACATGACAGTTCCTTTCCTCTCCACGCCGCACGATATGTGCTTGAAGAAGGGGGGCTGTCGATGCAGGATCTTTCGGCAATAGCTTTTTATGACAAGCCCTACCTCAAATTTGAACGGTTGCTTGAAACCTATCACGGCCTTGCCCCCCAGGGTCTCAGGAGCTTTCTGTCCGCCATGCCCGTATGGATCAAAGAAAAGCTGTTCATGCGCAAGATGCTCAAGGATGAATTAAAAAAAATCGGGTCGGACACTCCACAGATGCTGTTTCCCGAGCACCACCTGTCACATGCCGCAAGTGCTTTTTATCCCTCCCCGTTTGAAGAAGCGGCCATTCTTACCATCGACGGCGTCGGGGAATGGGCCACCACCACAATCGGACGCGGCAGGGGCAACACCATTGAAATGCTCCGTGAACTCGACTTTCCGCATTCCCTGGGGCTTCTCTATTCGGCCTTCACCTATTACTGCGGGTTTAAAGTAAACAGCGGCGAATACAAACTCATGGGGCTTGCCCCCTATGGCATTCCCGGCAGCGAACAAACCCTCAAATACAAACAGCTTATTCTCGATCACCTGGTGGATATTCGGGAAGACGGCTCGCTGCTGCTCAATATGGACTACTTCAATTTTGCAGCCGGACTGACCATGTGCCATGACGCCGAGTGGGAAGCCTTATTCGGCCTGCCGAAACGCTCACCCGAATCCGACCTGACGCAACCGTATATGAACCTGGCGCTCGCAGCGCAGCAGGTAACCGAAGATGTAATTTTTCTGCTGGCGGAAACGGCAAAAAACATTACCGGATGCAACAACCTGACCATGGCCGGCGGTGTCGCACTTAACTGCGTTGCAAACGGAAAGCTGCTGCGCAGGGGCATCTTTAACGATATGTGGATCCAGCCGGCCGCCGGCGACGCAGGCGGAGCAGTGGGGGCGGCATATGCGGCCTGGCATATCGGCAAGGACCGCCCGCGCAACAATCCGGCCCGGCCCGATGCAATGCAGGGGTCCTATCTCGGCCCCCGGTTTGAATCCGATGCAGTGCAGCGTCTGTCTAAAAAGTATCGGGCGAAATACAGCTTGTACGACGATTTTTCGGCATTATGCACCGATGTTGCAAAACTGCTTGCCGATGGCGCCGTTATCGGGTGGTTTCAGGGCCGCATGGAATACGGTCCGCGGGCGCTTGGCAACCGCAGCATCCTGGGCGATCCGTGCAGCCCCGACATGCAGAAAAAGCTGAACCTGAAAATAAAGTACCGCGAAGGATTCAGGCCCTTTGCGCCGGCCGTGCTCGAAGAAGATATCGGGGAATACTTCAGTCTCGATCGCCCCTCCCCGTATATGCTGCTGGTGGCGCCGGTTCTTGAAAGCCACAGGAAACAGGTCCCGGACAATTACGATCAACTGCAGATGTATGACCGCCTGTATCATCAGCGTTCCGATGTTCCAGCAATAACCCATATCGATTTTTCGGCCAGAATACAAAGAATCAGCCGCTCAACCAACGAACCGTTCTGGAAGCTGATTAATGCCTTTAAAGAGAGGACAGGCTACGGATTAATAGTCAATACGAGCTTTAACGTCAGGGGCGAGCCCATTGTCTGCTCCCCGGCCGATGCGTACCGGTGCTTCATGCGCACGGAGATGGATTATCTCGCTGTAGGAAACTATCTCTTTAAAAAAGAAGACCAGCCGGACTGGGAAGAAAAGGAAAACTGGCGCGAAGAATTCCAACTGGATTAAGCCGTGTCATTCTTAAGCAGCGCAGACACACCGGCTATCCCGTTTGCAAAGAGGTTTTCCAAGGGCGCAACCGGCTCATCCTGCCGACCGCAGTTACAGCAACTCCAAAAGTTTTTCACACACCTCGTCAACCTGTGCGTCGGTAATCTCCGGAAACATCGGCAGCGAAAGTATCTTGCCGGCCGCCGCTTCACTGCAGGGAAAATCACCCTTCTTATATCCTAAATAGGAATATGCGCCATGCAGGTGAATGGGGACCGGGTAGTGAATACCGCTTTGAACTCCCTTCTGAGCCAGGGCATCTATAATACCGTCACGGTCACTCTCAACCTGCACAACAAAAAGATGATAGACATGGGTTGAGTTTTCTGCAGATACGGGCAGCTTGATTGCAGCATTGGAGGCAAGATTCTTTTTATACCGTTCGGCCGCTCTCTGGCGGGAGGAGTTCCATTCAGTAAGGTGGCGCAACTTGATATTCAAAACCGCGGCCTGCACCCCATCAAGGCGGCTATTGGTGCCGAACGTGGGGTGGTGATATTTACGGGTCGAACCATAATTGCGCACGGCGAGCAGCTTCTCATAAATCGCCGCATCATCGGTTGTCACTGCTCCTCCGTCGCCGAAAGCGCCGAGGTTTTTCCCCGGATAGAAGCTGAAAGCCGCCGCGTTGCCGAACGAGCCGGCCCCTTTATCTTTGTAGCAGGCACCATGGGCCTGACAGGCATCTTCCAGAACAAAAAGGTTGTTGCGCTCGGCAATGGCTGCCAGGGCATCCATTGCAACCACCTGCCCGTACAGGTGGACAGGTATAATGCCCTTGGTTTTCGGTGTTATAACCTTTTCGACGGCGTCAATATCCATCAGATACGTATCAGGATCACAGTCGACCAGTACCGGGCGCGCTCCGGCAAGTTCAATTGCAGAGGTAGTGGCGTAAAAGGTGTTCGCCGCCGTTATCACCTCATCTCCCGGGCCGATACCCAAAGTTCTCAGAGCCAAATGCAGCGCATCTGTGCCGGTTGCCACGCCGACGGCATAGCGAGTACCGATAAATTCTGCAAAATGTTTTTCGAATTCAGATACTTCTTTGCCGAGAATAAAAGCCGTATTGGCGCAGACATTCTCAATAGCCTGCATGAATTCTTCTTTGTGAAGATTAAACTGCAATTTCAAATCAACGAATGGTATCATACATCCCCCCTTTTTTATCATAGATAGCAATAGATAATATCACATTGCTATAAAAAAGAATATTTTTTATTTCCCATGAAACCATTCATTTATAGATGGCTATTTCACCATTTTCGAAACACCTGCCCAAAAACACCGATAGAGAAAGGTGTTTTTATTGACATACAACAAGTGCACGCCTATAATCATCCTGTCTCTACGCTCATTCTTTTTCAATCAATCACAATCAACGTATCCACAATACAATTGCGGTGGTGATGCTGGCAAAACAACCAAGAAACACCTGCATTTTTTTCTTCTGTATCTTACTGCTACGATTGATACCGGTTTTTGCAATCTACTTCATCTCCCGCTCCAGCCATATAAGCTGGGGAGACCTTGATCCCCTCCTGTATCTCGGCGGCGCTCAAGACATGCTCACAAAAGGAATAAACCCTTTTGCGTGGTTTGCGCCCTTGAATTTTCATTTTATCGCGGCATTTCTTCACCTTGCCGGCGGCAATGTGCTTGGGCCCCTATGCGCAACTGTCGTAACGGGATGGCTGGCGGTTATAGGTCTTTACCTTTTTGCAAACCTGCTGTTCAATCGCCGGGTTGCCCTGCTGTCGGCTGGTATAGCCGGCCTGTATCCCAATTTCATCTATTATGGCGCACGTCTTTACCCCGAATCCCTGGCCCTGTGTTTCATACTTTTTTCGCTCTATCTTCTTATCAAGTATGCAGAGGATACACAATTACACCTTTTGCTTCTCAGTGGAATCCTGTGGGGCCTTGCCTCCCAGACCAGGGGGGGAATCCACTTTTTTTCACTGTTCATAGTCGCTTTTCTCACCTGGAAGCATTACAGGCGCGGTTTCAGCTTTTTCCTGAAACAGACAGTTGTCTTTTTTCTCGCGACATATCTCACAATGTATACCATCGGCCTTTTTGCTGCTCCTTTCCAGGGCGGCATTTCCCTTAATTCCGGAAGCGGCCTGGGATCAGTCATACTCAGCGTGAACAAAATTTCAAACTGCTGCACGAATTACGGCAGCATCCGCGGCAATCTTCTGTATGAAATCAACCTTGCCGGTGAGTCATGGCCCGAGGGCTCTATGCTGGATATGGATATTCTGGAACTCCCAACGATACAAATTGCCGGGCATGTTTTTAAGTTTATCGCCGACGATCCGCTTGCATACCTGAAGAACGGTCTGGAGCGTATCGGATATCTTTGGGCTCCGAACCAGAACCTGATTTCCTTTCTGAAACACCAGTTCTACCATCGCTTCGGTTTCTTAACCGATGCCGTTTGCATTCTCATAAGCGTGTATTATGTTATGGTAGTTTGTTGCGGGGTTTGGGGTGTTGCATTAAGCAAAGACCGTTTCAAACCGGTCTTCCTGCTGTTTCTTTTGTTCTATTGTACAATGATCTTTTTTTCATCAGGCAACTCAAAACTGCGATTTCCCATGATGCCTTTTATTATTATGTATGCCGTATATTTTGTGTACCTGCTGTTCACGGAAAAGCGGGTTTTCAAAAAGGCTGTTGCGTCGGTGTCCGCCACAGCAGTTATCATTGTTTTTCTCTGCAACAGTATGTTCAAATTCGGCGAAATACTCCTTTCTCCTGCCGAAGTGAAAGTCCGCCAGATTGAGATGTCCAATGAACTCGGTTTTCCGAAGACCGCCCGGTACCTTCTCGATAAATACAAATCCTTCCCCTTTTATTCAGCAAATCATAAAAAACGTCTCGATGCCGCCCGCGCCACAGCACGTGAAATTATTGAAAGTAAAGAATCTACCGGTCAATAGCGGACAAGGCTGTTATCCCCTGACGTGCTACCCGACAGGAAATGATTGAAAAAGTATCGGATGCAGATCCCCTGCCGACACACCTGAACCGGCATCCCCTGGAACTCCCCCTGAAAGCACAGAAGGTTCGGCCGATCATGCAGGATACAACACCCGCAGGGCACACACCGTTTATGTAATATAAATATTTGAATACAGATATACGGGAAGGGGCCGCGAAGCAACCTTATTTCTTCAGGCCGAGGGGCAATAAAAACATCGGTCGCAAAATAGAATACCAGCTTTTAAAAGGAACCATCTTGGTATTCTTTTCCATTTCATCATGATAGATTTTTTTTACCGGCGCTTCGCTGAGCTTATACCCAAGCGAAGCCACTTTTATCAACAGATACGGTTCGAGTTCATACTGAATCAGCCACTGCTGCCATAAATTTATTCCGGTATCGTCAAGAATTGCCGTTCTAAACGCTCTGAACCCATTCGTAGCATCGGTAACTCGGGTTCGATAGATCATCCTGAACAGAAGGGAATACAGTTGCGTCAGAAATGTCCGGGAAAGAGTCATATTTACGGTTTTGCCGCCCGACATCCACCGGGAACCCTGGACATAGTCATAGCCACCATCAAGCAAATGGTCCACCACATGTTTAATGTCGGCAGGATCATCCTGGTTGTCGCCGGCAAGTTCCACAACGATATCAAAGCCTTTCAGTTTGCCGTACATATATCCCGATCGATATCCACCACCCGCACCGAGATTGACGGGGTGCTGCACGACGAACGCACCGGCTTCCAAGGCTTCGTCTTTTGTGCCGTCGGTAGACCCGTTGTCCACAACGCATACGCTGTCGACAATATCACGGGGCACAGCCTGCACACAGGGAGCAACCTTCCCCCTTTCATTCCAGGACGCCATTACCACAACAATACTCTTACCACGATACCGCACGCGGCTGTCAGGCGGCGTTGCCGGGGTGCTTTCGATAAGGGCTTCAATTTCTTTTCTGGGTAAATCTTTCATGATGGACGCTCTGCAAAAACAGGTGAACCGGAAATGACGTCTTTGAGCATGCAAACCGGCTTTTCCTCACCGTTCAGAAGAACGGTATGCACTATAATTGAATCGTCACCGCAGCTCACCTTTAAAGTTTCGTCACTCTCAAATACAAAGTGCCCGGCAGGTATGCCCGGAGCGCCCTTTTCTATTGTTATCGGGTACCGTATCTGAATCTCATGCGCACCAAGAAACGTTTTAGCGGCGGGGTACGGCTCAAATGTAAAAGCACGTATAAACCGTTCAACCCATACAGCCCCTTTGTTCCAGTCAATGACACCTCCATGCGGGATATCTTTGGGGTAGTACGACGACCTGGCGTCGTCCTGAACAACGGCCTCCGGAAGATTACATGCAACGATAGCATCGGTATACTCATCCATAATCAGCTCACCTGCCTCAACGAGCTTTGCATACAACGTTGCATCGGTCTCAGACGGTTCAAGGTTTACAACCTTCTGCGCAATAATAGGCCCGGTGTCGATCCCGGGATCAATATAGTGCAGCGTTACACCGGATGATTCATTGTTGATAATGGCCCATTTGGTCGGGAAACAGCCACGCAAACGCGGCAAAGGTGCAAAATGCAGATTCAAAACTCCTTTTTCAGGGATCGCAATGAGCGCGTCCTTAAGAATACGATCATATTGTACCGATATCACATAATCAAGTTGAAGAACAGCAGCCTCCTCAAGAAAAGAAGGATCATGCGGGCTTGTATAGGGGAAGATGTGAAGGCCCAGTTCGGATGCCCGGGTATACAAGGAGGGCGTGTCATGGCGGATGTGCCGGTCGGATGCCCGGGGAACCACACCGACGATTTCGGCACCGCAGGAAATCAATGTATCCAGGGCATAGATTCCTATACGTCCATACCCCATAAAAAGCATTTTTGCTTTTTGCTTTTCCATTGTAAAAAGTATCGAACAATCACTAAAAGCTGTCAAGGAAAAAACGCCGCCGGCATGCCTGCCGGCCGTGATGCCCGGAAATAATCAGGTGAAGCATACACGCCATAGCAAACCCAGGCGCATCTCCGGCAACACAAAAAAATTTTTTACACTTTTCAATGTGCTCCCAAACGACACAATCCAATTGAGTGTCCGCATCACTCAGCCGACAAACTTTATTTTACGCATCGCAAACCAGCACATTTTCAGCAACAGCCAGCCGTGTCGGAAGCGGCTGATATTGGTACTGCCATAGGTTCTTTCCTGGTATCGGATGGGGACCTCAACAATCTTCAGATTCAATTTTGATGCCCCGAATATCAGATTAAAGTCTCCGAAATATCTCCGGTTCCGTTTAACCTTTTCATAACTCTCCCGAAACAGCACTTTGGTTCCACAAAGGGTGTCTTTGAAGCGTTATCCCAGCAACCAGGTGAATATGAGGCTGAATGTTTTGTTGCCGAAAAAATTCAGGGTGCGCATCGACTCCTTTTCCATCGGATACACCAGACGCGACCCGTTGATGAATTCGCCTTTCTCTGTCGCGATTGCATTGTAAAACTTCACCAGATCTTCCGGCTGCACGGTCAAATCGGCGTCAAGTATCATCAAAATATCACCGCTGCATGCATCGAAACCTTTCCTGACCGCATCCCCTTTACCCTTGCCGGGCTGTATGCAGTACTTGATATCCCAATCGTTGGAATAAGCTTCGGCCACCCGCTTAATTTCGTCGGAGGTATTGTCGGTCGAACCGCCTTCTACAAACACTACCTCGGTATGACTGCCCAGCCGCGGCATTCTCTTTAAGGCGTTTTCAATGTTGCCGGCTTCGTTCCTGGCCGGGATAACCACTGAGCATGAATAGTCTCTGGTCGGTTCTATCTTCAGCGGCCGGGCAACAAGATAGTCCACCAGGCAACACTTCCGGAAGAACGGCAAACGCGCCAGATAGCGGTTACACAACGTAGAAAGAACAGGGATATTTTTGGGAACAAGCATAAGCTCGCCGGTTTTTACAACGTCATAATCCTCCAGCAAAAAAAGGTTTTCAATATCACGCTTTGAAAGCCAACTGGTAAAAGGCTGCTTCATCTTGAACCCCAGCAACTCGGCCAGTTTTAAAATCGGCTCCCACAAAAAGTTATAATAGGTCACGATGACCCTGGTGTCCTTTCTGCAGTTCTTCCGGATATTTCCCAGGACCTGCTGTATATCGTTAAAATAACCGATGGTATCGGATATGATAATGTAATCAAACGTTTCTCCCAGATCAAATCCATGGGCATCGGCAGTGATGAACCGCAATCGCTCAAATTGTTTAGAGGCAAGGTTAATCATCTCACTGCTGAAATCAATACCTACCCCTTCACGGGGATCCATTGCATCGAGCAACTGACCGGTACCGCAACCGATTTCAAGCACCTTTGCCTTCGGCTCTATTAAAAACTTCAAAAAGCGGTTAATCGAGTTATTGTAGTAGTAATTTTTCTTCAGCCATTTCGACCGGAAACGTGCATTCTGGTTGAAAAACCCTATCAAATCCTCTTTTTTCATACTGTTTACCTCACCAGGCCCTATTTTTTGTTTTAATGTTATGCCGCCGAAATCGTGCTTCAATGGGTTCTAAAAACCATTCCGTTTTTTCACAGGAAGGATACGGACGCTTGCCTGCAATCTGAACCCTCGATAGTACGCCGGCATAACTGTACCGTCAAAACCTTCTCTTCTTACCGTCGGCATTTTCGGCACACACCTGAACACTTGACAGCAATGCCGATTGGTTTTATGATACATACTACAAAGCACATGGAATACACATTGCCCTGCGGTACAACAGGGCAACAAAAATCAGTCGACTCTCCTTTGCAAATCCGGACATGCATAAAAACAACGAATCGTACGATATACGAACTATGGTATCAGTAATGGCTCTCTCATATAGTGATGGGCCTTGTGCTGCTTCCGTTTTACCGCTACCAGATAAATCCCGACGGCGTTTCCTACATGTCCATTGCGCTCAAGTATGCCGAGGGCAATATTCAAGATGCCGTCAACGGCCACTTCAGCCCCCTGTTTTGCCTGTCTTTGGTGCCGGTACTGTGGTGTGGTTTCGACCCGCTTCTGAGTGTAAAACTGTTGAATCTCGCCATTGGTTGCGTAACGATTCTCTGCATGCACTCCTTTATGTGCCGTTTCCGGTTGACCGCGCCGGTTCGCACCGCAATTCTTGTCGCACTGATTCCGGTAGTATTGTCGTATGCTTACAGTATCATCACACCGGACTTGCTGGTTGCAACACTCCTGATTCTGTATTGCAGTAAAATTTTTCACGAAGACTATACCCAAAACCCCCGACAGGGGCTGTGGTGCGGGGCACTGTGCGCTCTTGCGTACTGGGCCAAGAGTTACAGTTTTCCTTTTTTAATCTGCCACTATCCACTGATGAATGTCATACACTATTTTAAAAGTCCCCGGGGTGCCGCAAGGCGTACGGTACTGCGCAACTTCATAAGCGGCATGCTGGTATTTTTAATCATAAGCAGCATCTGGGTTGCCGCTATCAGTCAAAAATACGGCTACCTGACCCTTACGACCCAGTCAAAACACAACATTATGCTCATAAGCCCCAACCCGCCAAAACATCCGGCGTTCATTCCTCCCCCCAACGAAACCGCCGTAAGTGTTTGGGAAGACCCCTTTTACTGCGTGCCCCAGCAGACCTGGAATCCCTTTGCCTCAATCAGTAACCTCAAGTACTGGGCATACGTCTTTCTCAACAACTGGCGCAACACCCTTTTAATTTTTATGAGTTTTTCACCACTTGTGTTTATAGCCTGCCTGATCTACATTCTCTACGGTCTGAAAAAACCGGCGCGCCTGCTCGTTGCGCCTGAAATACTGTACCCTCTGATACTACTGATCCCCTATGCCACGGGCTACTGCCTGCTTATTGTCGATTCACGCTATATCTGGATCATCTGCTTTCTGTTTATGTTTATGGGCGGATATGTTCTCAATCGCCTGTTGGAGCAAAAATGGTGCAGCATTCCAATACGATTGGTACTGCTGGTGCTTTTCGTCTGTTCTTTCGCCGTTACGCCGCTACAGGATTTACGAAAAAGCTATAATGCCGGAAAGGACTTTCACACCATCAGCATGGACTTGAAGCAACACATTCTGCCGGGCTCGAAAATTGCCTCAAACACCAAGTGGTATGAAACATTGTACATCGCTTTTCATCTGAGGGCGAAACTGTTTGCTTCGGCCGACAATCTTGAGCCCGAGGAACTCAAGCAAAATCTTCATACATATAACATTGATTATTTCATCGAATGGGAAAACGCCGGCAAAAAATTCCCCTTTCTCCCGCAGCATGAAAGGATTACCAATCTGGCCACCGATCAACTGAATGTGTACCGGTTGGACCGCGACCGGCTATAAATCACCGAGTGCGCCGCCGGTATTGTCCAAAACCGCTCCACGCAACACTCCCCCAAACAAAGCTGTCTGCTGTGCGACGTATTTTCTCAATCGTGTTCAATTGCAATTGACGTACCCTGCGACTGCATCGATTCCGTAGCAGCCTCCAGCGCCCGAACAACATTAAGGCCATCGTAGCCATCCGTTAAGGGCCTTGTACCGTCTTTTACACACGAAATAAAATGGTCGCATTCCTGCCACAATGGTTCATTAAGCCGCAGGGTGGGTATAATAACCTCGCCTTCCCTTATTGAGAGGCGAAAGCTGGCGAACGTATCATGATACTCTTCATCTTTAACAAAACCCTTGTTGTAAATGCGAATAGGCTCGGACAAATTCATATCATTCCAGACCAGCATTTTCTTCTCGCCCACAACGGTAATTTCGCGGATTTTGCGCGGATTGAGCCAACTGGCATGAACATGCGCCACAACACCGTTGCTGTACTCGAATGTTGAGTACACAACATCCTCAATATTACTATTCAAAAAACGGCCTCCCCGGGCAGAGACACTTTTGGGATTCTCATCGAGCCAATACGAAAAGATGGAAATATCATGCGATGCAAGGTCCCATAAAGCATTCGTGTCATAGCGCACAGGCCCCAGGTTCGTTCTATTGGCGTCTATCAAATAGATATCTCCCAGTTCACCGCTCTTTATAAATTCTTTAGCAGCCCGTATGCTTGCGTTGTATTTGAACGTATGTCCCACAAAGAGAAGAACGTTCATGTCCTCTGCAATATCGATCAGTTCCCGGCATTCCCGGGACGATGCAGCCAGAGGCTTCTCAACAAAAACATGCTGCCCTGTTCGCAAAGCTTTCTGGGCAAGCTCAAAATGGGTCGCAAGGGGTGTGGCTATCACGGCGCAATCCAGGTCTGCATTCTCGCATACCGCTGCCGGATCGTTGCTGGTCTGCACATCGGGAAAGCGTTTCTTGATCTGGTCGATGCGGGCCTGGTCGGTATCA
>JANQGV010000310.1 GCA_028282925.1 Thermodesulfobacteriota bacterium
AACGATCTTATATTTTTTGCTTGAGGATACACAATGGAATCACCGGTACTATTAATAACCGCCGTGTCGCTTGCTTTTTTTCACACCCTCATGGGACCGGACCATTATTTGCCCTTTATCATGCTTTCCCGGGCCCAGAAATGGTCGTATCTCAAAACCCTGCTGATTACCATTGTCTGCGGGTTCGGGCACGTGCTGTCATCCATTGTGATCGGCTGTATCGGTATCGGGGCCGGTATAGCCATCTCCCGGATTGAGGGGCTGGAAGGTTTTCGCGGTGATATCGCTGCATGGCTGCTGTTCGGGTTCGGTCTTGCGTATATGGCCTGGGGTATTAAAAAAGCCCTGCGGGGCGAAACCCATTCCCACAGTCACGTACATGCCGATGGATCACGGCACGAGCATACCCACTCCCACGAAACCGGACATGTGCATCCCCACGAAAAGCGCAATACCACTATCTGGTGGCTCTTTATCATTTTTCTGCTGGGACCCTGCGAACCCCTGATCCCCCTTCTCATGTACCCGGCCGCCAAGGCAAGCCTTGTGCAGGTAGGTCTGGTTGCCGGAGCTTTCTGCCTGGTCACCATTGTCACAATGGCCGGTGCCGTTACCATGGCCTATTTCGGGCTCAAGCAGGTAAAGGGTGCATTTTTTGAGCGATATTCCCATGCCCTGGGCGGCGCGGTTATAACCATCAGTGGAGCCGGTATCATCTTCCTGGGGTGGTGATGTGCTACACTCTGTCCCGTAAAATCCGTACTGGCCTTTCTCCTTCACCGATTACTTGTTGTATGTATGTGTGGTTGTCATGACACGGTGACAATTGCAGTACTCCTATACTTCTTTACCTTTTGCATGGTCACAAGGGTTTTGCAGAAGTGTTTGATTTTCGTATCCCGGGAAGGTATATTTTTTAGAGAACACGGAAATGAGACAGCGGGGTTTTACAGGCTTTTCTGTCGGTGATTCCGGCAGGTGTCTGAAATGTGAACCATTAATGTTACTAACAATAAGGGGGAGTATCATGGAATATGACATCGAGATTGTGGAACGGGAGCCCGAAAAAACGCTGGAGGTTTCGACACAGCTTGCCGTATGGAAAATGCCGTTTGTGTTCGGAAGAACCTATGGACGTATCGTGAAAGTGCTTGAAAGGCAAAGCGCAGAACCGTCCGGGCCGCCCTATGCACGATACCTTGACGTGTGCTGGGAAGAGCTGGATAAGGAAAGCAAGCTGGCAATGCTTATCAAGGTATTTACCCGTAAATGGAATCTTCGTATCGGTTTCCCGGTAGATGGAGATTTTGACGGTAACGACGACATGGTTACGGGTGAACTGCCGGGAGGCAGATATGTCAAAACGCTTCACAGAGGCCCATACAAGGATGTTGCGGAAGCGTATAAGCGCTTGTGTGCCTGGATTACCCAGGAAGGCATAACTGTTAAGCATGAATCGGTTGAGATATATCTTAACGATCCCCGCACAACCAAAAAGGAAGACCTTGAAACGGTGGTTCTTATTCCCATAGAACCCTAGGCCCAAAACAAGCGAAGAATCCTGGCTTGGTTTGGGCCTGGCAAAAAGCACATAAACTATTGAGGAGCACCCTTATGAAGATAGTACTGCTTGATGCAAAGACACTGGGAGACGATGCCGACCTGACCGGGTTGGAAAAATTCGGCGACGTCGGCAGCTTTCCAAATACCCTGCCTGCAGAGACCCCGGCACGTATCAAGGGGGCCGACATTATCATTACCAACAAAGTGGTCATTGATAAAGATATCATGGACAAGGCGCCGGGGTTAAAGCTCATCTGTGTTGCCGCCACCGGGATGAACAATATCGACCTGGAGCATGCCCGGGAGAAAGATATTGCGGTCAAGAATGTTGCCGGGTATTCAACCGAAAGTGTAGTACAACTCACGCTTTCGCATGTGCTGTACCTGCTCAACCAGCATGGGTATTACGACAGCTATGCAAAAAAAGATTGGCAGAAAAGCGATATCTTTACCCATCTAGAACGTCCCTATTTTGATCTTGCAGGGAAGCAGTGGGGAATTGTGGGGCTGGGAACCATCGGTCGCCGGGTGGCCGAAGTGGCCCGGGCATTCGGTTGTCGGGTTGTGTACTCCTCGACATCGGGTGTCGACAGGGACGAAGACTATACCCGAGTGGACCTGGAAGAGCTGCTCAGCACCAGCCGCATTGTCACGATCCATGCGCCGCTCAATCCCCAAACCAGCAATTTAATCGACTATGAAAAGCTTTCACTGATGCAGGACAACAGTATCATCGTCAACGCAGGCCGCGGCGGAATAATCAATGAAGCCGATCTGGCCCGCATACTTGATGAGCGGCCATTATATGCCGGTACGGATGTGACGTCCCGAGAACCGATCTCCGTTGATAATCCCCTGCTGCAGGTCGGGCACAAAGAGCGATTGTCCATAACGCCGCATATTGCCTGGGCCAGCATTGAAGCCCGCCGGCGGCTGGTGCAGGGAATTGTCGCCAACATTGAAACCTTTCTGAATACTCAGGACTCAAATAGATGATGCTGCACTTTCTGGATATTGTTGGAACATTTGTGTTTGCCGTATCCGGCGCTTTTCGCGCGGTAAAATATGAACTGGATTTGCTGGGTGTGCTGGTGCTGGCGGTGGCAACGGGCGTGGGGGGCGGCATCATCCGGGATGTACTGCTGGGGTTTCATCCGCCGGCTGCATTTCGGGATGAAACCTATCTGCTGGTGTGTTTTGCCGGCGGGCTGATTGTATTTCTGGCCGCCCGCAAGATTGCTCCGCGGTGGGATTGTGTGATGGCCGCAGATGCAGTGGGTCTGAGCGTGTTTGCCGCAATCGGGGCCGCCAAAGCAGCAGCCTTCGGTATGGGTACCATCGGTATCGTGCTTATGGCGGCGCTGACCGCCACCGGAGGGGGTATGGTCAGGGATATTCTGGTGTGTGAAATTCCCATGGTGCTCAAGGCCGATTTCTATGCATCAGCCGCCCTGATCGGCGGAGTCTGCCTGATAGCTGCAAGGTTGCTCGGCTTGTCTGAAAACGTGCAGTTGTTGTCGTGTGCAGTGGTGACCCTGGGATTCAGGGTGGCGGCAATGCGATACGGTATTTCGCTTCCCAAAGCTAAAAGCCTTTCGCTTTCACCCTCGCAGCTTACGCAACAACGCAAATCCTCGAATGACCGCAAGATGAAGTGAAAAAGAGAATCGGTGCTTTTTTTGCATTTTAACATATCCAGGAGAAGCCATATGTCGGGTAACCGGAACATTCAAAATACGGTGTGTGGGTGTATTATAGGGCTATGCTTTTTGCTCATGGCGATATTTCCAAATACCGGCACGTGTATGGCGCCGCCAGGTCCCGGTGAAATAAAACAATACCGTAAAAACGGCAGCCTGAAAGAGCGCATGCAGTTTGCCGAGATGCTTGGCAACAACCGGATCAATCCAGCGTTGCTGAACACTCAGTCGGGGTTTCATAACCGTGGAGTTTCGACCGAGGCTTTGCCGTATGGTTCCGGCCTGCCTGCATCGGGGTCTCCCAAAATTTTTACCCTTCTGATTGAGTTTCCCCTCCTGCCCCATACCCAGGAACAGTCCCTGATTGAAGACAAACTTTTCGGCGAAGGGGATGAAGATGAATATCCCTATGAGAGTCTTGCAAAGTATTACTACCGGTCGTCCTATGGGGCCCTGGATATTCAGGGCACGGCTCTTCCATGGTACCGGGCACGTCTCCCCCGGATCATGTATTCCGACCCGCTTGCGATCGGCGTCAGGCAACTGATTAAGGAAGCGCTGCGATATCATGACCGGTCACATGATTTTTCCCAGTATGATAATAACGGCGACGGTGTTATCGACTATTTTGCGGTCATCTGGACCGGGCCGGACTGGGGCTGGGGCTCAATCTGGTGGGGATGGTGCAACATGGACGGCAGCATGTTCCGCAATGATCCCTTTACGGTAGACGGAAAGCGCCTCGGTGTTTTCTCCTGGCAATGGGAGACAAACGAAGAAAAGGAAGATACCGATGAGTTTAATCCCCGGACCATCATCCATGAGACCGGCCATGCCCTGGGACTGCCGGACTATTATGATTACGAAAAAGATGAAGGGCCGGAAGGGGGCGTGGGCTCCTATGATATGATGGGTGCCGGCAGTAGCTTTGATCACAATGCTTTCAGTAAATGGCTGCTGGACTGGATTTCGCCGGAGGTGTATTCGGGATTGCCGGAGACAAAAGCATTCAGGCCCGCAGCACAACAGCCGGACTGCCTTATGCTTGCTCCCACGGCAGATACGGCGGATATTTTTTCCGAATATTTTCTGGTGCAGAACCGTTCACCGGTTGCAAACGACAGCACTGTGCCGACTTCCGGCCTTATGATCTGGCATGTCAATGCCACGCTTAATGCCGATGGCACGGATTTTATGTATGACAATTCATACACAGGGTATAAGCTGCTGCGGATGGTGCAAGCAGACGGTCTGGGTGAAATTGAAAGCGGGCTCCGGTGGGCCGGGCCCGAGGATTTTTTTGCCCCCTTTGACGGAAGGAGTTTCGCCCCCTATGCCGCTGCAACATCGGATACCTACGACGGAGAGCCGACCGGCTTTATTGTACGCAATATCACAGCAGCCGATAAAGAAGATCAGGAATCTCTGGCCTGGGGTACTGTGCTGGCGGACATAGACATGGGCGACAACAGCTCTATTGTTACAGCAGAGCCGGTTGTTGACAGCCTGATTCCAAGCCAACAGACAGGGGCCGCGCCGCTGGACATTTCGTTTACCTGCCGAGCCCGGGTGCGTGAGGGGTTGATAGCCGGATATATATGGGATTTCGACGGAGACGGCAATGAGGACGACTATACATTCGTTCAGCAGGTTACACACACCTATAACCAGACCGGAAGCTATACGGCCCGGGTTACGGTAGTGGACAGTGACGGAGCCGTCTCAGAGCCGGCAGACGTAACTATCACCGTAGAGTAACATTTCGCGGGGCTTGCCGTGATCGATATTCGTACCGTAGCCTTCGGCAGTGAAGAATATAACGCAACGGTCACCTTCCGGGACGACCTGCTTCGCAGGCCCCTGGGGCTGCGCATGAGCGAGCATGATCTTGCCGGTGAGGATCGGCAGTTGCATGTGGCTGCCATGGAAGGCAGCCGGGTGGTTGGCTGCATCGTGCTGAAGCCGATCAGTGATGATAGTATAAAACTGAGGCAGATGGCAGTGCATCCGGATCTGCGGGCACATGGGCTGGGGAGCCGTATCCTCCGGGAGGCGGAAGCCCTGGCCCTTGAAAAGGGGTACCGCGCGGTTGAAATCCACAGCCGTACAGTCGCCGTTGATTTTTATCTGAGAAACGGGTACGCGGTTGTGGGAGAAGAATTCGAAGAAGTAACCATTCCACACGTAAAAATGACCAAGAAGCTTTAATGCTGCTCCAGGGAGGAACCGGTGAAACGCTTTCTTTTTTTGTTGTGCGGCTTACTGTCTGCCGCGGCCTGCCAATGCCTTCAGACACCTGAGATTGTCCGGGTGTCGGCAACGGTGGAAACCGATCCGGTGCCCCACAGCGGTGATGCGGCCGATGATCCGGCACTGTGGATCCATCCGGAAGATCCGTCCCTGAGCGTTGTGATCGGCACGGACAAGCAGGGAGGATTGGCTGTATACGGCCTTGATGGTATGCAAAAATCGTATTCCTCCGATGCAAAAATGAATAATGTCGATGTGCGTTACGGCCTTTCACTTGCAGGAGAGGCGGTAGATGTGATTGCAGCCAGCAATCGGACCGCAAATGCTATTGCCCTGTACACCATCGATGCCGAAACCTACCTGCTTGAGAATATCGCGGCCCGTGCCATTTTTGTCGATGTTGAGGAAATTTACGGCCTGTGCATGTACCGCAGTGCGGTTTCAGGGGAGATGTATGTTTTTGTCAGTGGAAAAGACGACGGTATTGAACAGTGGCGACTCTTTGACGACGGCAAAGGACGTGTGGATGCTGAACAGGTTCGTGCCTTTGAAGTCGGTTCCGAGGTTGAAGGCTGTGTTGCCGATGATGAAACCGGATACCTTTTTCTGGGGGAAGAAAAAACCGGGATCTGGAAGTACGGGGCCGAGCCCGATGACGGCACCGAGCGGGTGCGGGTAGACAGGGCCACCCTGTGCGGTGAACTCAGGGCCGATGTGGAGGGGCTTGCGCTCTACTATGGCCGTGACGGTGCCGGATACCTGATAGCCTCGAGCCAGGGTAATGATACATTCGTGCTTTATGACCGTGAGCCTCCCCATAGCCGTATCGGTGTTTTTGCACTTGTCGATAATGATTCCGGCAGTATCGACGGCGCATACCATACCGACGGCATCGAGGTTGTCAGCTGTTCTCTTGGTGAAGGGTTTTCCCGTGGGGTTTTCATCGCCCATGACGGCCGCAATGAAATGCCCGATGCCCATCAGAATTATAAACTGGTGCCCTGGGAGCGGATTGCCGAAGGGTTCGGTTTGTTGTCTGAAGAGGAAAATCGTCTGCAGTAGATAACTATTTGATCTTTTAGAACGTTTCTGTTATTGAGGAAGCATACATTGTTTGTGCTGCAAGAGTCGTGATCCTAGGGGGAGAGGATGACGGTAACACGGACGATTGATGTGTGTTCAGGGCGTATAACACTTGCCATTTCCGGTGAGCTTTCTCTGGTAATCATTACCATTGCTGTAACGGAAATGCCGGCGGCCCCCGCTTTTCGCCCGGGTGACGATATTTTTTGGGGCCTCAGAAACGTTCACATTCCTTCTTTCTCCCCGGAAGAATTTTTCAAGCGTAGCGGATTTATCAAACACTATCAGAAAGAACGAGATACCGGCTACCGGGTTGCAGCAGTTGTGTCCCAGGAGGGTTGAGGTGTATGCCGAAAAATTGTCTTTTCAGACTATGGTTTTTCTTTGACTTGGACGAAGCCGGGCAATGGCTTGAAAAAAACCTTAAAAGTAGATATTTGCTAATGATTTGGCAGAATATATCCGATCAATTAAGAGTTGAAACTGCTTGAACTGTCTTGGAGGGGGACGTTGCGTACATGAACTTTGTGAAATCCTATTCATAAGAGGACATTATGAAAAGACAGCACAGCAGACGTATTTGCAATATCGTATGTTTGGTCGGTATGTATATAAGTATTTTTACCCACTCTTATGCGGCTGAGCATATCGACTCCGAAGGACATCCTCTTGATTTTACCACGTTCAGCTTAGAGGAGTTGATGAATTATGAGATTACGTCTGCCTCGAAAAAACAAGAAAAAGCCTTTGCCACCCCGGCGGCTGTATATGTTATCAGCCAGGAAGATATCAAGCGAAGCGGTGTGACCAGTATTCCCGATATCCTGCGCACGGTACCGGGCCTGAACGTGGCTCAAATCAATGCAAACCAGTGGGCAATTACTTCACGCGGGTTCAATGATCGTTTTTCAAACAAACTGCTGGTTCTTATGGACGGCCGTACCGTCTATACTCCGATATATTCGGGTGTCTACTGGCACATCAGGGATACCCTGCTGGAGGACATTGAGCGGATAGAGGTCATCCGGGGTCCCGGGGCGGCCCTGTGGGGCGCCAATGCGGTTAACGGCATTATCAACATAATTACCAAAAAGGCCAAAGACACCCAGGGAGGGCTGGCGATGGCCGGAGGCGGCAACCATGAACGCGGCCAGGGCGCTTTGCGTTACGGCGGCAAAATCGGTGATTCGGCCCATTATCGTACTTATGTAAAATACACAAAGCGCAGCAACTATGATTTGCGTTCCCACCGCGATGCCCATGACGACTGGGAAGCAATACGAAGCGGATTCAGGCTGGACTGGGATGCAACCGGAACGGATGCAATAACCCTGCAGGGAGACCTCTATGACAGCAATGGAGGTACCCGTGAAAAAGTAGTTTTCCCCTATGAGCCGTATGCAGAGAACAGACACGTCGATACCGACGACACCGGATGGAATATCCTGGGACGCTGGGACCATACGTTCTCACAAAGCTCCGATATGTCCCTGCAAATATATTACGATTATTCGCGGTCGGTCAGCGACTATCTGGAGCACTTTAAGCATGCGGTCAGGACCTTTGATGTTGATTTCCAGCACCGATTCGGGCTCGGCGCTCGGCATGAAATAATTTGGGGCCTTGGTTTCCGGCACATTTCAACCGACGTCAGCAATACCTCCAATATTATTTTTGATCCCGAGGATAGGGACACCCGGCTTTACAGCGGCTTCGTACGCGATGAGATACAGCTTAGCGGCGAGAGCCTGAAGCTGGAACTGGGTGCAAAGTTTGAGTACAACACTTTTACCCATTTTGAGGTGCAGCCGAACGCGCGGCTGATGTGGATGCCGGGCGAACGGAAAGCGTTTTGGATTTCGGTATCGCGGGCGGTCAGCACGCCCAGCCTGGTGCAAAACGATATGGAGGCGTTTTACACAGCGCACCTTCCTCCGGGGGCGCTGTATTCCGGTTCGCCGCATGTGCTGGCTTCAATCAGGGGCAGCGGACGTTTTGATTCAGAGGAGTTGTTTGCCTATGAAATCGGCTGCCGCTTCAAGCCGACGGACAACCTGTATATCGATATTGCCGCCTTTTACAATGATTATGACCGGCTCCTGACCTACGAGTCGAATGCTCCCTTTTATCACCTTTCGTTTAATCCGCGTTCCCTTTTCCTGGTTAATCCCTACGAAACAGACAATAAGCTCAGGGGTGAAACCTACGGCATTGAGGTGGCCGCCTCATGGCAGCCCCTGCAGTGGTGGCAGTTGCGGTTTTCCTACACCTATCTCCAGATACAGTTGCATGATATAGACAGCACCTTCGTCCTGGCGGAAGAACATGAAGGCCTTGCCCCCCATAACCAGGTAACGCTGCAGTCTACCATGGAGCTGCCGTGGAACCTGCAGTTGAATACCTTTTTCCGCTACGTCGACCGTTTGCCGGGCAGGAAAGTCGACATGTTCGGCGATAAGGCCAACGAGCTTATTTCCAAAAAAGCGGTGGACAGCTACCTGGAAATGGATGTCTGCCTGCGATGGCAGCCCGTCGAAACCCTGGAGTTTTATCTTGTGGGACGCAACCTGCTGGACAGCGCCCATTCTGAATTCAGGGCCGAGGCGTTCGGCGTGCCGGAGACTGAGGTTGAACGCAGTATTTATGGAAAAGTTGTCTGGCATTTTTGATCTCCCTCATGAGCAGAAAACATCGCACGTAGTTTCTTCCAGACTATTGAGAGCCTTCCAGGCATCCATCCGTACTTTTATACATGAAATAAAAAACATTGACAGATGGCAGTGGATTGAATTATACATGAAAATAGTTAGAAAATCAAACAATTCAAAAAATAAAAGATGATAAAATATAAGTTTTAGATCATCTTGAAAACAATTAATCTGAAATCTGAGGTGCCCTCCGTTCTTCCGGCGTAAATGAAGCAGGTGTTACCATAAGCAATCCGGTTGCACCATACCGGTATGATCGATCATGTGCTGCCTGTGCTTTTTGTGGGCAGGACGGTCTTTTTATTCCGGTTTTCAATATAGTATGCCGTTACTCAATCACTATAAATCCTTTAATGGGGGGATCAGTATGAAATTACAGACATTTTTGAAACAAGGACTGAAAAGACGTTCATTTTTAAAAATCGCCGGTCTGTCATCACTGGGTATGGGCATCGGGCCGATGCTGGCCATCAGGGGGCGAACGGCGGAAGCGGCGTTCGGCGAGACAACGGCCGACTGGCGGACCGACGCCGAAGGCAACAAATACTTTGTGCCGAAGAGCATTATCACGGACCAGGTGAATACCTCGGGTATGGTTACTGCAAAGGTCGACGGCTGGTGGCGACGATATCAGGTCCGCGACTTTGATGACAACTTCCATGACTGGTGGATTGCCGAAAAACTGTGGTACTATGATCAACTCATCGCCTTTTTTGATGGGGAAACAGATACGCTGGAAATACCCAATGGAGGGCATCATCATCCCATGCTGTCCACCTATGGCCGCACATTCGGCAGGCGTGGTGACAGCGATTTTCATTTAAATACAGCGGTGAAGGGGTTTACCATTGTACCCAAAGAAGACAAAATCGATTATGTCAACAGCGAAGTAGACAAAGTATATGAAACCGGCAATCTTCCCGTAGACATCTTCAAACTGCGGCAACAGCTGTACCAGCAGAAAGACCTCTGGTATAAAGACCGGTTTGCCACCCTTGAGCTTTATTCCGGGCGGCCCATCAGCGAGAGCGACCCCCAGGGCAATTTCGGTTTTCAAGAGACAAAAACCTTCCAGAATGCCTACACAAATCCGATGGGTACGGTTTCCTACATGTCGTTGTATAATTCCGATGGAACCCAGACCTATTTTGACGGCGAAAAGGACTTGACGCCCGCATTCTGTTTTAAGGGGTTTTGCTGGATGATTTCCTATTATAATCCGTCCAATTCCGACTATGAACAGAAGATGGCCGACTATATCAACCAGGCTCACAGCCGATATCACGGCGGGGCCGACGACCTTATTACCAATATATTTTTGATCTGTGAACAGTTTAATGAAACACCGACCTATGACCCGGGACGCGGTAAGCGCGCAGTGCCCACGTATGACTATGCCGATCGAACGGCATCTGCTGCCGGTCCTGTAATAAAAGTCGGCCGGAAGCTGTCTCTTGCGGAAAAAAAAGGGTTGATAAAAAGGTTGCGAATTCCGGTATAGCGGTTCGCATTTCATAAAGCGGAAAGTAAAAAAGCACCGTATTGTATAACGGTGCTTTTTTTGCTGAGTGTTTACGGTCGTTACGAATGAATGGCGGCATGGATAGACTGGGCCAGTTTTTTCAGGGTATAGGGCTTTTGCACGATTTGCTTAACTCCGGCTTTCATCAGTTCGCCTACTTTGTCGTCAAGCTTAAGGCCCGAGGCAAGAACCGCTCTGATTTCGGGATCGATTTTTTTCATTTCCAGAAACGCTTCCTTACCGGTCATTTTGGGCATCATCAGATCCAGGAAAACGGCGCTGATTTCACTGTGCCGCCGGCGAAAGATGTCAACAGCCGTCCGGCCGTTGTCGGCAACAACAGCACTATATCCGCACTCTTCAAGCAGTGCCTTGGCTGTTTCACACATGGTGGGCTCGTCGTCAACCACAAGAATCAACCCGGACCCATGGGCAATGCTTTTGTCCGAAGGCGTTGCGGCCTTTGTTTCGGTCGGTGAAACCTGGGGCAGATAGACATTCATGGTAGTGCCGCGGCCAACATGTGAATCGACATCAATACATCCCTGATGCAGCTCTACGATATTGTAGACCATGGCCAGTCCCAGCCCTGTACCGCGATCCTTTTCTTTTGTGGTAAAAAAAGGATCATATATTTTGTGGAGAATTTTCCGGTCCATACCGACACCGGTGTCAGTAACCGAAAGGCGCCAATATCTGCCCGGATGCAGGCCGGGGTGCTTTTTTAAAAATTGTGTATCGGATTCAAAATCGTTAAGGGCGATAGTCAAAGCACCGCCCTGGGGTTGCCCGCCTTCCCGCATAATGGTCATGGCATGATTTGCATTAATGCACAAATTGAGGAGCAACTGTTCAATCTGGGCCGCATCGGCATTGACCATGGCGTCATCCTCAAAGTAGACCGGATGCATTTCAATGCTTTTATCAAAGGTATTGCGGCACAGCTTGATAATATGTTTGATTGAGTCGTTCAAGTCACAACGGGTGAAGGACAGCTCCTGTTTGCGTGAAAGACTCAGGAGCTGTCGGGACATATCAGTAGCACGAGATCCCGAAAGAGTCATAATGTTGATAAAATGCGCCAGTTCGTCATTTGATATGTTTTCACCATTATTGATTTTGAACTGGAGCAGAGAAAGGACCCCAACAATTCCGGACAAAACATTGTTGAAGTCGTGGGCAATGCCGCCGGCCAGGGTCCCGACGGTTTCCATTTTTTGGGCCTGCAGCAGCAGTTCATCTTTTTTAATGCCGTCGGTTATATCGTCCATGCGAATAACCACCCCCTCGGTGCCGTTGATGACAAGGGGTGAGATGAGAATATCATAGTATCTTTTCTGCTCGGTGGCTATGCTTTCGCGCAGCAGCAACCTGGGTTTCTGGTGCGCGATAACCTCTTCGCAGTCCTTTCTGTAGGTGGCAAGCCACGAAGCAGTATCCCACAGACGTTCACCAAGAGCTTTGGATGATGCAAGCCCCAGGTGTTTTTCGGCGGCGACATTTACCTGGGTGATGATTCCCTGAGGATCAATTGAGATGAGAATTGAAGGAAGGGAATTGAAGACGTTGTTGAGATAGTTTTTGGTATAGCGCAACTCCTCTTCCGACTGTCTGCGCTCGGTGATATCGCGGGCTTCGGCAAGCAGGAACAAAACGTTTCGTTCATTGTCGGTGACCGGTTTAAGAGAAAAGTCGGCAAAGCGTATGGTGCCGTCCGGGGCAGGATAACCGGTTTCGAACCTGACAAGCTTATTGGCGGCGGCTTGTGTAACGGCTTTTTGCAGTTTGTTCTGGTCGGAGGCGGAGTGGGACCACCAGGGTGTCTCCCAAAACGGCTTGTCGACAATGTCGGACTCTTTGAGGTTGATGAAGTCGAGAGCGGTACGGTTTATGGCCATGACATCCCCATTGGGCCGTAAAAGACTGATGAATTGAAAAGTTTGATCGAAAATAGCACGGAATAAACGCTCACTTTCTTCCAGTGCGGCCTCTGCGTGTTTGCGTTCTCGTCTGACGGCACGGTCTTGCAGTTCCCGCTCAATTGCGGGAATCAGTCGGGCCAGGTTGTCTTTCATGATATAATCATGAACGCCGGCCCGCATGCACTTGACGGCGGTTTCTTCACCGATGGCGCCTGATACAATAATAAAAGGAACGTCATAATCCAGTCGGTGCAGTTCTTTTATAGCCGCAAGCGGACTGAACAGGGGCATACTGTAGTCGGAAAGGACTATGTCCCATGAGCGGTCCTGCACCGCTTCGGCAAAGCCGTCAGGGGTTTCAACCCGTTTGTGCACGGGTGTGTATCCGCCACGACGAAGCTCCAGAAGCAACAGTTCGGCATCGTCTTTAGAGTCTTCGATGAGAAGTACTTTTAGGGGCTTGTCCATCTGTTATGAACCTTTTTTATGAGGGAACTCATTTAATACCAGCCAGTAGAGACTCAGTTGATTGGCCGCCTCGACAAACCGTTCAAAATCAACGGGTTTGCGTACATAGCTGTTTGCGCCGTGCTCATAGCTTTCAACAATGTCGTTTTCCTCGTCGGATGAGGTGAGAATCACAACCGGCAGATGCTTTGTTCTCCCGTGGGCCCGGATGCGGCGCAGTACTTCAAGGCCGTCGATCTTCGGCATTTTCAAGTCGAGCAGTATAAGTTCGGGGAGCACGTTGCGGGGGTCCTTACCCTCTCTTCCAATCAGATACTCAAGGGCTTCAGCACCGTCACGGGCTACGATTATTTCATTCAGGACATGGTGCTTTTTCAGGGCGCGCATGGTCAGGTCAAGGTCGTCCTGGTTGTCTTCTACAATCATAATGGTTTTATTTTCCATAAGACGGTTCCTCCTGCAGTGTAAAATAAAACGTTGCTCCTTCGTTGGGTTTTGCATCGGCCCAGATCGTTCCACCATGCCGGTGCACAATGCGCTGCGCAGTGGCCAGGCCGATGCCGGTGCCTGGAAAATCATCAGGGCTGTGCAGTCTCTGAAAGGCGCTGAACAGCTTTTCGGCATAGCCCATGTCAAACCCGACTCCGTTGTCCCTGATGAAAAACACAGCCTTTCCGGAAACAGGATGCACATCAGGGCGAGTGACGTTCCTTGTCATGCCGAGTTCAATGACGGGATGCTTTGTTTTGCCGGTGTATTTCCAGGCGTTTCCCAAAAGGTTGTCAATCAGTACCCGAACCAGGGTTTTGTCCGCCTTGACCGACAATCCAGGCTGGATGGAATAGTGTACCTGCCTGTGAGGGTCGGCTGCCTGTATGTTTTGAAAAACCTCCCGGGCCAGAGCGCTCAAGTCAATCTTCTCCTGGTGCATTTCCCGGCGGGTCAGCCTGGAAAGTTTCAGCAGGTCGTCAATGAGCAGGGCCATCCGCTGGGAGGCGGCCCGGACCCTTTCTAAATAGTGACGTCCTTCATCGGGCAGCAGCTTGCCGTAGTCTTCGATAACCGCCTGGCTGAACCCGTCGATGCCGCGCAGGGGCGCGCGCAGATCGTGTGACACGGAGTAAGAAAAGGCCTCCAGTTCCTTATTAGTCGCTTCCAGTTGATCGCGCTGCCTCATCATCTCCAACTCGTTCTGCTTGCGTTGCGTAATGTCCCGTATGATACCGACCGCGCCGGTGCGTTCGCCCTGCTTGTCGGTGAGCAGCACAATGTTTTCTTCAATCGGCACCAGAATGCCGTCCCGGCGCTTGAAATAGAACTCCAGGTTCGAGATATGGCCTTCGGCAAACAAACGGTTTGTTGAGTCCACCGATTTACGAAAGTAGTCCCGGCCGACGGTAACAAGGTCTCCGGTCGTCGTTTCATAGACGCCTTCATCATCCACGGCAAAAGCGCTCGGAAGCCTGCCGATCAGATCATCCGGTGAATCATATCTCAGCAGCTCCAGCAAGGCTCTGTTGACCCGCGTTATACGGCCGTTTTTATCGGAAACAGCTATGCAGTCCAGGGAGCTTTCGATAATGTTGTCGAGAAACTCATTGGCCTCATGCAGGCGGTTTTCGGCCACTCTGCGCATGGTTATGTCATGAATAATGCCCACAGCCCCGATAATTTCTTTTTGCGGATTATACAGAATTGTCGAATTCTGCTCTACAGGTACAAGCATCTTATCGGATCGCAGGAAATAGGCTTCCCAGTTTGAGACGCTGCCTTCTTCAAACATCCGGGTGAGTTGTTCATGCATTCCTTCAAAATAGTCGTCGCCGATAGTGATGGTTTCGCCGGTGGTGCACCTGTATGTTTCGTAGCAAAAGGGTGAAAAATCGCTGGTGGCTTTGCCGGGGAGATCCGCTTTGTTCCAGCCCATGAGGTTGAGAAAAGAGGTATTGGCACGGATAATCTTCCCGGTACCGTCCGATATAACAATGCAGTCTATGGAACTTTCGATAATATTGTCCAAAAACGCGTAGGTCTCCCGCAACGTCGCCTCTTCCTGCCTGCGCCTGGTAATGTCACGGATAATGCCCACGTCGCCTATCCGCTCCTGCCGATCATCAAGCAGGGAAACCACATTGGACTCTACTGGAACCAGGGTGCCCTGTTTGTCGACAAGATAGAACTCCCAGTTGGTAATGACCCCTTTTTCAAAAAAAAGGTGGAGTTGCTCCATAAGGTGTTCCAGGTAGGTATCATCTATGGTAACTTTTTCGCCGGTGGTGCAGTCGTAGGTGCTCCCCGGATGCGGGGAGAGGTCTGCAATGCGTGTTCCTTCAATTTCTTCGGTACGGTATCCCAGAAGGTCCAGGAAGGCATTGTTTGCGCGATCAATGCGGCCTTCGGTATTTTCTGAAATATAGATGGCGTCGGGAGAGTTTTTTATAATAGCCGACAGTTTACCTTCGGCTTTTTTGAGTTCGTTATAGCTCTGGGTGCGCTCGTCGATCTCAAGCTGAATTGTATTTCGGGCTGACCGCAGGCTGCTGTCCAGGTCGCGCAACCGGCCGACCAGGGCTCCCTGGACAACAAGGGCAATGGTGCCGGCAATGCCGCCCCCTCCCAAAAGCCGTTCGGGCCAGTCGACACCGCACAGCACAAGCAGCAGTGAGTTGGCGGGAAACGATAAAACCCCGGTCAGGATGCCGCCCCGCAACCCGTAACATAAACCGGCGGCAATAACGGGCACCAGGGCTGCAGTGGGCATGCCGCGACCATAAAAGTGGAAAATTAAGTAAAATAATGCAATATATACAAAAATTGACAAACAAAAGAGAATATTTCGATGTTTTGTTAGTCTTTGCATTAAGCCTCACTCGGTCATTTCATTTATTTAAAATAACCAGGGTGGCGGACAGGATTTTGGTGTATATACAAATAATCGGAAATCAGAAGGAAAACTGAAACAGTAAACCGAATTATCAGAAAAAAACGGTCTGTGACGTGATAGGGGCCAAGGGGCTTTATTGACTTTATGAAGTGATCTGATACTATTTAGAGCATACACTAATGCTTTTAGCGGACGAAATGCCATGCCTACAGTTAAAAAAATGCTGGCCCGAATGATTGCTGCAATGGGCGTGGAGGATTTGAGAATTCCCACGTCCCTGGTCAAGTTTTATCCCGAAGGGGAAGAAGTTCCAGCACATGTTTTGGAAAACCACCCCGACAGCCTTACCTTTACCAGTTGTCAGGCGGTCCGCCAGGCTTCTTGCGGGGATGCAGTCTGTTTGACCCGAAGCAATATCGGCTGTGTTGCGGCGGCCATCAGCCTGGGGCTGGTCGATCAAGACGAAACAAAGCCTCTGGAAGGCCCCCGGGTATACACCGAACTAATGCGGGAGCAGAGGCGGGACCCCGGTGCCCGGTTTCAGGCACCGTCCCCCAGCGATTTTACCGATGGTATTGTCTATGCCTGCCGTGATGCCGGACGGGAAGACTTCTGCCTGTTCGGTGAAGATGATTGCGGCCGGTATAAAGATGTTGCAACCGCAAAGACAGCTATTGCAGATATGACGGCAATTCAGCCGGCGGTGATGCAGGCCGTCTTTTTTTATACCCCTGAATATGATGCAACGGACCTGATACCGGACGTTGTGGTCTTCAGTGTACGGCCGGTTGAGCTGACACGGATCATTCAGGCCTATCAATTCAACACCGGTAAGCGCATTACCGCCTCCATGGGCGGCATACGCACGGTAAATTCCGATCTGGTTGCCCGGCCGTATCTGACCGGGGAGATGAATATTTCAACCTATTGCCTCGGGGCTCGCCTGATTGCCAAATTTGAAGCCGACCGCTTGGGAATCGGTATGCCCTACGCTGTTTTTGAAGAAGTTGTTCGCGGGATGGAAGACTCGAAGCACGGTTTTCCGTTTCACCTCTACCCAGGAGCCGGAACCTGAACCGGAG
The DNA here is from genome assembly GCA_028282925.1 of Thermodesulfobacteriota bacterium. GTDB lineage: Bacteria > Desulfobacterota > WTBG01 > CAIYCZ01 > CAIRTM01 > JANQGV01. Next base: position 17,183 of record JANQGV010000310.1, read on the forward strand.
ATGATGCTGAATGGATAATTTTGCCAAAACCATGATCAACCAGATGGCCCGCAGGACCGGTACGGAACTGACCGAGCGGCATCTGCAGATTCTCGAGTTTGCCTATGAGTACTATTACAAGCATAAGGTCGGGCCTCTTTTTCATATGTTTAAAAACAGACTGGGCGTATCCAAGCAGGAACTGCAAAAGCTGTTTCCCAACGGCATCCATTCCGTGTACAACTGGACCGGCATACCGATCCAGACAACGGATAACATATGTAAGGATGTTGCTGCAGTCGACGTGAAAAATTACCGGGATGTCTATTTCGATCACAATGCCACCACCTGTCTGCGGGATGAGGTGAAAAAAGTTTTAATCGATTACTGCAACGGTGTGTACGGTTTCGGCAACCCCAGCAGCAGCACCCTGCCGGGCAGGAAAGCCTATGAACACGTTTTTCATGCCCGGGAGCAGATTGCCGAGACCATCCGCGTCAGCCCGCGGGAAATTGTTTTTACCAGCAGCGGTACGGAAGCCAACAACCTGGCGATAAAAGGTGTTGCCTTTAACTACCTTGAAGACAAGGGGCATATTATCAGTTGCAAAACCGAACATCCCTCGGTGCGCAACACCCTGGAGTGGATTGCAAAGATAGGTTTCACCGTCACCCTGCTTGATGTTGATCCGAGCGGCATGATTTCACCCCAGGCGGTGGAGCAGGCCCTGCGGAGGGACACCATCCTTGTTGCTGTTATGGCCGCCAATAACGAGATCGGCACCATTCATCCCCTTGAGCACATCGGGAACATATGCGCATCACGGGAAATCCCTTTCATGGTTGATGCCATTCAGGCATACGGTAAAATCCCGCTCAATCCGAAAAAAATCGGCATTTCCCTTATGTCTCTTTCCGGGCACAAAATATACGCCCCCAAAGGAGTCGGGGCACTGTTTATCGACCGGAACGTGCATGTCCGGCAGCTTCTGCACGGCGGCGAGCAGGAACTGGGGCTGCGGGCCGGAACAGAAAATGTAGGACACATCATGGCCCTCGGGCGGGCGGCGGAACTGATGTATGCCGAGATGGGCGAGGAGCAGCAGCGCTATGAAATACTGCGCCAGTATTTTTTGCAGAACCTGGACGATCACGTGCCCGGCTATATCCTGAACGGGTCCCGGGAAAACCGTTTAGCCCATACCCTTAATGTCGGGTTTCCCGGAGTCGACAGCGGGGCGCTGCAGCTCAGCCTGAACAAGATCGGCATCTATGTTTCTTCAGGTGCGGCCTGCAGCGCCGGCAGCAAAGAGGCATCACATGTTATCAAGGCCCTGGGGGTGGATACCGACTATTACGGTATTATCCGGTTCAGCTTCGGCCTGCATAATACCGAAGAGGATATAGACTATCTCTTTCAGTACCTTCCCGAAATATTAACGCAGTTGCAGCAGAACGGACAAAGCTGATTAACCGCGACCGCAGTTAAACGACACCCCGTCCCGGACACAGCGGGGCGGAAACGGTATCCGGCAGCGCGGCGCACAGTACAGGAGGAGTGCAGATATGGCGGAAAAACAGACGATGCCCTATGTGTGTCATGTTCTTGTATGTACCAACGATCGCCACGGCGAACGCAAATCATGCGCAGACGGCGACAACCCTGCGGTGCGCAAACAGTTGAAGGACGAGGTGAAGAAACGGGGCTGGCTCGGGAAAGTGCGGGTATCGCAGTGCGGCTGTATGGGGTTGTGTGCCGGGGGCCCCAATGTTGCGGTCTATCCACACAAGATATGGTTTGCGGATGTGCGCCTGGAAGATGTGGGCGGTATTCTTGATACAATTCAAACGCTTTTAGATGACACCGCTTGAGATATGAATATCCATTATTTACAGCATGTGGCCTTTGAAGATTTGGGGTGTATCCAGACCTGGGCTGAACGGGCCGGGCACACGGTTTCCTGCACTCGTTTGTATGCCGGGGAAACACTGCCGTCCCTGCCGGGCATAGACTGGCTGATCGTGATGGGCGGGCCCATGGGGGTATATGATGACGTCCGGTACCCCTGGCTGGCCCATGAAAAGCAGTATATTTCCCAGGCAATAGAGCAGGGCAAGACCGTGCTGGGGATCTGCCTGGGGGCCCAGCTTATTGCCGGGGTGCTGGGCGCGCGGGTATATACGAACCCTCAGAAGGAGATCGGCTGGTTTCCGGTTACCAAGGCAGCCGGCAGTGCACAGGCTGTGCTTTCATCGGAGCTGCCGGACAGCATCACCGCTTTCCACTGGCACGGCGATACGTTTGAACTCCCGCCGGGGGCGGTACACCTTTTCGAAAGCGAAGCGTGCCGCAACCAGGCTTTTGTGTATGCCGGGCGGGTGGCAGGATTTCAGTTCCACTGCGAGATAACCCGTGCCGGTGTGGAACGGCTTATCACCTATTGCGGGTCCGAGATTATTGAAGAACCCTTTATCCAGACGGCGGAGGAGATGCTGTCCGACGAGGGCCGGTTTGCCTCTGTGAACCGTATCATGGAGCAGGTGCTTGACCGGCTGGTCTCCGGCGACACCGGATAACCGGAAAGGGCCGCCGCCGATTATGGGAGCTCAGTTCTTTTTTGTGGAGTGTTTTTGGGCTTTGGCTGCTTTGGTTTTTGGTTGTGTGGAGGGCTTTTTGTCCCGGTAGTATTCCGGGTACAGTTTATGGGCGCATTCGGGACAGATGCTGTGGCTGAATTCGGCGTCGGAGCGGGCCTGTATAAACGATTCAATCTGCTGCCAGTAACCCTGATCGTCGCGGATTTTTTTGCACTGTGAGCAAATAGGCAGCATGCCGCCCAGTGTTTTTACTTCTTCCAGGGCTTCCTGCAGTTCTTTGATCAGTTCCTCCCGCTCTGTTTCGGCTTCCTTCTGTCTGGTGATGTCGAGAAAATTTTCAAGAACTATTTCGCGGTCGGCAAAGGGAATTTTCCGGACGCTTTTCAGGACAGGAACTTTTTTGCCGTCCTTGCACTTTACAGCGGTTTCGTTATTATCGATACGTTTCCGTCCCTTATCGAAAATGGGGCATGCATCCGGACCCCTGGGGCAGATGATTCCGCACTTTTTCCCCACCAGTTCCTTCCGGTTGAATCCGGTGACCTTGCAGAGAGCATCATTGACATCTTCAATGATATATTCACGGTTCACCATAAAGCTGCCGCCGGGCAGGTTGTTATACAGCATCTTCCAGCGTTCTTCGCTTTGCAATAATGCTGCGGATATTTTTTTTGCTTCAGAAGCTTTATTTTTGAGGTGTTCAATCTCTTTCAATAGTTCTTTTTCTGTTTTTTCTTTAGTTTGCATATACCGTCCCGATGAAATGTTATGAGCAAACACCCTTTTATAAGTATAAACTACTAGGCGGTTTTGTCTATAGTGGAGTGTAAAAAATTTTATTCTATTTATATATAAAATTATTTAAAAACATTAATTTTAATTTTTTGTATAAAAAAGCAATCCCTTACGATAGGGCAGAATGCAGAAACAGACAGGATGACGGATGCCTTTTGAGTTGAAAGAGGTTGTTCCCTGGGGACGATCATATACTGAATATTGCCGTATGTTTGCTTTGTCCGGGGCTGATTTGCGGAAGTCGATCCTGGGGTGTGGCGACGGCCCGGCCTCCTTTAATCGGGAACAAGCACTGCATGGCGTACGGGTCGTCTCAGTCGACCCCCTCTACCGGTTTGACGGCGGACAGATTGAACAGCGTATTCAGGAAACATCGGCGGAGGTGCTGGACCAGACCCGTAAAAACAGGCATGAATTTGTCTGGGTCGATATCAAGTCGGTGGAAGAACTGGGCCGCATCCGAAAACAGGCCATGCGGGATTTTATAGAAGACTACGCCGAGGGCAGGCGCATCGGCCGGTACATTGCCGCAGGTTTGCCTGACTTGCCTTTTCAAGGGGAGCGGTTTCAACTTGCCCTGTGTTCACACTTCCTGTTTTTATACAGTGACCACTACAGCCTGGATTTTCATGTTGATTCAATCCAGGAGCTCTGCCGGGTGGCCGATGAGGTCAGGATTTTTCCGCTGGTTAAACTGGGATCGGTGCCTTCGCAGCATGTGGAGCCTGCTGTGAGGCGCCTGGAGGACCAGGGTTTGCAGGTTGATATCGAGCAGGTGGGCTATGAGTTTCAACGCGGCGGAAACCGGGTGATGAGGGTCCGCAAAAAGCCGGTTTAATGTGTACGGCGTGGGCCGGATCTGGAACAAAAATACCGGCTTGCAGCCTGTCTTGAGAAGGGCAATATAAAATGGTAAGAAATAAACCGTGGTTATTTAATCTACTTATTTTGTAGATTTAATCCCGGACAGGAGGGTTCTTCATGAATTTCAAGACGATAACCATTGGCAAGCGTATACTTGTCGGGCTGGGAAGCGTGCTGATTTTATTGCTGGTGATCGTTGGTGTCAGCTTTATCGGTTTTGGAGGCATTGTCACCAATATAAAGAACAATCAGCTCGACGGTTTGATGGCCCAGAAGGAGATCGATCATCTCAACTGGGTAGCTAAAGTCAACCTGTTGCTGGCCGACGGCACTATCGCCACCCTGGATGTCCAGACCGATGATCATAAGTGCAGCTTCGGCAAGTGGCTCTATGGTGAGGGACGGCAACAAACCGAAAAACTGGTGCCGACAACAACAGAGTTGTTTAAAAAAATAGAAAAAACACATTCTGATTTGCATGCATCGGCCGTGAAGATCGGGCAGGCGCTGGAATCAGGCAACCGAAGTCAGATTAAAAAGCTGTATGTCGACGCCACGCTGCCGGCCCTGCATGCCACCCAGAGCCTGTTTCATGATATCCGCGCTGAGGCCCAAAAATATATCATGGATGACGCCGCCATGATGAAAGCAGCCGCCTCGACCCGGCGTAATGTGGTTGTGCTGAGCATTATTGCGGTTTGCGCGGGCCTTCTGGCGGCTTTTTTTATTGTACGCAACATTACCACTATTCTGCATGATATTTCCGCCCAGATTGACGATGGAGCCGAGCAGGTGGCTGCATCGTCGCAGCAGATTGCATCCGGCAGCCACGATTTGTCGCAGGGCGTGTCGGAGCAGGCCTCTTCCCTTGAGGAGACATCGGCGTCCCTTGAGGAAATAGCATCCATGACCAAACAGAATGCCGATAATGCCAGTCAGGCCGACGGCCTCATGCAGGAAGCAAAACAGGTTGTGGATAAGGCCAGTACGTCCATGGAGCACCTGATCCGGTCCATGCATGAAATCTCACAGGCCAGCGAAGATACGTCCCGGGTTATCAAAACAATTGATGAAATCGCTTTCCAGACCAATCTGCTGGCCCTGAATGCCGCGGTTGAAGCATCCCGGGCCGGTGAAGCCGGGGCCGGGTTTGCCGTGGTTGCCGATGAGGTGCGAAAACTGGCCATGCGTGCGGCTGAGGCGGCCCGTAATACCGCTGATCTTATTGAAACCACCATTGCCCGGGTTACACGCGGAACTGAAATCGTGGCGGAGACCAATGATTCGTTCGGCGCGGTAGCCCAAAACGCAGAAAAGGCGGAGCATCTGGTGGCGGAGATAGCCGCTGCCTGCCATGAACAGTCCCAGGGAATCAGCCAGGTCAGTACGGCGGTAAGCCAGATGGATTCGCTGACCCAGCAACTGGCGGCCAGTGCTGAAAAGTCGGCCGGCGCCTCGGAAGAGTTAAGCGCCCAGGCCGGGGATATGGACGGTATCGTAAAGTCATTGCTGGCACTGGTTGACGGCACCGGGCACCGGCAGGCAGGGCCGCCGGTCGACAACCGGCCGGGGAGCGTCATGCTGTCCAGAGGCGAATACGGGAACTGAACAAGCAGGCTGTGAACCGTCGGGAGTATACGCAATGCGGTCGCGAACAGGCCGGTACGGCCCAGCGATGGAAGGCGATGCACCCGGGTAGCCGGCACCCTGTGCGGCGGCAAAGTACAGGGCAGCTTTGCCTCAAGGCTGTCTAACTGCAACAAATGTGAGTTGTATAAAAGCCTGAATTATGAAGGCTGAACCTATGGTTTGAGCCGGACAATGTGCGGGGTTTCTCCCGACCTAAGCGCAAGACGCAACTCGTCGACGGACGAAGCTTCTTCAGGCAGCCCCGGGAAAAACAAGACGCCGTAGGCAATCTGACCGGGCAGTATTTCCCGGTTGGAAAGGGTCTTTGAGGCAAGGTCCGCTTTTATTTTTTTGCCGGTTTTAGCATACCTGTCTGCACCGCCGATTACCGCCCCGGCCGCAGCTCCCGCGGCGGCTCCCTTGCCCGCCGCCTCACCCAGGTTTTCGCCGGTCACAATGCCCACCGCCAGGCCGACCACGGCCCCGGCAGCACCAAGCAGAATGGCCGGTTTAACCGCTCCCTTCGCAGCTTCTCCGGCTTCAACATATCCTTTTGTTCGCTCATAGGTTTTGTCCAGGGGAAGTACCGGCCAGGCCTTTTTGTCCGGCGACAGGAGAAAGGTCTGGGACGGATCAACCGTCACGGACCGGGGGCTGTCGTTCTGGAATGTGACCTGTACCGGCAAAAGACCTGCCTTGCGAATATCAAATCCGAAGATTTCCTTTGCCTGCTTGCGCTCGGGAAAGGCCCGGGAGGAAATTTTCAGGCCGTCGGCAACGGTAACCATGCCATGTGCGGCATCAGGCAGAACAATCGGCGTTACCCGCTCCCGATAGGTGCAGGATATGCAAGCAATGATGAGCAGCGTGACGGCTGCCATAAAGGTGTTTCGAGTTGTCTGACTGACGTTCATCGGATTTCTCCCTATACTATACGGTGAATAGTGGTGCTTGCTTCACCTGAAAGTATAGAGCAGGAAGTCGGATTTTGCAATATGAAAGACCGGGTGATTGCCGGAGATCGACTGTCTGCCGCGTTGCAGCCGCATCTTACGAGGTATTCCGAAGTGCTGCCGATCGGTACGTCGGAAGATTCAGTGTGGATTACTTTTTGCCGACATCGAGGATGTCGCGGACTTTTTGGGTCAGGATGCTGGGTGTGAACGGTTTTTGCAGGAAGGCACGGCCTTTCTTTACAACGCCCTCATTAACGATTTTGTTGTCGGCATACCCGGATATAAAAAGCACACCCATGTCGGGCCGCTGGGCGGTGAGCTGTTGTGCGAGTTCGGGTCCGTCCATGAGCGGCATGACCACATCGGTGATAAGCATATCGATTGTGCCGCCGTGCATTGCATGAATACGGAGGGCCTCGGCCGGGTTGTGGGCTTCGAGCACGGTATAGCCGTTCATTTTGAGTATTGACGTGGTAATGTTGCGGACGGACTCTTCATCCTCTACGAACAGAATCGTCTCGGTACCGGGATTTGTTACGAACCGGGGCTCTTTAGAGCTTGTGTCGGCAACCTGGGCGTCGACGCGGGGGAGGTATACCTTGAACGTGGTGCCTTTTCCCGGTTCGCTTTCAACAAGGATGTAGCCGTCGCTCTGCTTGACGATACCATAGACGGTTGAAAGGCCGAGACCGGTTCCCTTGCCCTGTTCCTTGGTTGTGAAGAAGGGCTCGAAAATGAGCGACTTGGTCGTCCCGTCCATGCCGAGACCGGTATCGGTCACCGAAAACATGACATAGGTTCCCGGGGTGATAAAATCATATCGGCAGATAACATCGCCGTCCAGCACGGCATCGGCTGTGGCTATGGAGATGGTGCCGCCGCTGGGCATGGCGTCACGGGCGTTAATGACAAGGTTCAGAATAACCTGTTCTATTTGGCCCTGGTCGGCGTTAACCGGACCCACCGTCGGGGCGAGTTCAGTTGTCAGATCAATATTTTCACCGATCAGGCGGTTGAGCATTTTATCGAGATCGGCAATAACCTCGTTGAGATCAAGAACCCTGGGCTGCAGGACCTGCTTGCGGCTGAAGGCCAGGAGCTGCCGGGTGAGGCCGGCTGCACGCTCACCGGCCTTGCGGATTTCAGTGACGTCTTTCATCATGTTTTTATGGTCGCCATAACGGTACAGCATCAATTCGCTGTGGGAGAGAATGGCGGTCAGCATATTGTTGAAGTCGTGGGCTACTCCGCCGGCAAGCCTTCCAACAGCTTCCATTTTCTGAGACTGGCGAAGCTGCTCCTCGCTTTTCTGCAGGGCCTCTTCGGCTTTTTTGCGCTCGGATATGTCATGAATGACCGTCACCAGGCATTCGCGCCCACCGATGGACGCACGCTTGATGGTGACCTCGATCCAGATTAAACGGCCGTCTTTGTGCCGAACTTTCCATTCGGCGAGTTGGGGTTGCCCCTTGACCGCTTCCTTTACATACTGCATCGCATCATCAATGGTATAGGGCGGCAGGTCGGTGCAGTAGTCTTTAAAGCTCAGCCGGCGGGCCTCTTCAGGCGTGTAGCCGAAGATTTCGGTCACCTGATCGTTTACATCAATCAACTCGCCGGTGCGCAGGTCGTGGGCGAAAATAACATCATTAACCGCATTGAAAATGGAACAATAGTTCTCCTCGGAAATACGGATGGCCTCCTCGGCTTTGCGACGCTCAGATATATCGCGGGCTATGCCGAGCACCATCGATTTTCCCTCTATCTTCACCGGGTGGGTGGATATTTCAACCGGCACGCGGGTTCCGTATCGCGTTATCAGGGTGAATTCGTCCGGGCCGGTCGGTTTGCCGCGGGCGTTTTGTGCAAGCTTGGTGGCCGCTTTGGGTATCTGGTTCAGGGGCAAGAGGCCCAGCTTTAAATAGCTTCTGCCGATGAGTTCCTCTTTTTTATAACCGGTCAGCTTTTCGGCCGCCCGGTTGCCGTCCAGGAATGTCGATTTCAGGTCGCACAGATAGTAGGCATCCGGCGCGAATTCAAACAGTATCTGCAGGCGCTCTTTTGCACGCCGCTCCTCTTCCTCGGCCAGCTTGCGCTGGGTGACTTCGGTGACGATGATAAAGGTGTAGTTGGTGCCGTCGGCTTTGCAACTGTGAGAGTAGCGTGTATTAATGCAGCGTTTTTCACCGTCTTTGTCGTTGATCCAAAACTCCAGCTCGGTAGGATACTGCCCGGTCTGTTTGACTTTTTCGACAATCGGCTTCAGGCGTTCATGCTCTTCCGGGGCGGCAAGGGAGAGATTGCGCAGCCGGGTCAGTTCTTCCTCGGAGTAGCCGAATATTTCCTTTGCCCGTTTGTTGATATACACAACGTCTTGGTGTTCAATGATAATAAGGCCGTCCTGAATATTATCGGCCATGTTGCGGTAGCGCTCTTCGCTCTCATGCAGGGCCTGTTCGCCGGCAATGAGCTGCTGGTTGCTGGCCCTGAGCTGCTGGTTGGCGGCTTCCAGTTGTTGTTCGTGGGCCTGAAGCTGTATGTTGGTGGAGCGCAGCTCCTGCTCGCGGGCCCGTAATTCACTGTTGGTTTCACGAAGGGTTTCTTCGGCCTTTTTGCGTTCAGTGATTTCATGACGGAGCTGCTGGTTGGCGGCTTCCAGTTGCTGTTCGTGGGCCTGAAGCTGCATATTAATGGAGCGCAGTTCCTGTTCACGGGCTCGTAATTCACTGTTGGTTTCACGAAGGGTTTCTTCGGCCTTTTTACGCTCTTCAATTTCTTCGAGGAGCTGCTGGTTGGCGGCTTGAAGCTGCTGTTCATGGGCTCGCAGCTGCTGGTTAACGGCCGTCAACTGCATTTCATGTGATTTGAGTTTTTTGCTGGTAGAACGCAGCTGAACGGTTTTCTGCTCAACCTGTTCATTAAGGGTGTCACGGTCGCGGGTGAGTTTCCGCTCGACCTTTTTGCGCCGGGAGATTTCCCGACAGATGGCAATGGAGCCCTCGATGTCGTCCTTGCGGTCTTTCAAAATGGAGATAGTTGTTTCTATCGGTACAACCTTGCCGTCTTTTCTGATATAGTAGAGCTCATAGGTGAGCTTGCCCTTTTCAAAAAGTTCGTTGGCTTTGTCTATCTGGGTGTTGATATAGTCTTCGGTGATTGAGACGGATTTTCCTTCAATGGAGGGAAATGTTTTCTGCTCGCACGGCGACAGTTCAATCAGGGGTTTCCCGACAAGTTCCGCGTCGGTGAAACCAAGCAGGCTGCACAGGGCAGGATTGGTCATTTTGATGCGGCCGTTGCTGTCCGCCACCACAATGGCGTCGCCGGAATTCTGCAGAATGTTGTCGAGGGTTTCATTGGCCTGCCAGGCTTTTCGCTCCAGGGATTCGATACCCTGTACTTTTTGCAGATCTTCAACAATGCCGAGGGCCTCGACTATGTTGCCGTCGCTTTTAATGACTTTGGACTGAAAACGGACCGGAACCGGTCGGCCGTCTTTTGCCCGCAAGAGCATTTCCGTTGACGCCTCATTGGTGCGGATGAAGTAGTGCAGGCCGATTTGCTGTTTGAATTGTGGATATTCTTCTTTGTTTTTAAGAACTTCAAAGAAGTACGTGCCCACCAGCTCTTTAGGAGTATAGCCCAGCAGCGCGTCAAAAACCGCATTTGTTTTTACAAAGCGGGCATCTGCGTCGACGATAAATACACCGTGACGTGACGATTCAAACAGTGCGTCAAAAAGGTGCTGTGACCTGTTTTCTGCCGTCATTAAAGCCGCTTCTTGAGAAGGCGTCATTCGTATAGACTCCAATGGTCAGGGTGCATTATAATGGGCAAAGAGTGGGTATATGATGTTATATCGTCATATTACCGGAAAGGATAAACGGTTTTAGACGCTCCTTATAAAATTATTTTCTAATTTGCGGATAATGCAATAATATGAGATTAACAGGCAAAATAATATTATTAAAATAATAATTTTTAATTTTTTATAATTAAAAATAATAAAAAATGCTAATGCATTTGTTTATTATCCAGGCATCCGGGAGATTTGAAGATATGCATGACATTTTCACCCTGCAGGTTGCAGAAAGAAGAATAGCCGGAATCGTACATTTGCCTACGGAAGCCGCCACACCGCCCTATATTATCACCTGCCACGGGCTTTTCAGTTCCAAGGAAAGCGCCAAATTTACGTCTATTGCAGAGTATTACACAAAAAGGGGGCTGGCGGTTGTGAGGTTTGATTTTTCAGGGTGCGGTGAAAGCAGCGGCGATATTGCCGACACAACCGTCACCCGGCGTTTTGAGGAGCTTGAGCACGTGGCGGCATATGCGGCGCAACACCCCCGTCTCGGGGAAAAGTATGCCATTCTGGGCAGTTCCCTGGGCGGTTATCTGGCACTGCTGTACGCGGGTACATATCGAGTGCAGGCCCTTTCCATCTGGGCAACGCCTTTTGTGCTGCCCGAAATCGAGCCGAATATTCCCCGGGAGGATCTGGCCCGCTTGAAAGAGACCTTTTTTAGAGACGCCCGGAGCTATGATCTTGAATCAATTCTTGGGACCATACATACGGTACAGATCCTGCATGGTATGTATGATGAGGTGGTGCCCTGGAAGCATGCCGAGATGATTCACGAGCGGGTAAATGATCCAAAAAACCTTGAATTATTTTCCGAAGGCGACCATTCCCTGACGGGCGGCACCGACCGGAGAAGAGCGATAGAGGCAAGCTGCGCATGGTGCATGCAGCATTTATCTAGCAAATAAGCCTTTACTTTTTATGAAAAACCGTCGATACATATAGTATAACCAGACAAGGAAGGGTGGTGCTATGAAAATTACCGATTCAGATATCGTTAAACAGGTCCTGCCGCAAACAACCCAGAAAAATCAGAAAACAGAGGGTGGGAATTTTGACGCACTTCTTGAAAAAAATATCGAAAATTTGAATACAACCCCGTCTCAAACGGCTCCGGCAGATATGCTGCAGCCGTCATCGCACATCTTTTTTGATACTGCTGCAGTTGCTCAGGAAGAGGTTGTGCAGCGGGTAACAGGGTTTCTTGATATGATGGAAGAATACAGCTCAAAACTCGATTCCAGCGCTACGCTGAAGGACATATCGCCCCTGGTGGCCAAAATGGAGCTGGAAAAGGCCGAGTTGCAGCAACTGGCGGAAAGCCTGCCCCAGGGTGACGAAGTACGGGCTATCCTGGATGAGGCCCTGATTCGTTCATCCGTTGAAGTGGTCAAGTTTAACCGCGGTGATTATTTGTAAAGCCGCACATGCAGGGGAGGGATAATCAGTGGTTGTCAACCCTCTTCATTCAGCAATAGCCGGGATGGCGGTCCATGCCGCCAAGATGGCGGTCCATGCTCACAATGTCGCCAACGTCAACACCGATGAATTCAAGCGCAGTGAAGCCGTTATCGAATCCAATCCCGGTGGCCCGTCAATAACCGTTCCCGAGTCCACATCTCCCGGCCCGGTTGTTTCCGAACCGGAAGGGCTGCCCGGGGGGCCTGTTTCCCGAGAGCTTTCCAACGTCAATTTGCCCGAGGAGATGGTGCAGATGGTCATTGCCAAGCACGGCTATATGGCCAGTGCCCAGGTCATTCTCACCCAGAGCGAAACCCTCGGCAGCCTGATAGACATTATCGCCTGAGCTGTTCCTCCAGCCACGCCATTATCACATCCGTTACATAGGAAATCTGCTGTTCTGTAAGGGGACTCCCTTTTGGCATGCCGTGCCATTTTTGCAGGCAGCCCCGGCAGCAGGTTGCCGTGGCATGCTGGGCGATAAACACCGGGTGACCGCGAAAGGGGGTTTGCTTGCCGTCGCGTTTTGGGTTTTCAGGGGCCAGGCGGTCGGTTATGAAGTGCAGGGCGTGTTCCCGCAGGGTGTCAAGACCTTTGCCGTGGATATAGGCCCTGTCTTTTTCGGACAACACAAACCGCGAGCGAAACGACGATCGCCGTAACCTGGGAAAAATATTTTTGATTTTTTCGGGCATTGCAGCAGGACGAATCAGGGGGCAGTCGGGGGCTGGTCCCCGATGCGCAGTATTCTTTTTAAGAAAACAAACAGAGCCAGCAGCAATTTTTTGAAGAAGCCGGGGTTGCGAAGTTTTTCGAGCCGATGTCTGGCGTCGGCCAGCTCTTCATCGGTGAAATCGAGCCGGTGAAGGTTTTCTTCCAGTTCAAGCTCCAGCATTTCAAGGGCGGTTGCCCTGTCCACAACGTGAACCTCTATGGATGTCCAGCCCAGCCTGCGGGCCGATTCCAGCCGCCGCTGCCCGGCAATGAGTTCATCCCGGGTGTTTACCACAATGGGATTCATAAGACCGTAGGCGTCCAGGCTTTCCATAAGCGGCCCGAGGTCGCCGAGGTCTTTGCGGATTCTCGATCTGGTTTTTATCCGGTCGATGGGAATGAGCATGGTATGTACCATTTTGGCTTTGAGGCGAGTATAAGACAAACCAGGCCGGGTGTCAAAAAGAATTGTCCATGGAAAAAAAGCCGTTGCGGTTATCGATTGGTCCCGTCGAGAATACTGCGTGCCAGTGACAACAGTTTGGCTACCTGGCAGGGTTTTTGAATAAAGCCCTGCACTCCCTGATCCAGGATTTCCTGGGCCTTGCCGTCCTGGCTGTAGCCGGTTGCCAGCAGGGCCTTTACATCAGGGTTTAATTCTTTCATGGTAAGGAAGGTTTCGTAACCGCCCATTTTCGGCATGACCATATCAAGAACGACAAGGTCGATGTTTTCCTGCTGTTCCTTGTAAACGGCAACCGCTTCTTCCCCATTTTCGGCCAGGAGCACCCGGTAGCCGTACTCTTTAAAAATTTCCTCATTAAAGATGCGCACATCTTCCTCGTCGTCCACTATCAGTACACACTCGGTTCCGTGGAGATTATCGTCTGCCTGGGTTTTCTGGGCCGTCTCTTCAGGCTTGCCGCTGACGGGCAGGTAAATGCTGAAGATGGTGCCCTTCCGGGGTTTGCTTTGAACCCTCATAAAGCCGTCGTGATTATCGATAATGCCGTAGACCATGGACAATCCCAGCCCGGTACCCTTTCCCTTTTCCTTGGTTGTAAAAAAGGGATCGAAGATGCGCTGCTGTACGCTTTTGTCCATTCCATGGCCGGTGTCGGAAACCGAAAGTGTTATGTATTGGAACTGATGTGATGAGGCGCCGGGTTCAGCGCGGACTTCGGAAGTGTTGGCAAGCCGGGTTTCAATCACCAGCCGTCCGCCCCCGGGCATGGCATCGCGGGCGTTGACGAACAGGTTCATCAAGGCCTGTTGGAGCTGGCTGGCATCGGCGTCGACGGTGGGCAGTGACTGATCAAGCCGGGTTGCCACCTCTATTGATTTGTCGACGGTCCTGCCGATTATTTTTACGGTGTCGTTGACGATGGTGTTTATATTGATGGGTTTGATATCGTATTTGCCGCCCCGGGCAAAGGCCAGTATCTGGGCGGTCAGTTCGGCCGCCCGCTGGGAGCTTTTTTCGATGGTGTTGATATAGTTGTAAAACTGATGGCTCTGGTCTATTTTTGTTTTCATGAAAGAGGCATATCCCAGGATGCCGGCCAGGATGTTATTGAAGTCGTGGGCAATGCCGCCGGCAAGGGTTCCGATGCTTTCCATCTTCTGGGCCTGGAACAGTTGTTGCTCAAGCCGCCGGCGCTCGGTTACATCGCGAATAATACTCTGGTATGCAATGATGTTGCCGTCCTGATCACGCAGAGGGGTTGAGCTGACAACGGTGGTAAACGGGGTGTCGTCCTTTTTTCTGAGTTCCAGCTCATAGTTTTTTATAAAACCATCGCGGGCGATGATCTGCTGAAATTTTTTGCGGTCCTGCCTGTTGTAATAGGTGTCGGCAACGGCCACCTGCAGCAGCTCTTCTTTGGAGTCGTATCCCAGGGCATTTACGGCGGAGGGGTTTGCATCAAGGTATTTCCCTTCAGGGGTGGTCATAATGATCATGTCCTTGGAATCTTCAAACAGACGGCGGTAGCGTTCCTCGCTTTCCTGCAGGGCGGCCTCAAACTTTTTGCGTTCCGTTATATCCACCAGGGAGGAAACCCGGTTTTTCGTGCCGGGAATGACTGCAATGGACAGATAGATGTCGCGGATTTTGCCCCAGCGGTCCACAAATCTAAATTCATAATTTTCCGGAATTGCCACTGATGTATCGGTGCGCTGCTGGTGGAGCTGCTGCATTTTTACAAGATCGTCTTTATGCACAAACTCAATCCAGCTTTTTTTACCTTCGATCTCTTCCAGGGTATAGCCGCTGAATTTTTCAGCTTCGGTGTTGGCCCGGGTTATGATGGTATCCTCGCCGAAAATGATCATGGCTGTGCCGGTGGTTTCAAAGACGGTGCGATACATTTCCTCCGACTCGGCCAGGGCCTGTTCCGCCTTTTTGCGGTCGGTTATATCGACCATCATGCCCCGCAGTCCGATAAGGGTGTGATTGTGATAGATCGGGGCCGAGTGTATCAGCACCGGGAAGGTGGAGCCGTCTTTGCGCAGGGCGGTGTACTCGTTGGTGGATGTATTCTTTCCGGACAGCACCCGCAGTATATTTCTGGTAACTTTTTCCCGGTCTTCGGGAACCACCAGCTCCCTTGCATCCAGCCCCTTTTCATAGCTGCCCCGGTCGTATCCCAGGGCTTCCAGAGCGCAGGTGTTGGCAAAGGAGATCTTACCGTCGGTATCGATTTCAAAAACACCCTGGGGAAGCATTTCAGCCAGCTCCTCAATCTTATCGCTGCCTGTGGCTGACGGGTGCCGGTCGGCCATGTGCTCAAAGACCAGGGCAATTTCGGAATCATGTACGACGGGCCGGATCAGGAGGGTGTGCCTGGTGTTGTCTGCGCAGGTAATGCTCCATTGGCGTCCGGGATCGGAATCAGGGATTTTTGATTCCCAATATGATTGCGCTGCAGCACGTTCGTCAGGGTCCGGAAAGGCGCGCATCAACCAGTCGGTGCGGGTCGGCACCTGATCGATGCCATAGCCGAAACAGTCGGCAAACGCCCGGTTGGTAAAAACAGTTCGGCCGCTTGCCTGAAATACCAGTATGGGATGCGGGATGGTGTGGATAAGCTGTTTGAATATGGTGCTGTTGTTCACTGACAATGGGACCCCAATTATTGCAGTTTCTGGAAAATACACCATAAAGCCGGAACGTATTAGAGAATATTTTTATCCGGCCATTCGTGATATACTGTATAGTATTCATCTGTGTTTTTTGCTTAATACTTGAGTTTTTTTTGTTCAGGTAGAGGGTATTTGTTCTTTACACCTGTCCGGTGTTTCTTAGAAAAAAAGAGTATTTTCAATGCAATAAGGAAAAACGAGCCTTTGTATTCGTTTATGCGTGTAAGATTTAGGTATGAATGCTCATGAATTGCCCGGCGGTATTCGCCGCGACACCCTCTCGGGTGATTATATCATTTACCAGCCGCAGCAGGGCCAGCGGTATACCACCGACGATATGCTGGTTGCGTGGCTTACCGTGCGCACCATGCGGGACCTGCAGATGCGGCCCGGCCGCTTTCTTGACCTGGGTTCCGGGCTGTGTTCCGTACCTATGATCGTACTGTGGGCTTTTCAGGACCTCCAGGGCCTCGGTATCGAAAAGAGCCTGAAGCGGCTAACCCTTGGGCGAAAGTCTCTTTCTGCCAATAGCCTTGATGGACGCTTCCGCCTTATCCTGGCTGATTTGCGCGATATGCCCGTTGCAGCAGTCTACCCCCTGGTTACCTCATCGCCTCCGTATTATGAATTCCATGAAGGGCCGGTCAGCCCTGACCGGGACAAGGCCCGGGTACGTTTTGAACTGCACGGCAGTATCGATGATTATTTCAGGGCCGCCCATGACCACCTTGAAGAGGGTGGCTGTTTCACCACGGTGTATCCCTGTCAGTATGAGCACCGGGCATATGGGGCGGCCGAGTCGAAGGGCTTTACCCTTGAGCGCCGGGTGCAGGTTATTCCCCGGGCAACAAAGCCCCCCCTCATTTCCCTGTATGCGTTTGTCAAGGGGCCCGGGGGCAGGGGTGCATCGGAGACCCTGACCATCAGGAATGAAGATCAGAGTTTTACTGTTGAATATAATGAGGCACGGAAGGAAATAGGATTTCGAGAGAAGGAAGGCGGTTGAAAAAAGTCCATCTGCGGCGTTGTGCGAATCACTCGTCGTTGCGACGTACAACTGAGTACGCCTCACTCCCCATGATACCGCACGCCTTGCATCTGAACCTTTTTGAACCGCCTGAAAATAGAGTGCAGCAATTAAACCTCTATTTTTAAATGCAGAATTTTAAATTTTCAGCAGGTTTTTAATCTTCCGGATACGTCAGTTTGTAGTCGGGGAACCGGCTGCGGTCGGTGGGGCTCAGGGTGTAGTGGTAGCTGCGGCTGGATGTGGTACTGGCTTTGTTTTTCTTTTGCAGTTGGTAAGTGTAGCCGGATATGCCGTCGTCTGCAAGGGTGAAATATTCTTTTTCTGAAAGACCCGGCCCGGCGCTTTTTTTGATCCATATCCTGTCTGCTTCGAGCTGTATGGTTCTATGGTTTTTTACCAGCCAGGCCTCATACAGCAGTTCCGGGTCTTCATCCGTCATCCGCCACAGAACAAGTGCCAGCTCATCTGGTCCGATACCGTGGAAGCGGCCCCGGACCAGCTCGATAAAGCGCATTTCCTCGCAGGTGCTGATAAGCCCCTCTGACTGTATGCATTCTTTCCCGGTTACCCGGTACAGGCCGATATGGTTGTCAAGGTTGCAGAGTGACGGCGCGCAGGCCGATATAAAAAGAAAGAGCACGGCGCAGCCGATTACTATAAGTAGTATGGTTACAAACGGTTTCATCTTGTTTTTTCCGGGAAGCTTAGCATAAATATTACTTTTGACCTAAGGACTTGCGCAATACGGCCACGGCATTGATAACCGGCATGCCGGGGCGAATGCCTGCCTGCGCGGCCGGAGCATTTGTCCGGGAAATGATGCCGCTTGAATAGGTGTCGGCGGCATTGCCGATTTCTGCGGATTCATGGCCTACGGCGGCCGCGATGATGTTTTCAGCCTGAAGCTGTTCCAGGCCGCTTATGCCGGCTTCGTTTTTGCCGATCCCGGCATCATTAAAAATAGCGGCACCCACTTTACCGTCTATAGCGTATTTCGCCGAGGATGTACCGCCATGCGATCCGGAAACAATTATATCCCCCCCGTTTCCATCCTTTACATATGATATGCTGTCCATGAGAACTGTTTTCAGTTCGCCGTCTTTAAAAAGGATCTCCATAGTATTTTGCCTCCGGCACGGTGATTATAACTGTGGCTGTTGCGGCCCATTGTACGTCTAATCGGCTTTGCGTTGCCCAATACGTTCAATTTTTTTACAGAACCTGATGGACGATCCCGGCATCCCCATTCATGCAGTTGTCAGAGCTGACGGGACTATCGTTTTTTAAATAATAAAAATACATCCATATGATGATGTATTATTATGAATAATTGTTATTTGCAAATATATTTTTTGTGCAAATAGCAGATTTTTGACAAGATAGTGACATAATCGAAATGTAAAATAATCTGCAATACGATATTGACGGGAGTAAAACCAGTGATATAATGGTATGACATTATTGAATAGCGAATCTCCAAGCCGGTGTGCCCTAAGGGCTCAAATGTCTATGGAACCCGGCCGAAAAGCCCTGATTCGAAAGGATTTCGGTTTCCCGTGTTTGGAAGGAGATGAGATACTGGGATACTTCATAAAACCAGCCTCTTTCTGCACGGGGCTGGTTTTTTTTGTTTCTCTATTTATATGACAAGTACATATGTTTTCTCCAAGCCGTATCTTCTAAGGCCCGGCGGGCTATGAAGCGCGGCCGAAAGGGTATGGGGCGAAAGAACCATGCCTCCCGTGGTTGGAAAGGAGAAAGGAAGGATATTTCAGTATATACCGGCCTTGGTTTACCACGGGCCGGTTTTTTTATGCAAGAGGAGTAAAGAATGCAATCGATACCTGTTACGGAAGCGATCGGCATGGTGCTGGGCCATGATCTTACAGAAATCAGACCGGGAGAGTTCAAGGGAGTGGCGTTTAAAAAAGGCCACATCATTACCACGGATGATGTGCCCCGCCTGCTCGATATCGGCAAAGAACATATTTATGTCCTGGATCTTGATAAAGGAACACTGCATGAAAATGACGCAGCCGAGCGTATGGCAACCGCCGCTGCGGGAGAAGGGATAGTCCTGTCGGAGACAACAGAGGGCAAGGTTGAGCTGACAGCGGCCCATGAAGGTCTGCTGAAAATCAATACTGAAGCTCTGCATCAGATCAACGCCCATGAAGATTGTATGTTTGCCACCATTCATACCAACCATGTCGTAGGCAAGGGCAAGCAATTGGGAGGAACCCGGATTATCCCCCTGGTGATTGATGTGCAGAAAATTCGGGCCGTTGAGGAAATTTGCCGCAAGAATGCACCGGTTATTGAAGTAAAACCGTTGCGCAAGCATTCGGTCGGCATTGTCACCACCGGGAGTGAAGTGTATCACGGCCGCATTCAGGATAAGTTCGGACCGGTGCTGCGGGAGAAGTTCGAAAAACTGGGCAGCCGTATCCTGCGGCAGATTATTGTCGACGACAAACCCGCCATGATCGCCGACGCAATTCACACCCTTGTCAAGGAAGGGGCCGATTTTATTGCAACTACCGGCGGTATGTCGGTGGACCCCGATGATGTAACCCCGACCGGCATCAAGACGGCCGGGGGTGATATTGTAACCTATGGCGCGCCGGTGCTTCCCGGGGCCATGTTCCTGATGGCCTACCTGGGCAGTATTCCGGTGGTGGGCCTGCCTGGCTGTGTTATGTACTGCCGCACTACGATTTTCGACCTGGTGGTGCCGCGCATTCTGGCCGGTGAAACAATCAACCGCGAAAATATTGCGCGCCTGGGTCACGGGGGTTTCTGCCTGAGTTGTGAAGAGTGCCGTTATCCGGATTGCGGATTCGGGAAAACCGATTAGACAGGGACGGAGTAATGAAAAAAACGTTTCAACATATTGTAAAACTGCTTCAGCACGATGAACCGTTTGTGCTGGTAACCATTCTTACCCGGCTTGGTTCTGCACCGCGTACCGCCGGTACCCGCATGATCGTCAGGAAAGGCGGCTCAACCCACGGCACTATCGGGGGCGGAGCCCTGGAAGCCGACGTTATCAAGACGTCCGTTGAACTGTTTTCATCGCACAGGTCCTGTGTTAAGGAGTTTTCCCTGACCGGCGGCGCCAAATCCACCATGGACATGATTTGCGGGGGTGAGGTTGAAGTGCTGATCGATTACGTCGATCCGTCGGCGGTCCGGACGGTGGATGTGTTTACCGAAGCAATCGCCTGTATCGACAGCCGTAAAAGGGGCTGGCTTATAACCGCTATACCGGATGCCGAAAAGACTTCAGCGGTTTACCTTGCCTGCGAGGGAGATGTTGATACTGCCTGGCCCCATGGCGATGCTCTATGGGGCGAGCTCAAAGCCCAGGCCCGGGGCCGCTACCCGGTGGCAATTGAAACAGGGGCCGGCCGTTTCCTGGTGGAGCCGCTGAGCAACAATGGTACCGTCTATGTTTTCGGCGGCGGTCATATCTCACAGCACTTGGCCATGCTGACCACTATAGCCGGATTTAGGACTGTGGTGCTGGATGATCGTGAAGCATTTGCCAATCGCAAGCGATTCCCCATTGCCGACGACGTTGTGGTGCAGCCGTTTGAAAAGCCGCTGGAAGGCCTTGCCGTAGACGGCGATTCTTTTATCGTTATTGTCACCCGCGGGCATCTGCACGACAAGAGCGTGCTCGGCCCGGCGTTGAGAGGTCCGGCATGTTATGTGGGCATGATCGGCAGCCGTAAAAAAAGGGACGCGATTTACGCGGCCCTAAAAGCAGAAGGTTTCAGCGATGAAGACCTGCAGCGGGTACATGCACCCATAGGGCTGTCCATCGGAGCCGAATCGCCGGAAGAGGTTGCCATAAGTATTGTGGCGGAGCTGATCAAGGTGCGGTCGGAACGGTAAGAAGACCGTGACGGCTCGTTGTTTAAAAGGATTGGAATACCATGTGTCTGGAGAGAGTTGTCATCTGTTTTGTTTTTTTCTGCAGCGTGCTGACGGCCGGTACGGCCTTGGCCGAAGAGCAGAAGCTGGTGGTTTCGGCCGCCATGAGCCTGAAAAACGCATTTACTGAAATCGGAAAATCATTTGAAAAAAACAATCCGGGGTTGCAGATCTATTTCAATTTCGCCTCTTCGGGCGATCTCGAGCGGCAGATTGAAAACGGAGCCCCGGTCGATGTGTATGCCTCGGCCTCACAAAAGTTTATGAATATGCTGGAGGAGAAAAACGGCATTGTTTCCGAAACCCGGACCGACTTTGCACGCAACACCCTGGCGCTCATTGTTCCGGCGGGAAAAAAGAGCAGGCTGACCGGATTTGCCGATTTACCCCGCGCCGCCAACATTGCCATCGGTAATCCGAAGACGGTTCCGGCCGGACGCTATGCAGCCGAATCCTTGCGGTTTTACAAGCTGTATGCAGGGCTGCAAAACAGGATGGTGTTTGCCGAGCACGTGCGCCAGGTGCTGGATTATGTTGCCCGGGACGAAGTGGATGCGGGCATCGTCTATGCGACCGATGCACGGATGCGTGAAAAACAGGTTACGGTCATACAGTGGGCCGCAGTGGAAAGCCACACACCGGTACTGTACCCGATTGCCGTGGTGCGGGAAACAAAAAACAGAAAAGCAGCCGGCGCCTTTGTGCGCTTTGTTTCGGCTGCACCCGAGGCACGCGCTGTTTTACAGCGTTATGGTTTCGCACCGGTGCAGTAACCGGCCGGAACGTATTTGATGAAAGAGGATGTGGATATACCCTTATGGACGGATCGATACTTTTTTCCCTGCGCTTGTCGTTTCAGGTTGCCCTGATAGCAACGCTTTTTGTGTTTGTCGTCGGCATCGGTATTGCGTATGTACTGGCGCGGTACCGCTTTTTCGGCAAAGAGTTGCTTGATATCGCCTGTACGCTGCCGCTGGTCTTGCCGCCCAGTGTCACCGGCTATTACCTGATCATCCTGTTCGGGCGCAACGGAGCACTGGGTAAAATGCTGTATGAGTTGACCGGCTGGAGCATCATGTTTACCTGGTATGCCGCGGTGCTGGCATCATTTGTCGTGGCGCTGCCGCTGATGATCCGGACGGCCCGGGCCGCCATCGAATCGGTGGATCAGGACCTGATCAATGCCTCATACACCCTGGGGCGCTCGGAAAGGGAAACCGTTTTTAAAGTGATACTGCCCCTGGCAAAGCGGGGCATCATAGCCGGGACCGTGCTGGCGTTCTCGCGTGCCATGGGCGAATTCGGGGCCACGCTGATGCTGGCCGGCAATATTCCCGGCCGGACCGACACCATGCCCCTTGCCATCTATACCAGTGCCGGCAGCGGCGACTGGACAAGGGCACACATACTGGTTGCAATTTTTACAGTGCTGGCAGGTCTGTTTCTCTATGTCGCAAACACTTTTAATCGCAGGACCGTGTGATGGGACTGAAGGTTACGCTCTCAAAAAAATTTAAAAATTTTACCCTGGATGTTTCCTGGGAGCTGCATAACGAACTGGCCGTTATTTTCGGACACTCCGGGTCGGGTAAATCGGTCACCCTTAACATGATTGCCGGGCTGGATGAGCCCGACAGCGGTTTTGTCGGCTCGGACAACCGGGTGCTTTACGACGGGCAGCAAGGGGTGTCGCTCAGTCCGCAAAAGCGCAATATCGGCTATGTGTTTCAGCATCCGGCCCTGTTTCCCCATATGACCGTCCAGGAAAATATTTATTACGGGGCCACCGGCCTGACAAAAGAGGTCCGCGACAAACGCTATGACGATGTCATGGATATTTTCCAGTTGCTGGATCTTGAAAAAAAGTGCCCGGATGAAATATCGGGCGGCCAGAAGCAGCGCGTAGCCTTTGCCCGGGCCCTGATCCGCAAGCCCGAAGTGTTGCTGCTGGATGAACCCTTTTCGGCCCTGGATGCCAAAATCAGGGACGAGATGTGGGATTTTCTCAAAGACATCAGACGTTTTTACAAAATACCGGTTGTGCTGGTAACCCATGACGTGTACGAGGCGTACTGCCTTGCCGACAAGGTTATCGTCTACGCCGAAGGGCAGGTGGAGCATGTCGGCAGGCCCCATGAGGTTTTCAACACCCAGACCATGCCGGAATGTGAGTTCCCGCTGTTTTTTTCTTATATGTTTTCAAAAGGTTTTAATTAATGGAGACGGCTTATGCATACAACATTGATTAAGCGCTGGAACATTATTAAACAGGTTGTCGACGGCAGGATATCTTTAAAAGAAGCAAGTGTTGAACTCGGGGTGAGCTACCGTCAGGCAATCCGGATGAAAAAGGCTGTGTTGCAGCACGGAATCCGCGGACTGGTCCATGGCAACACCGGCAAGCTGCCCGCCAACAAAATCAATGAAAACGTTAAGGAGCAGATCGTCAAGCTTTCGAAAGAGGAATATCCCGACCTCAATGACAGTAATTTTGCGAAGCAATTGAATAAGCAGTGTGACATCAGCGTCAGCCGGGAAACGGTGCGAAAACTGCGCCGCAGCGCCGGAATAAAACCGACCAAGCAGAAGCGCCAGACGCGGATGGTGATGCATCATTCCCGTAAACCCAAGGAAGGGCACACCATTTTATGGTACGGGCTGAACCATCAGTGGTTTCCCGGGGAGATGCAGACCGGTTTTTTGCTGGCCGCCCTCGACGATGCAACCGGGCGGTGCCTGGCGGCACGTTTTTTCACCCATGAAGACAGCGCCGCATATCTGGGTATTTTACAGCATGTCGTTCAGCACTACGGCATTCCGTTATCGATCATTCAGCCCTGCAGCCCGCTGCTGAAGCGCGGCGACGACCACTGGAGCATCGAAGAACAGCTTCGCGGCCGGCAGGACCCCACCCAGGTGGGCTATGCATTGCAGGCCTTTGGGATTGAGACTGTTTTCGCTTCGACCAAACGGCAACAGCGTTACCTCGAGCGGGTGTTCAGCGAGTTTCATGTGGCCCTGGTAGAGGAAATGCAAAAAGAGCAGATCGCCGACCGGGAGCAGGGCAACAGCTTTCTGGATGAAAAATTTTTACACCTTTTTAACACCACCTATGCCATTACCCAGGAGGTAACCAGCGTCTGGAAGACGGTTCCGGCCGGGGTGGACCTCGACAGGTTGTGCAGCTTCCGCTATGAGACAACGGTGGGTTCTGATAAAACCATCACTCTCGGCGATGTCACCATACCCATCGATGCGGGCTGGACCATGCATATGCCGGCCCGCTCCAAGGTGGAGGCCCGGCAACTGCTGGACGGCTCGTGGCGGGTCTATTATAAAGACAAGTGCATAGCCGTACATGTGTCGACACTGCTGTGCGAACCGCGCAGAATGAAGCCGGGTGCGGCACGGAAGCACGGGGTGCAGGAAGCGGAAAACAACTGGGTGTACGAAACCGCCTGAAAAGGAGCAGAATACATAATACGAATGTGACATTATTGCAAAGCATAGAAAGTGCCATTTTACTTTTGCTGAAAATGTACGTTGCCGCTATTGACTCATAGGGTGTTTTGGCTTTTAAATATAGTTTATTTCTATAATTGCATCGCAGGTGTATACGTTCTTTCCATGTTCTTTGTTACCGGTCTACAGGAAAGACGTTACTGCGGCACATTCTCCTAGCCATCGACTCTACGGGTCACGAGACCTATGAGAAATGGCCGACAGGGCGCTCTTCGAAAGGAACGCGCCTCCCGCAGTGGAAAGGAGATAGAGCTTCCGGCTCCGTCTGTCCACGGTGCCGGTTTTTTATTTTGTGCGTAGGATATACAGAGGCTAAGGCAAAAACAGAAGTCACAGGAAACAGCAACGTATTAATTAATTTCATGTAAGGAGGTTGTATTATGCCAAGCAGCAGAATTCTACCTGAATTTGAACTGCTGATGCCGCAAAGTGTCGAAGAAGCGGTGAAGTTGTTGAAAAAGTATAAAGCCAAGGCATCAGTTATGGCCGGCGGGACCGATGTGGTCGTATCGGGGACGCAGGGTTTTGCAACTGAAGCAGTTATCAGCCTGGCGAAGGTTCCCGGTCTTGATTATGTCAAGTTCAGCAAATCGGGCGGCCTGAAGATCGGAGCCCTGGCAACACTGCAGATGGTTGCCGATTCGGCAGACGTGAAAAAGAACTACCCGGCGCTGTACAAATCAGCCGCCATCAACGGTACCCCCCAGACCAGAAACATGGGTACGGTGGTCGGCAATGTAATGCGTGCTTCACCCTCGGGCGACTGTGCATGTGCTCTTCTGGCACTGGGCGCCAAAATCGTTTTCCAGGGCCCCAACGGGAAACGCGAAATATCAATCGACGAATTTTTTATTGATTACAAGAAAACCGCCCGCAAGGCCGACGAACTGGCTGTTGAAATCAAACTGCCGGCACCGAAAACGGGTGTTGTGTCCGCATTCAACCGGATTACCCGTACAACCCTCGATTTGTCGAAAATCAATGCAGCGGTATGCCTGACCGTTTCCGGCGGCGTATGCAAAAGTGCGCGCATTGCCATGGGTGCCGTTGCACCGAAGACAATTCGCCTGATCGACAGCGAAGATCTCTTGAAGGGACAGAAGATTTCCGACGCTATCCTGGACGCAATCAGCGCATCCGTAGGCAGCCAGATCAGTCCTATCGACGACGTACGCTCCACCGCTGAATACCGCCGCGAGGTTTCTCCGGTACTGGTACGCAGAACCATTGAAGAAGCTATTGGATAAGGTCACAAATACTGACAGATCAATAAGGGAGATGTAAAAAATGAACAAGCATCCGATAACATTAACAATAAATAATCAGGAGTACTCTATTACGGTTGCCGGCCATCACACCCTCCTTCAGGTAATGCGCGATCAGCTCGACCTGACGGAAGTGAAATATGGGTGCGGCCGCGGCGAATGCGGTGCCTGTACGGTGCTGGTAGACGACGATAACGAAAAATCCGGGCGCAAGGCCATCGACGCCTGCCTGGCGCTGGCCGCCACGATGGACGGTAAAAAGCTGACGACGGCACGGGGCCTGGGCGAAAACGGTGATCTCAATGCCGTTCAGCAGGCTTTCGTGGATGAGAGCGGAATCCAGTGCGGTTTCTGTACGCCGGGCATGGTTGTTAAATCAACCGACCTGCTCGAGAAGAACCCCAAGGCCACCGAAGAAGAAATCCGTTTCGGCCTGGAAGGCAACATCTGCCGCTGTACAGGGTATGTGAAGATTGTAGATTCCGTTAAAAAAGCCCAGAAAGTAATGACAAAAAACAAGAAGAAAAAATAATAACGGAGGTCGTTTAGCTATGAGTACGTCTGTTGTAGGAAAAAGAATACCAAAAGTTGATTCACGAGATAAGGTCCTCGGCACGGCGGAATATGCCGGCGATATCCGCATGAAGGGTATGCTGTACGGTAAGGTCGTACGCTGCATGGAGTATTCCCACGCCAGGGTCAAAAGCATCGACTTTAAAGAAGCCATGAAGATTCCCGGCGTAATTAAATGCCTGGGCCCGAAAGATGTAACCAAAAAAGGTTACAACACCACCATCATGAAGCTGCTGGTTCCCGAAGAATTTTGTGAAGTATTCGGCGAAATCGCAGAAATGTTCATTTTCAATCAGCACGTGAAGTACCAGGGTGATGCCGTATGCGGCGTAATCGCCGAGACCGAAGAGATTGCAGAGCGTGCAGCCGACAAAATCAAAATCAAATATGAGCCGCTGCCCGTGTATATGCGTGCATCAGAATCCCGCAAGAAGGGCGCTTTTCAGTTTACATCACTGAAACCCGGTAACCTGGCCGGTGAATTCGACGAGGCCGTTTTCCCGGACAACGCCTATGGCTGGCCCGATGCCGACACCGGCAAGATGGGTGACGATCTGGAATCCGAGTGCGACGTAGTCGTTGAAGGTAACTTTTACGTACCCAAACAAAAACAGTGCCAGATGGAAAACCATGCCTACGTTGCCCTGTATGACAACCGCGGCAAACTGCACTGCTGGACCTCGACCCAGATGCCCAAGCCCGTACAGGTTCTGCTGGCCGAGCTGTTCGAACTGCCCATGTCACGCATGCGCGTATTTCAGACAGTCGTGGGTGGCGGTTTCGGTGTGCGTCTCGGTATGATCGCCGAGCCCCATGCCTGTGCCATGGCCATGGCCGTTCCCGGCCGGCCGGTTAAAGTCGAGTTCCTGCGCGAAGAAGACTGGATTGCATCCGAGACCCGCTTCCCCGGCAATTATGACATGAAGATGGGTTTCAAGGAAGACGGAACCCCGATATTCGTAGAAGCCAACTTCTGCGCCGACAAGGGCGGGTACTACACCCATGGTAACGGTCCGGTTTTCTGTGCGGCCGCATTTGTACACGGTATGTACAAATGGAAAACCATGCGCCAGAAAGGCCAGTCCTATTTCACCAATAATGTTCCCAGTGGTGCCTACCGCGGTTATGGAAACCCCCAGACCTCCTTTGTTCAGGAACAACTGGTTGAAGAAGCCTGCGGGAAATTGGGAATCGACTCCATTGAATGGCGTAAAAAATGGCATAAATCGATCGGTGACGAAACCTGGCTGAAAGGCGTTACCTATGCTTCCGACGACCTGGACGGCTGTATCGACCTGGCTGTTAAGGACATCAAGTGGTATGAAAAGAAGAAAAAATATGCCAAGCAAAAAGGCAAAAAACGCCGTGGTCTGGGTATTGCCGTTATGAACCACACTTCCGGTGCATGGCCCATGCTGCTTGAGCACACTGTGTGTACCGCCAAGCTGAACGAAGACTGTACCGTTGAGCTGATGGCTTCCATTTCCGACCTGGGTACCGGCGGTCACACCGCCATGACCCAGATGGCCGCCGATACCCTCGGATGGCCGATGGAAGATATCCATCTGAATTCCGGTGACTCCGATGTGTGCGGTTTCGATATCGGCGCCCACGCCAGCCGTACCGTTTACTGTGCCGGCCCGGCAATCATCGAAGCCTGCGAAAGCGTGAAGAAACAGCTGATGGAGCGCGCTGCGCAGATTCTGGAAGCACGGGTTGAAGACCTTCAGATGGACAGCAAGAAGGTCATCTCCGTTAAGGGTAATTCCAAAAAGTCCGTCGATGCCCGCCTGATCTCCAAGCAGGGTGTCTACAACTTTTTCGACCCGGTCAGCGGCAAGCAAATCGGTATCCCGGGACAGATCCAGGGTTACTCAAGCTTCCTGGCCAACCACTGCTCCCCGCCCATGGGCGCCTGTATCTCCGAAGTTGAAGTAGATACGGAAACCGGTGAGGTTAAAGTTCTGGAACTGGTTAATGCTCATGATATCGGTAAAGCAATCCATCCGCCTTCGGTAGAAGGTCAGCTCGAGGGTGGTGCTCAGCAGGGCCTTGGTTTTGTTACCACTGAGGACATCTACTATGATGAAAACGGCCTGTGTCTGAACAGCGATTTCACCGATTACAAGATGCCCGGACCTTCGGACATGCCCAAGGCCAAGATCATCCTGGTCGAGACCGCTCCGGATCCCATCGCACCGATGGGCGCCAAGAGCTGTGGTGAGTCCGCATTGATGGGCCCGATCGGTTCCGTTGCCAACGCTATTGCCGATGCCATTGGTATCCGCTTTTACGAAGCTCCGGTTACCCCCGAGCGCATTCTTAAAGGTATCAAGGAAAGCGGCAAAACGTTTGAGTAAAACGCAGTAAACAGGGCGGCGCTGTTGCGCCGCTCTGTTTCAATCTTATTGATGGGAGTTTGTCGGGGAAAAGCCTTGCTGTGTGCAATGGTATTCGATACACTCTCAGAGGGGAATTATGGTGTGCTGGGGTGCGGGTTTGTGCTATCCCGGCACATCTGCGTTTTATGAGATACCTGCGGAGAACGCCCAACAGCTTGCGTTGCGCGCCTCTTCGTCACTGCGGCGTACAGGCACGTACGCCTTGTTGATCAACTGTAAAAGGAAAACACACCAACCGCTACGCGGTTGTATGTTTCCACAGAGGGTTTTGCGCGTCTTGTATCCGAACCTTCTCCGCCGGCCTCTGTTTTGAAGGAAGTTCCGAAAACGGCGAAACAAAAAGAGGAAGTAAAGCTATGAAAACGTTAACAGTGGTACTGCGCGGGGGCGGCGACCTGGGATCCGGGGTTGCGCATCGGATGTGGCGGTGCGGAATGCGGGTGCTGATACTGGAGGTTGCACATCCGCTGGTGGTCAGACGAACCGTATCCTTTGCCCAGGCCGTGATCGACGGGCACGCTGAGCTTGAAGGTGTTACGGCGGTCAGGGTCGACACCGTAGATGAGGCACGGGATGCTTGGCAGCAGGGAAACATTCCCATCATGGTTGACCCGGGAATGAAATCACTTGAACTGCTGAAGCCCGACGCCCTGGTGGACGCGACTCTTGCTAAAAGGGATACAGGGCTCCGAAAAGACATGGCGCCCATAACCGTAGCGCTCGGACCTGGTTTTGAGGCCGGAGTTCACGCCGATGTGGTTATTGAAACAAACCGGGGCCACGACCTGGGACGACTCATTTTTGAGGGTATGGCCGAGCCGGACACCGGCATACCGGCCCCGGTCAAGGGCCACGGCAGTGAGCGTGTGCTGCGGGCCCCCTGCGACGGTGTTATACAACATGTGCTTGATATCGGAGCCGAGGTGGAAGATGGCGACGTTATCTGTACTGTTGAAGGCCGACCGGTAAAGGCGGCATTTAAGGGATTAATCCGTGGATTGATCATGAACGGCCGAAAGGTTTCCAAAGGTCTCAAGATCGGCGATGTCGACCCCCGGCCCATACACGCCTATTGTTATACCATCTCCGATAAAGCCCGGGCCCTGGGGGGGTCGGTAGTGGAAGCTGTTTTGTTTTTGAAAGGAAAAGAGCAGCGTTAAGTTGCTGCTTCCTTGCGTAATGGAGTAATGGGATACTCTAAAATTAAGACGCTGTTAGGGTAATCTATTACTGCAACACGCTACAGCTTTTTGCTTTGTAGGAGTGGGATCTGACAAGAGTCAGCCACTGCCCATCCGCTTCTCCTGTCAGGCCCCCTCCTCTCCAAATGATACATTGCACGATGTGTGCTGAAATATATAAAAATGTTTTAGGAGTCCGGCAAAGGAATAGTAACGATAGTGATACAAACTGTTAATTCATAGATGTGGAAATGCCTTATGAAAAATGTAGCTGCAATTGAACGAATAAAAAAAGCATTGAAAAAACAAAATTATATCTGCGACGACGAGCTGGCCTTTTCTCTTTTTCTGGCTCAGCACCTGGAAAAGCCGCTGCTGCTGGAAGGAGAGCCCGGAGTTGGAAAAACCGAAGTGGCCAAGGTGATTGCCGACGTGCTGGGTCGGCGACTGATCAGGCTCCAGTGCTATGAGGGGCTCGATGCCACCTCTACCATTTACGAGTGGAACTATGCCAAACAGCTCCTGAAGATTAAATCCATCGATGCTTCACACAACCCCTCGTTTCACCTGGAAGACATCTTCACCGAAGAGTTTCTCATCGCGCGTCCCCTTCTCATGGCGCTCCAGGGACAGGAAAAAGTGGTGCTGCTGATAGATGAAATCGACCGGGCCGACGAGGAGTTTGAGGCCTTCCTGCTGGAAATCCTGTCCGATTTCCAGGTGTCGATTCCCGAACTGGGCACCATCAAGGCCGACCATAAGCCGATTGTTATTGTGACCTCCAACCGGGTGCGCGAACTGCACGACGCCCTCAAGCGGCGCTGCCTGTATCATTTTATCGACTATCCGACCCCGGAGCGGGAAATGGATATTATTCTCTCCAGGGTGCCCAAGGTGAAGAAGACCCTGGCAATGAAAATTGCCGATATTATGGCAACCCTCAGGGGGTATGATTTTTACAAGCGTCCTGGCGTGGCCGAAACCCTGGACTGGTCCGAGTCCATATCGCTGCTGAACAAGGAGGACATCGACGAGGAAACCATGGACATGACCGCAGGCTGCCTATTCAAGTTCAAAGACGATGTGAATAAATACAAAGAGGTTAAGGGCGAAATCCTCAATCCGCCCAAGGAGAAAGAGTGAGAGTATTAATAAGTCCCAAAGAGGCTTTCAAGCGGATCAAGCGCGATTTCAGCAATGAAGATTTCGGTATGCGCGCCGAACAGCTTATGGACCGGGTCATCCGCTTTATCAACCTGCTGCGCAGAAACAGGCTTGCTGTTCATACCTCAAACGAAATCGACGCTATTCATGCCCTGTCGCTGGTTGACATCAACGACCCGTTTCAGTTTTACCTGGCTCTGAAAACGTGCCTGATTACCAGTCATTCCCAGATCAACGCGTTTAACCGCCTGTACCTGCAGTTCTGGGGCACGGGCCCCAAGCTTAAAAAACCCACCGATGGTGATGATGAGGAAGAAGGGGGTAAGGACGATAAATCGGTTATTTTCCGCAAGCTCGACGACAGCCCGTCCGGCGACAAATCGCGCAAGGGCTCCAAAAAAACCGGAAGCGATTATCAAGAGGTGCCTACCTTTACCTACTCCGCAACTGAAAACCTGCGCCAAAAAGATTTTGAGCAGATCAGCCAGGAAGAGGTCGCCATGATGGACGACGTGTTCAAGCGCCTGCAGATCAAGATCAGGGAGAAGAAGGGCCGCCGGTTCAAGCCGTCGAACACAGGAAACATGGTCGACCTGCGCCGGACCATCAGGCAGTCGACGCAACGGGGCGGCGAAATCGTCAATATTCTGAAACGGGAGCGCAAGCCCAAGGAATCGAAAATCGTGGTACTGGCCGATGTGAGCGGCTCAATGGACGCCTACAGCCGGTTCCTGATTAAGTTTACCTATGAGATGCAGCGTTTCCTGCGCGATACCGAAACGTTTGTTTTCGGAACGCGTATGCGGCGTATTACCGATATTTTGAACAACCGTGCAATCGAGACCGCCATGTCCATTATTTCCAAGGAGGTGCTGTTCTGGAGCGGCGGGACCGATATCGGCGGCTGCCTGAAAGAGTTCAACGAGCGGTACGGCGGGCGGTATATGGCCCAGAACCGTATCATGGTGATTTTAAGCGACGGATGGGACAAGGGCAATATCGAAGAGCTGCGCCTGCAGATGATCCGTATTAAACGGGGCTTTAAGCGGGTCATCTGGCTGAACCCTCATCTGCAATACGATGATTATCAGCCCCTGTGTATGGGTATGGCAACGGCGCTGCCCTATATCGACCATTTTCTGCCCTGTCACAACGTGGCAACACTGGAAAAATTTCTAGATGTTGTAAAACAGATTTAAAGGTATACTATATCGTAGTATGCTCCGTCTACACGGCGGTGCATCAGGGAATTTATACAATATTTCATAATGGTGTCCCGACTGTAGAGAGGGACACGTTTCGGTAAAGGAGATTTCCTCATGGATATTTTCGAACATATTGCAGCCGCAAAAAAGGCAAATGAGCCGCTGGTGTTGGCCACGGTTATCGAGTCGCTGGGTTCTGCGCCGCGGGAAGCGGGCGCCCGTATGCTGATCAAGGCCGACGGCACCACGGTCGGGACCGTGGGCGGTGGGGCCATTGAAAAGCTTGTTATTGACGAGGGGGTGAAGCTGATGCATACCGCTACGCCCAAAATCATCAAGCACACCCTGAAGGATATCGGCATGGCCTGCGGGGGCGGTATGAGCGTGTTCCTGGAGCCCATCAATCCCGTGCCCCAGCTCTTTATCTTCGGTGCCGGGCATATCGGAAATGTTTTGTCCCAGGTTGCCAAAATGATGGATTTCAATGTTACCGTTGTCGACAACCGGGCCGAATTCGCCGATGCCGAAAAATTGCCGTGGGCCGACGGGGTGGTGGCCGACGAATATTCACAGGCGATTAAAGGTCTGTCGTTTACGCCGAGTACCTATATCGTTATCCTGACCCACAAGCATGCTCACGATTTTGAGGTGCTTGAGCAATGCATCAAGCAGCCCCATTGTTATGTGGGCATGATCGGCAGCAAGAAAAAGGTTGCCACCTGTATGAAGCAGTTGCGCGAGCAGGGAGTGGGTGATGACGTGATAGATTCAATTCACGCTCCTGTGGGAATCGATATTGCCGCCAATACGCCGGCTGAAATAGCGGTGTCCATTGCGGCCGAGCTGGTGCAGGTGCGTAATGCCCAGGGGGGCTCTGAAAAAGTTGGGTGCCCCTCCTCGGCATAAGGTGGATGAGAAAACAATATATTGAATAAGACGCAAGCGCCTCCCCCTTTTCTTTGAGCGCCAAAGAAAAGGGGGCAAAAGAAAGGCGCCCTGCAACTTGTCCCGCCAAAGGCGGGATGCCCTCGCGGCACGATTCCAGACGGCGGGTCAACAAACTCACCCCGGCAAGCCGGTGCTCAGACATGTCGACCCTTTTATCCGTCTTGAATCGTTGCACTCGGCTGCGTTGCAAGGGAACGTGTATAACAGCAATTTATTGTAAATATAAGGCTGTGTGTTTATTGGGCGTGGCTTCAATTAATATACAGAATTCTTAAATTGGATTGAAGGCTGGATAGTATTACTCAAGGTTTAACAAAAAAATTCACATCCAATGAAACTTTTAGAAACATTCGGAATTGTACCAGACAAGCCGGAGTTGATTGCCGTAACCGGCGGGGGCGGTAAAACAACCACGATTTTTGCCCTGGCGGCAGCCCTGAAAAAGCAGGGCAAAAAAGTACTAGTTACCACCACCACCAATATGTTTGTGCCGGGAGAGGACCAGTGCGACATGCTGGTGCTGACCGGCAGGCAGGAACCGGAATTTTTCTCCGGGGTGCAGCCCGGCACAGTGGTGTGTCTGGGCGGCGGCATCATGGAAGGCAAGCCGAAACTCAAAAGCGTAGAGCCCGCCTATATCGATGCACTGTTTCAGCAAGGGCTGTTCGATATGATACTGGTTGAAGCCGACGGGGCCAAGCGCAAGCCCATTAAAGCACCGGCCGATTACGAGCCGGTTATCCCTGCACTTGCAACGCTTGCAATCGGGGTTGTGGGTATGGATGCTCTTGGGAAAAGTATTATTGAAGATAACGTGCACCGGGTGGAACTGTTTTGTAACCTTACCGGAAGCCGTCAAGGTGAGGTGATAGACGGCGGGCATATAGCAGCACTGGCAACAGAAAAGCAGGGGCTTTTCAAGGGAACTCCCGACGGTTGCCGGAAAATGGTGCTGCTGAACAAGTCCGACGATGCCGCCCTGATAGAGCAGGCCGGACAGGTTGCCCGGGCCATTACTGCAGGGGGCGGCGGCATACACGGCGTTGTGATAGGGGCCGTGCAGCAGGGGAGCGTCGAGCGGGTATGAACGTCAGCGGTATACTACTTGCTTCGGGGTTTTCGCGCCGCATGCGGCAGGACAAGCTGTTGATGGAAATAGACGGTACCCCCCTGGTAGAGCGGGTTGTGCAGGCCGCGGTTGGGTCGGTACTTTCAGAAACCATCCTGGTGTACCGCCGGGACGAGGTAGCCATGGCCGGTAAGCGCCATGGTCTAAAGTGTGTCCCTAACCCTGACGCAGAGGAAGGGCAGAGCGCGTCAATCAGGCTGGGCCTCGGAGCGGCCCGTGCGGATGCCGACGGGTATTTGTTTATGGTGGGTGACCAGCCTTTTATAACCCCGGTGGTAATCAACGAGATTATACAGGGATGGAGCAGCGGGCCCGATACAATAGCCGTATCGAAATATGGTGAGCGGCAGGGCAACCCGGTGCTGTTTCCCGCCGCTTTTAAAGAGCAATTGCTGAAACTGCGCGGCGACGGCGGGGGCCGGGAGATAATTAAACAGAATCCGGATACGGTCATGTACGTATCCCTTAATAATATCCAGGCCGGGCAGGATATCGATACCCGGGAAGACTACCAAAACCTTACAGAAGAATGTCGGTAAAGGAGCTGGAGACGTGTATTCCCTGTATGTACCCGATACGGCACTGACCCGCGAGGTAAACCGTCTCTGGATGGCGGTGTATCCAACGTTGGCACGCTTTGTTGCCTTGTTCGTAGCGGGTCAGCCGAAGCGCATCCTCGAGACCGGCTGCTTTTCAGGAGGCACAGGGATTGAGCTTTTAAAACTGTACCCGGAAGCTCGACTTACCGTTGCCTGCGGTTCCCCGGAACTGGCTGAAAATTTCCGGCAGGACTGGATTGATCTGATAGATGCCGGAATTGAGGGCAGGTTTACCTGTTGCACCGATACGCTGGACAGCATTGCGGCAGGCCGGGACGGATATGATCTTGTTTTTTGCAGAGGCGTCTTCTTTTTCCTGGACGATGAGGCTGCGGTGCTCTCCGACCTGGCCGCAACTGTTGCCCCCGGAGGCTGCCTTGTTGCAGGCGGCGGATATGGTCCGGATACGCCGGATGAGGTCATTGCAGCCATAGCCGATGAGTCCCGCGATAAAAACAACGCGCTGGGCAGACGCCTTGTCACGGTGGACGATTTTCGGCGCAGCATCGCCCGGGCCGGGCTTGAAGACCGGGCCGAGATCAGCGAGCAGGGCGGTCTGTGGGCTATCATACGTAATTGATTGTTTTTTGTAGGGGCAGGTCTCCGTGCCTGCCCGCTAAGATGGGTATTCAAAACGGGCACCCACCCTTCGACATTACTCAGGGCAGACAGAGAGGTGCCCCTACACTTTATATAAGGAAACGTGTTATGGAACAACAACGTGTCATTCGCAAAGAACACTATCCTTCCGGGGCGGTTCGCACGGAAATCAGCTGTTCTGTTGACGGACAACTGAACGGTGTTACCAAGACCTATTATGAGGACGGTACCCTTGCATCGGAGGTAACCTATAAAAACAATCTCATGGATGGTCCCACCCGCGCGTACCATGCAAACGGTGCGCTGCGGGCCGAATTCCAATACAAGGAAAACCGGAGAAATGGGCCGTATGCCTCTTATTTCGAGAACGGCACAATTGAAACCGAAGGTGTGTTCGAAAACGGTATGCTCAGCGGCCCCTATAAAACCTATCACGAAAACGGGCAGCTCCGGGAAGAGTGTACCTTTCACAATAACCGGCGCCAGGGCAAGGCCAAAACCTACCACGAAAACGGTCAGGTTGATATGGACGCTGCATTTGAGAACGGCAAGATGGTATCCTGCGATGAATTTGATGAGGAAGGCAAGCCGGTCAAGAACAAGAAGGTAGACCCGGCCGCCCTGGCTATGGGACAGGAATAGCCGCATGGCAGGAGGCAACCATGATAGATGTACACCGATTGAAGATTTTTTCCAAAGTGGCCGAGCTGAAAAGTTTTTCCAAAGCGGCCCACACCATGTATCTTACCCAGCCCACGGTCAGCCAGCATATGGCCAGCCTGGAGGACTATTTTGCCCTGCCGCTTTTTGACCGGGGGGGCAAAGAGGTAAACCTTACCCGTGCCGGTGAGTTGCTGTACGACTATGCCCGCAAGATCACCATGCTCACCGACGAGGCCCAGCAGACCCTGGACCAGTTCAAGGGCAAAAAGTGCGGATCGGTGCTGGTGGGCGCCAGCACCATTCCGGGTGAGTATATGCTGCCGGTATTTTTAGGCTCTTTTACCGTCAAGTACCCCGACATTCGCACCATTATCACCATTAAGGACAGCCGGGACATTGTTGAAATGATGCTGGAAGGACAACTTGACCTGGGCATTGTAGGTGCTAAAATTAAACACGAAACGCTGCACTACACCCGCCTGATCGACGACAACCTGGTGATTGTGGTGCCCCAGGGCCACCCCTGGTGTGATCTGGACAAAATAAACATTCAGGCCTTGTGTAACGAGCCGTTTGTTATCCGCGAAAGCGGCTCCGGAAGCCGTATGGCTCTCGGAAAAACCCTGCGCGATGCCGGTGTGAATACCGCCGACCTGAACATTGTTGCCGAGGTGAGCAGCAATACGGCCATCAAGCAGGCCATTAAGTCCGGGGCAGGCATATCACTGATATCCGAGTTGGCGGTACGTGAGGAGGTTGAACAGGGTGCATTGAAGAAAGTGTCCATTGCAGACGTTTCATTCAAACGGTCCTTTTATATTGTACAGGACAAAAAGCGCAGCCAGTCGCCCGTAAGTAAGACATTTGTAAGTTATCTCAAAGAAATGGCAAAGGAAACAATGCAATGAGCAGTCAGGCACCATCAGACGAATCCGCGGAAGTACACCGCGAATACCATGAAAACGGTAATCTGAAAATGGAGCAGCCCTTTATCGACGGCGTGCCCCATGGCATGGGGAAGCAGTATTACGAAAACGGCAACCTGGAAACTGAAATTACGTTCCACGAAGGCCGGCCCCACGGCCTCAGCAAGACCTATTACGAGAGCGGCGGACTGATGTCCGAGGTGCATCTGGCAAACGGTGTGCAGCACGGCGTCACCAAAGGTTATCGCGAAGACGGTACCCTGAAGGCCGAGTGGAACTACGATAACGGACTCCGCGAGGGTGTGAGCCGGGGTTTTTATGAAGACGGCAGCGTAAAGGTAGAGTGGTATTACCTTCAGGGGCAGCCCCACGGCCAGATAAAGAAGTTTTATGAAGACGGCGCCGTCATGAGCGAGATTCCCTATGAAAACGGTCACCCCACCGGGGAAGGCCGCACGTATCACCCCGACGGCACCATCAAGCAGGTCGACCTGTTTGAAAACGGCCAACTGGTTAAGCGTAGCGAGTTTGACGAGTCCGGCCGGCTCACAAACGAACAAATGTTTGCCTGACAGAAGAAAAGTTCACCACCTGCTGGGATGATTGTAAACATGTGGCGCTGTGCGCCACCGTAGGGGCGCCTCTCTGTGGGCGCCCATTTTTTAATGCTCACATTAACGGGCAGGCACGGAGACCTGCCCCTACAAATACTGTGCGAGATGAATGCATATCTAGCAGGCTGTTGAAAAAGTCAATTTTCACACACAAGCTGAACAGAATTATATATAATGACTCCATCACGTTAAATCACCTACGATGGAGGTTATGCAATGCGCGGAAGAGAGCCCAAACAAGACAGTTTATTCAGTTATGTATCAGCAGAAGAACGCATTTCTAAAAAACACCCTCTGCGACCGATAAAAAAAATGGTTAATGCGGCCCTGGCAGATATGTCCACGTTATTTACATCACTGTATTGCCGTATGGGCCGTCCATCAATACCGCCGGAGCAGCTCTTGCGAGCAACGATTATACAGATACTGTACTCCGTAAGAAGTGAGCGCATGCTTCTGGAACAGATTGATTACTTCCGCTGGTTCGTCGGCCTCAACATGGATGATCCAGTCTGGAACCACTCAGTGTTTTCAAAGAACCGCGACCGTTTGTTGAACACCGAAGTGGCGGCAGCCTTTTTTGTTGCTATCAAAGAACAGGCAGAAAAAGCCGGTTTGCTCTCAGATGAGCACTTCAGCGTTGATGCAACGCTGCTTGATGCCTGCGCCTCAATGAAAAGTTTCCGGCCCAAGGATGATAGTACTGATCCACCTGATAGAGAAGGCCGTAATCCTGATGTTGATTTCAAAGGTCAGAAACGCAAAAACGATACTCATGAATCAAGGACAGATCCTGATGCCCGCCTGTTTCGCAAAGGCAGGGGCCAGGAAGCAAAACTGTGTTATAGGGGTCATGTTCTCATGGAGAACCGTAACGGTCTGGCAGTTGACGGCATGATTACCGAGGCAAATGGTTTTGCTGAGCGACAGGCAGCAAATGCAATGCTTGGAAGCATCTCCGGCACAAAACGTGCGACGCTGGCTGCCGACAAAGCCTATGACACTAGGGATTTTGTAAAAGATCTCCGGGATTGCAACGTTACGCCGCACATTGCCGCTAAAGCAAAAGGCTCAGCACTTGACCGCAGAACGACCCGCCATGCCGGATATGCTGTCAGTCTGAGAATACGAAAACGGGTCGAGGAGATCTTTGGCTGGCTTAAAACCGTTGGCACCATGAACAAATTGAGGCTCAGAGGTCAGCCAAAGGTTGCCGGTATGTTCACCTTTGCGCTCGCGGCCTACAATCTAACACGAATGAAAAACCTTGGCGTTGCGTGTGGTTCGTAGAATAATGTTGGACAGAGGCTGTCTCTGCCACGAAACAAAGGCCCATACGAAGCCGTTTTAGAGCCTTTGGACTGACAAACCGACTATATTTTCTTTTTCAAAGAACACAGTGAGCAACTTAAATCAAGACAGGCAATGAAAAAGGTGTTTTATGTGCGTTTTTCAACAGCCTGCTAGGGGCTTCAGATCATGAAAATCGATTTTGACACCAAAACCGAAAACGAAATTGTATACCTTGGCCACGTGATCATGAGCCGCTCCGAGGAACCCTACATCCGGGCCCTGATCGAACAGTTTCGCGGTTTCCAGATCGAAAGCGTGCTTGAGGTGGGTTTTGGGCTGGGCATTTCAGCCGATCACATTCAGGGAATTATCCAGCCCCGGCAGCATCACATCATTGAAATCGAAGAATCTCTTTGCAACGACTGCCGCGATTTTTGCAGCGCGGTTTCGGGTGCCGAGGCCATCGAGGGCGACTTCTATACCCATGATTTTCAGCAAACCTACGACTTTATTTTCTTCGACCCCTACGATTATGACCTGGCCCAGGGCTCTGTAACCTGGCAGGAATCATACACCCGGGAGTTCAACCGCGAAGTGCTGCGGGCACAGGAACTGCTGCGACCAGGCGGCTATCTGTGCAATACGTTCTTCGGCACCGTGTCCCTGCCCGAGTTTGCCGGATTTACCCTCCATTATACCGGCCCCTACACCGGCCCCGAGTTTCTGCTCAACACCGGCGGCACCTGTCCCGATGCCCAGGTGGGGTATTATGTGAAGGAGTAAGGTGCGTAATGTGGTTACACGTTGGAGTGCAACAAGCGGGGTGAAATTGGTTTAACGGTTCGCCAGTCTTTCGAATCGTGTTCAGCATGCCATAGGTCGAAATTCTTCTGTAAATTAAGCCACAAGTCGGGTGTGGTGCCAAAAGCGCGGGATAGACGTAATGCCATATCCGGTGTAACCGCTCCACGTGCATTGATGATTTTTGATAATGTTTTCCGGGAAACACCAAGTTTTGAAGCTAGGTCCTTTATCGAAATCGATAACGGTTCCAAATAATCTTCTTTGATAATTTTCCCCGGATGAGTCGGTTGCCGTTTCATTGTTCTCATGTTTATTGCCTGTAACGTAATCGTACCGGTGCTTTTATGCTGAAGCGGCGGTGAGACGTTTCAGCTTTTTCAGGTTTGTTGTCTTTTGGGCTTTCCAAAGATCATATTGGACTTGCAGGTTTAGCCACGCCTCAGCCGTCCGGCCGAAAACTTTCGATAACCGCAGGGCCATTTCAGGGCTGATGCCGCTATGGCCGTTCAGCAGTTCGGAAAGGGTTTTGCGGCTCACGCCCAATGCACGGGCACTTTCCGTAACCGTCAATTCCAGTGGTTCAAGGCACAGGTCTCTGATTATTTCGCCGGGATGAGGGGGATTATGCATCATGGTAATCACCTCCGCTAATGATAGTCTTCATAGTGTACATTAAAAACATCGCCTGTTTTCATTACAAAGGTCACCCGCCATTTACCGCTTACTTTAACCGACCAGGTTCCTTTTCTTCTTCCCTTGAGTTCGTGTAAATTGAGTCCCGGCAAATCCATATCTTCAGGGCTTGCTGCTGTATCAAGAAGTGCCATTATCTGGCGCAGACGTCTCGCATGCTCCGGCGTTATTCCGGCAACCGTCCCACGTTCATAAAATTTTTGCAGGCCCTTGTGGGTAAATGTTTTAATCACTTCAGTAATGTAACCTATAACGTAACAGGTGTCAACTTTGAGTTTTTCTGTCAATCAAATGTTCAAAGAATATTTAATAAATAATATATTGTAGGTATTTATACTTAATTTTATATCCTATGCTGATTTGAAATTTATTTTATCCATTCGCTGTGTTATACTTGATTTCATATCCATACATATACGTAGTTTGTAAACATACACTGCGTTTTGTGAAATGCAATTAAAATCAAATTGTTATTCTATTCTGATAGTATTAAGCCAAGTTTGGTAATGGAGTATATCGGAGACTTAATGATAAGGATGCGCAAATAGGGAAGATAGAAATGGATAAAGTTCCAGTTAACGACACCATGATATATGCCTTAGCTCGTTTGGTTGATGATGCACAAAAGGAACGAAGAGATCCAAGTCATTCAGATATCGAATTTCAGATAAAAAAAGCTGGTTT
>JANQGV010000218.1 GCA_028282925.1 Thermodesulfobacteriota bacterium
TATTACGGCAGCCGCAGTAGAATTCTTCGCTTGATTTGGGCCTAGGGCGGGACAAGTTGCAGGGCGCCTTTCTTTTGCCTCCTTTTCTTTGGCGCACAAAGAAAAGGAGGTGGCGCTTGTGTCATACAAATTTTATTTATTATATATCCGAATCATTAAAAGCTATTCGGGTTGCATAACTAAAAGTCTTGCAAGGGTACATATATAAACCGACAACAGGAAGGAGACTGCCATGGCACACTATGTTATTATCGGTAACGGAATTGCGGCAAACACGGCGGCCGAAAGCATCCGCAAGGCGGACGCAGGCGCCGGCATTACGATGTTCTCCCGGGAAAAACACTTTTTCTACTACATACCGGCGCTGCCGGAATATCTCGCAGGAGAAAAAGATGTATCCGGCATTACGCTCCACAACGAGCAATGGTACAAAGACAACTCCATCAACATCAACCTCGGAACGGACGTCACCGCCATAGATGCAGGCGCAAAAACCGTAACCACCGGCGACGGTCGAAACATCTCCTACGATAAACTGTTACTGGCCACCGGCGGCTACTCCTTTGTGCCCCCCATCAATGGAGCCGACAACGATGGAGTTTTTACCTTACGCACCCTTGACGACGCCGACCGGATTATTGCCGAAGCAAAAGGGTCTAAACACCTGGTACTGATCGGGGGCGGTCTGCTGGGTCTCGAAGCCGGAAACGGATTGCGCAAAGCAGGTCTGAATGTCACCGTTGTTGAATTTTTTCCACGGCTGTTGCCGCGCCAGATGGATGTGGCCGGGGCCGCCATTCTGCAGCGTCAGATGGAAGAGATGGGCTTTTCGTTTTATCTGGGTGCGAAAACCAAAGAGATTGTACGCTCCGGCGACGGACTCTCGGTAAACCTCGAGAGCGGCGAACAGATACCGGCCGACATGGTGCTTGTTTCCGCCGGTGTTCGTCCGGAAATCACACTGGCAAAAGCCCTCGGTCTCGACATCGACAAGGGAGTAAAAGTGAACGACAACATGCAAACCGGTATTCCCGACATTTATGCCGCCGGCGACCTGATCGAACACCGTGGGCGTTTCTACGGTATCTGGCCCGCTTCCATGGACCAGGGACGGGTTGCGGGATCGGCAATGACCGGTCAGGCTGCTGAATACGCCGGAACCGTGCTTGCCAATACGCTCAAGGTTGTCGGTATCGACCTGACTGCGGCCGGTAATATCGACGCAGATAACGAATGTGAGTCGATCGTG
The DNA here is from genome assembly GCA_028282925.1 of Thermodesulfobacteriota bacterium. Taxonomy (GTDB): domain Bacteria; phylum Desulfobacterota; class WTBG01; order CAIYCZ01; family CAIRTM01; genus JANQGV01. Next base: position 1,250 of record JANQGV010000218.1, read on the forward strand.
CTTACAGATGACGCGAAAAAGATATACCGTAAGCTGGTTATACAGGACAACGCCATTACCGGCACCATTCTGTTCGGGGATATTCACGGCAGCGACCATATCATGGCCGCTATAAAAAACAAAACCGATATTTCCGCGCTGAAGGACGACCTGAAAAAGGCCGACTTTGATTTCGGGTTGCTCAAATCCTGACGCACCGCACGAGAGGCATGACGAAAAAAACAAAAGAGATTGGGGATCGTTACCAGGAAGAGACGAAGTACCACCGGGACTCCCTCGGCGGTGGGTTCGGCCCTGCCGAGCGTACCGCACCGTTCAAGGAGTATCCCGATGCACAGTCGATCATACCGGTTCCGGCCCTGCCCGAAACCGGGCCGGCCGGATTCTGGGAAACGGTTGCACGCAGAAGATCGGAGCGCGATTTTACCGCTGAAACCCTCACGCTGCAGGAGCTCGCGCTGCTGCTTTTCGCCGTCCAGGGGGTAACCGCAAAACACGGCGGCTATCTTTTGCGGACCTCCCCTTCCGCCGGCGCCCTGTACCCTGTAGAAACGTACCTGCTGGTCAACAACGTCGAATCTGTAGCCGGGGGCGTCTATCATTACAACATCATTCAAAACAGCCTTGAGTTGATCACCGCCGCCGATCTTGCAAAAGAGCTCACGGCGGCGGCCCTGGGCCAGCGCATGGTGGCCGACAGCGCCGTTACCTTTATCTGGACCGGCATTCCCGGCCGCAGCAAGTGGAAGTACCATGAGCGTGCATACCGCTACATCTATCTGGATGCCGGCCATATCGGTCAGAATCTGTACCTGGCCGCCACCGCTTTGGGCATGGGGTGCTGTACGATCGGGGCTTTTTTCGACGAAGAGGTAAACAGCATTATCGGGGTTGACGGAAAGCAGGAAACTGCTGTATATATGGGCGTAGTCGGCAAACTGCCCTAACGAACACTATGCCGGAATTCTTGGATAATGATCAACAAAACGAAAGGAGAAAAAATGAAAAAATGGAGATGCGTAATATGCGGATATATTCACGAGGGCGACAGCCCACCCGAACAATGTCCTATTTGTGGAGCCGATTCAAGCAAATTTGAAGAAGTTACTGAATAACGCCGAATAAAAACAGGGGCCTGCAGTCTTTTCGGGCCCCTGTTTTCAACTTCACGTCTGGCCCCACATTAAGCGAGGGTGCCGAAGTGCCCGGAGATTCAGGCTGCACGGACCGGAAGCCGAAGAGGCGTACTCATCTGTCCGTTGATGAGGCTGGAGGAAGTACAGCCTGTACATTCGAGCATTACGGCAGCCGCAGCAGAATTCTTCGCTTGATGTGGGTCTAGAGCCTTCTATACCATTTTTTAAAATTCACTTTCACCCACACCGCCGTAATAATACCTCCGGTAATCAGACCGATCCAGAACCCGTAACGCAGTTTTTCGACAAAACCGCCGGCACCGTCATCGCCGAGGGAGCCTGTTATCCCCTGTATTGAGGTAAGCAGCAACGTACCGACCACCGTTGCAATACCGGCGGACACCGCAAAGAACCCCAGCATTTTAACCGAGCATTCAGCAATAAATAAAAGGGTTTTAATCAGGTCCAGCCTGCCCTGCTGGGCCGCAACGGCTTCAGCCGCTGCCTGTACTTTTTCCAAAAGTTCCTGTGCTTTCTTGAAATTGGCACCGGTGATCACTTCAATAGACCGTTTGGCGTCCTTAAGCAGGGCCTCGTTCGCGGCAAGGCCCGCCAGATCATTTTGTGTGATAAACCGGCGATACGAATATGTTTTCACATACCGGGCATAGGCCTCGATTGTCTGGGTATAGCTGCCCAGTTGCTTGAAAAGGTTTTTTCTGCGGGCCAGCACCGCCCGTTCAAACAGGCCCTTGATCTGCAGCTCCATACGCGGCAAGGTGATCAGGCCCGCCATGCATTCGTCGGTGTGATAGCCGGTTGCTTTTTCAAACAGCTCACAGGCCTTCGTATAGCCCTCGTCGTCCTTGGTAAGCCATTGACTGAAGGTACTCATTTCTTTTTTCATGGCGGCATAGCTGTCCTGGCTTGCATCGCGCATGGACTTCAATGTAGGCTCGAAAGCGGCCAATACTTTCTGCTGAATATCATACAACTGCGGGTTGAAAAACGTTTTTAAATAGACGGACGGGTTGTGTTCAAACAGGTCTTTCAGAGTATCAAGGGCCTTGCCGTATTTCCCCTTTTTCACAAGCAGCCCTGCATAGTAATACAGTGCAGGCTCCCAGTCGGGAATTTCCTTAAGCACCCGCTTGACTTCCTCTTCGGCATTGTACAGGTCTTTCATGATTTCGTATACACGGGCACAGAGCAACTGGATATACGCTTTCTCCTTCTGGTTTTCAACAACTTCAAACGCCCGGCGGAACGAACTGAATGCCAGTTCGGGCTTTGACTGCTCAACAGACAGTATCCCGAGCCCGATATGCGGACGGTGGTCGTTGGGGTTTTCCTGTATCCCCTTCTGAAACCACTCGGAAGCCTCATCAAAGCGGGAAACCCGCATGCAGTCGATCCCCATCATCACGGCCCCGGCTTTACCCCGCTGGTGTTCACTTTCGGAACTGTCAAGGAACATTTTTTTGATGGTCCGCAATTGAAAAAGGGTCGAAACTTCATAAAAAGAAAAAAACGCCTGGGCAAACAGATCGTGCGAGGTGTCGTTCATCAACGTGTCGAACCGCTCTTCCGCTTTGCCGCTTTTCAGGGGCTTGATAATATCGTGTATCCTCTCGGAAAACACTTTCTTGATTGCTGAAAAGGGAATATATGCAAGTTTTTCGAGGTAATTTGTCGGATTTTGAACAAGCTTCGACGGACAGGCGCCGGTGATGTGCGAGCTGATTCCACAGTAAAAGCAGATTTTCCCGCTTTTATTGACCGCATTGGCAGGCATAAGAAAAGCGGGCTGCTGCGAAGTGCTTTGCCGGGAGGCAGGGTCAATGGAATACAGCCGCTGCGCAGACTGTTCCGCCCCCGGCTTCTCAGCGCAGCTTTGCTGTAACGTCGCATCCAGCTTATTGAAAAACAGGTCCGTTATAATGATTTCACCCTCGTCGCCGCTGTCCCGCGCAGCTACCGCCGCGAGAAACAGCATGGACTCACTCTGGGATGCATAGGTTCCGGCATCCACGGCATGCAGCCCGACCTTGAAATCGACCCCCTGATCGCTTTTTCCGGATGATTGCTTTACAATAAATTTTTTTACATTTTCGGCCGTAGTCAGGCATGCCGGGAGGGTATGAAACACGGCATTGATTTCAGACGGTGTCTGTTGTACCACCTTCTCGGCGCCTTGCTTGATGTAGGGCAGCAGTGTTTCTACCGAAATCGCGGCTTCGTCTCCGGCGTCGCGCTTATCCAACCTGAAGGACATCAGATACCGTGAACCGGAAGGATCCTCCAAAGCTCCCGCCCCCCATTTCACAGTAAACATCTTGATGCTGTTGAGCTGGTCCGTCGGTTCCGCCGTTGAAAAAGGAACGACGGTAATGTCGGGAACATTTTTAATTTCCTCATAAAACATATCGGAGATAATAATCTGCCGGGCGTCGCAACACCCCACCATTTTTCCGGCAATGTTTATCATATCACCGAAAACATCCTGGTTTTCGATAATGCCGTATCCGTAATTCATCGCGATGCGCACCAGCAACTGTTTTTCTTCCGGCTGGTCCTGGTTATAGGCCTGAAGCGTCTGCTGCATGGTCAGGGCCGCTTCCAGGGCCCCGGATGCCTCGGGAAACCAGGCCATAATTGAATCGCCGATTGTTTTAACAATGGTACCCTGCCGGCTCCTGATAATCGGAAACAGCATATCATTGAGCTTATGCATGGTCAGTCGGCCGGCAACATCACCACAGTCCTTGTAGAATTTACTGGAACCCTTGACGTCCGTAAACATGATGGCCAGTTTCCTGGCCATCTGGTTTCCCGTAGATGCCATGCCTCCGGGCATGTCCGGCCGGACTCCGTTATGTTCTTCCTGAGAACTCATCATCATTCTTCTGTTGTTCGTTTTTCTTGACTGCCGAGGTCGGAATTTTACGCTGCCGAAGTGCTGCAGGTACTAGCAATGTTATCGGAATCTCACTGAAAAACCTTTATAAGTATTCAGGCTGAGCCTGCAAGTATACGCAGAAAGTACCACCTCGGGCAGGCACCAGTGAACGCCGGAGAGCGCAAGTCTAAGCATTTATACTTAAAAGATAAGGTTTTCGCTGACAAAGCCGAAAGGAAAAACGAAGAAACGATTTCGAAAAGAGACTCATTATTTACTTTTCTAGGCTCAAACCAGGCGAAGATTCGTCGCTTGATTTGAGCCTGGGCGCCTGTCGAAATACCCGTAAATCGGGAGGCTGGTGGAGAATGTTCAGAAACAAGGCGCGCGACATCCTTGGAATGAGGCGTACTTGCTTGTACGCCGCAGTGACAAAGGGTGAGCGCAACGCAGGAGATGGACGTTCTCCGGCAGCCTCGCCTAGAAGTGCAGCCGGG
>JANQGV010000301.1 GCA_028282925.1 Thermodesulfobacteriota bacterium
CAGCCGAGTGCAACGATTTCAGGGGGAAACAAGGGTCGACATGTTTGAGCCCCGTTCTTCAGGGGCGAGTTTGTTGGCCCACCGACTGCAATCGTGCCGCGAGGGTATCCCGCAAATAAAGGCGGGACAAGTTGCAGGGCGCCCTTTCTTTTCCCCCTTTGAGTCAATCCGCCGGATTGACCGCTTGCAGCTCTTTGTAGCAAACAAAAAGCAAAGTGCGCAGCTCTTGTCACCGCAGGTGGCAAGACAAAGGGGTGGAAGACGCGCAGCGTCTTATAAATCTTTCTTGTTCCAGTGAATAGCAAAATGCAAGTCAGGAGTCCTTCAAAAAAAACCCGACCAGACTGAACATAAAGCATCAAATGATTTTTCCAAGTTCTTCCAGCAACTCCTCAACCGAATGCACAATCAAATCGCACGAGCAGTCGATCATTAAATTGACCTCGGCATTGAACACATCGCCGGCCTTGCGGAAATCGGTACGGATGCCCAGTATGTGCTGCCCTTCTTCTCTAAGGGCGCAGAAGTACCCGAGTTCCCATGCGGTGCCGTCGTCTACCTGGGTGCCGTCGAGCAGCGCTACAACTATATCGGATTCATCAAGGCTTCGGCGGCAGCGCGTAAAAATTTCATACTTTGCCCGGTCACCCAGGGCCTCAATTTCCTGCTCTGAAACCAGGGTATAGGGCCAGACAACCGTAACATCACTGCGGTGTTCGTCGGCCGCCTGCTGGATCGTGTTTTGCAGGGCCTGCAGCCACTGCTGTTCGGGATGGGTGAAAAGAGGTCCGGCAAGATATATTTTCATGGTCGGCGATTACCTTAAAGCAGTTACCCTAGTCCTTCAAGCGAGGCATTAGGAAGCACCCCAAAGGGATATCTGATAATCACTACAGTAGCACAAGCAGCTCTGAGCACTAGAAGTATTTACCGTTGAGTAGTTACGGGCTTTCCTAATCCCATTGCAACGCAGCCGAGTGCAACGATTTCAGGAGGAAAAAGGGTTGACATGTTTGAGCCCCGCTTCTCAGGGGCGAGTTTGTTGACCCGCCGACTGAAATTGTACCGCGAGGGTATCCCGCCGACGGCGGGACAAGTTGCAGGGCGCCTTTTCTTTTCCCCCTTTTCTTTGGGGCGAACAAAGAAAAGGGGTTGAAGACGCGCAGCGTCTTATAAAAAGATTCTTTCTGAAATTTCAAAAGCAAAAAATCAATTAATCACAAATACTACGACTTACCGTCAATGCTTTTTTTCATCCCACCTACTGCATCTTCCAGCCCCTTAAGGCGCTTTTCCACCAGCCGTATACGGTCGAGAATCTGGTTGTGATAATTCATATAGGTTTCAGCGTTTGAAAGCAGCAACTCTTTAAGTTCATGCAGTTCCTGGGTACTCTGCAGGCCCGATGCGCCGCCCTCTTCATGCTCCAGATAAGCCTTGCGGCTGATCCGCTGGTCGCGTTTATAGGTGTCGAGATATTTGATTTCGCCGTTTTCGAAATACTCACGGGCAATGCCTTCCCGCAGGTCGTCGCGGTAGTTCCACTCGCCCTTGACGACCCCCGAGTCGTAGTACTCACGGCACAGACCGTTGCGCTTGCCGGTTATGTAGTTGCCCCGGGCCTTGAGCTGACCGTTTTCGTAATACTCACGGACCATGCCCTCGGGCTTGCCGTTCATGTTTTCCCATTCGGTTTTCACATTGCCGTTTTCGAAATACTCGCGGTACATGCCCTCGGGCTTGCCGCCGATGGCTTCCCACTCGGCCTTCATGGTCCCGGTTTCATAGTATTCCTTGCTGGTTCCCTCCAGCTTGCCTTCTCTAAAGCCCGTTTCTTTGAACAGCTTGCCGTTTTCATAATATTCACGGGTTATACCTTCGGCCCGGTCATTGCGGAAGTTGACTTCCAGCCACAGCAGGCCGTTTTCGCGATAGATGCGGGTAAGACCGTTGCGCCGGTTGCTGGCGTAGGTTGCTTCGGCCAGTATTTTTCCGTCATCATAATACTGTTTCACCATCCCGTCGGGAATCTGCCCCTCCATGCTGATGGAATCATAGTTTTCATCAACCACGGTCCGGGCAACTTCCTGGTCGCCCCGGTAAAACACAAGGGTTACGGTTCCGTCTTCATTATCGAATTTCTTTCTAACAATCTCGCCGCTATTCATAATTCCCCCATAGCTGTTCACTGATTGCAGGTCTCTCATCGCGTTAACGTCATTAGTATAGTAATTATAGTTAGTTTGTTCAATGTATTATTGTTTTCCGCGCCCCTGACCAAGCGGTCGGGTGGACATTTAAATTTATTTCTTGATGTTTTTTAGATTAAATAATATCATTTAATGATAAATTATGTCAAAAAATAACTACTCTTGACGCTCAAGGGCCTGTCATATTTTGGGAGAAAACCGGCATGCAGAAGATACTGATCATCGACGACGACACCAGGCTTGTGAAAAATGTAACAACCTATCTGAACGACTTCGGCTACAGCATTGACGCCGCACTGAACGGCCGGGACGGCCTTAACAAAGTCGCCTCATTCAAGCCCGACCTTGTGCTGCTCGACCTGATGATGCCCGCAATCGACGGCCTCGAGGTCTGTCGCGAAATCAGGAAAACAAGCTCAGTGCCCATCATCATGCTTACCGCCCGGGGCGAAGAGTCCGATGTTGTGGCCGGTCTGGAAGTCGGCGCCGATGATTATCTTACCAAACCGTTCAGCCTGCGGGTGCTGGCCGCACGCATAAAGGCCAGCCTGCGGCGTACAAACGCAGCCGGTGCAAAGACGGAGGCAGAAAAAGCCGTGCTTGTTCGGGGCGACCTGACCATTGACGCGTCCCGCATGGAAGTATTTAAAAAAATAAAGGATAACGATCAGGTAAAAAAAATCAGCCTGACCGGCACCGAATTCAACCTGCTGTGGATGATGGCTTCCAAGCCCGGACTGGTCTTCAGCCGTGACCGGCTTCTGGACGAATTACGAAACAGAGAACTCGAAGCCTTCGACCGGTCCATAGACGCCCATATCAGTCACCTGCGTAAAAAAATTGAAGATTCGCCGAAAGACCCCAAATATATTATAACGGTGTGGGGGTCGGGCTATAAATTTCAGGAGCGGTAGACACATGGCACGCGTACGCATCAGCATCTTCTGGAAACTGTATCTGACGATTATCAGCAGCATGGTACTCAGCTCCTTTCTGATAGGTATTCTATACCTGGGCATTGCCCCCCGGACCGAGATACACCCCCATTTCAAGGAGGCCCTGGTGCGTGATGCCGAACGGATAGCCGCGGACCTGAGCCGGCGCCTTAAATCCTCCCCGGAATCGATGCACGACATACTTGCCGATATCTACGAAACCGAAGACGCAAACCTGCGCGTGTTCGACGCCAAGGGAAACCTCCTTGCATCAAGCATTGAAGACCGGCTGAAGGAAACACCGCCGGTTTCCTTTACCGACCATCCGGCGGGTGATGAAAGCACCTGTCGCATTACCTACCGACACCGCCTGGTGGTGCCGGCGGTTTCGGTGCCCATAGTGCTGACAAACGGCGGGCGCGGCTTCCTGGAGGTCTATTTCCCGTTTATCAAAGGCATTAAAAACATTATGCCCCGGGGACTTCCTGAAATAGTCAGCATATGCATCCTGGGGGGGCTGACGGCTTTCTTCTCACGGCTGCTCACACGCCCCTTGCGGGAACTGACCCGGGTGGCCCGGGAAATGACCGACGGCAATTTCGGTGCCCGGGTGGACATTATGTCGGATGACGAGGTGGGCCAGTTGTCGAAAAGCTTCAATAATGTCTCCCAGCGGCTGGCGGAATTGCAGGATTCGCGCCGCGAACTGTTTGCCGATATCTCCCATGAGCTGCGCTCACCCCTTGCCCGCATCCTCACCGATGCCGAAATACTGATAGACCGGGAAATGCCCACGGCTGAGCGGGACCAGCACCTGAAAGCAATATGCAGCGACATCAACAACATGAGCCGTCTTATCGGGGACCTCTCCATACTGGCCCAACCCGACCAGAACCAGCTCGATATCTCACTGAAGCGGGCATCGCTGCAGGATGTGATCTCCCAGGCGGTTTCCCTGTTTCTGCTCCAGATCGAAGAAAAGGGCATCAGCTTGAAGCAGTCGCTGTCCGCCGATATCGGGCCGGTGATGATCGACCCCCAGCGTATCGGACAGGTTGTTTCGAACCTGCTTATGAACGCCATGCACTACACACCGGCCGGGGGCACCATTGAAATCGGGCTGAGAAATACCGGCACCATGGCCGAAGTATGGGTCAAGGACACCGGCGAAGGCATTCCAGAGGAAAAACTCCCCTTTATTTTTGAACGGTTTTACCGGGTGGACGAATCCCGTTCGCGACAGACCGGCGGCTCAGGGCTGGGCTTGGCCATTGCCCGCAAATTCGTGGCATCCCACGGAGGCCAAATCCGGGCCGAAAGCACCGTGGGAAAGGGAACCTGCATAACCTTTTCGCTGCCCCAGACCTTCTAAGGTTATTTTTTTCCTTTACTTTTTTTGCATATTCTCATATGGTAAAATGATCCTTGAGTGGAGGATATGCTGCCCATTAAAAGGTGTGACGGCCCGGCCACAATCCCGGGTAACGATTTTTTAAACACATAATAAATATCATTAATCGCAGGCTGTTCAAAAAATGTTCAGATGCAAGGCGTGCAAGTCCGAGGGAATGAAGCGTACTGGTTTGTACGAAGCACAACACAGCAGATGAGCTTTTTTCAACAGCCTCATACATATGATTAAATGCTTTTATGAAGATTCTTACTAAACTTGAAGAAAAACTGGGGATGCAGCCCCTTGACGGCCTGACCGGCAAAAAACTGCAGAATGCCCGCCTCAAAAGGCTCTGGATTCGTATTATTATCATTACGTTTATCGTTGTGGCCCTGCTGCTCTCGTTTCGTGGTGTTGTGCGTATGGTACGCCAGTATATCGATGCCGCCGCAAAGTCGGAAGCCACTTTTCCGGTAAAAGTCATTAACGCATCGCAGCGGGACATGGTCCGCTCCATCCAGCAGTCCGGTGTTGTCAAGGCCTGGCAAAAAGCGGTCATCCTTTCCGAGGTTGCCGGCAAAGTAAAATCCATCAGCGCCAAGGTGGGCGACAGCCTGGAACCCGGATCGCCCATTCTGAAAATTGATGATGAAATGCTGGGATACTCGGTTGAGCAGGCCAAGGCCCATGTTCTACAGCTTGAGGCCAACCATGAAACCAGCGTGAGGGAGCTCAAGCGCAAGAAAAATTTGTTCAAAAACAAAGTCATTTCCGACTTTGAGTTCGACATAGCCCGGGCCAAGGAAAAAGCAGACCGAGCCCAGCTCGATTCGGCCAAGGCACAACTGAAAATAACCCAGCGCGACCTGCGTGAAACCGCCGTTTCCAGCCCCATCAAGGGCATCCTGGCCGAACGCACCGTGGATATCGGCACCAATATCGGCCTCGGCACCAAAGTGGCCACCGTCGTGGATATCGAGCAGGTTAAAATACGGGTTGGCGTTTCGGAAAAAGCTATTGCCGACATCAAGGAAGGCCTGCCCGTGACCATCGAAACCGACGCCTGTCCGGGCCACACCTATAACGGCTCCATCTACAGCGTGGGTACCAAGGCCGACGACCTGACCCTCACCTTTCCGCTGGAGGTCGTCATCAAAAACGACAAAAAACCGATATTAAAGCCGGGTATGGTTGCCCGCCTGTCCATTGAAACAGGCACCTACAAAAATGTTGTAGCCCTCCCCCAGGAGGCCGTGGTGACAAAAGGCGACCGGCAGTTTGTCTGGACCATTGAAGAAAACAAGGCCCGGCCGCTTGCCGTTACCATTGGTCAAACAATCGCCTCTCAGATCATCATCTCAGAGGGGCTTTCAGTCGGCCAAGCCGTTATCGTCTCCGGCCACGAGATCCTGAAAGACGGCAGCGCGGTTGCCATAGTTGAATAGCAATACACTCAAACCCGGAACAGCCCGTTGATGGATATGTTCGCAATAATCACTTTATGAATCAGCATAAGCAGCAATGAACCTAGCCAGACTTTCCGTTAAAAATCCTGTTACCGTCAATACCGTTATGATAACGGTTATTGTGGTGGGACTGTACTGCCTCTCCCGGCTGCCCCGCGAGTACCTGCCCGATCTCACGTTCAACATGGCCGTGATCAACACCGTCTATCCCGGCACGTCCCCGGAAGATGTTGAAAAGCTGATCACCATTCCCATCGAGGATGAAATCAAGGACATCGACAATATCGACTTTATCATGTCGAAATCCGCCGAGGGGCTTTCGGCTGTATTCATCCGCTTTGAGGATATGCCCGAAGATGACTTTAAAATGATTCTGCAGGACCTGCGGGCAGCGGTCAACCGGGTCATGCCCGACCTGCCCGAAGAGGCCGAAGACCCCTATATTATCGACATCGAAACCGGCGAATGGCTTCCGGCCCTGCAGGTGACCATTACCGGCGACATCGACGAACACAGGATGAAAGAGTATGCCGATGAATTCAAGGACCGCCTGCTCGAAATCGAGCACATCGGCAAGGTTGAAATGACCGGTATCCGGGAGCGGGAAATATGGGTAAAAGTGGACCCCGACCTGCTTTACAGCCACGGCCTCACCATAGAGCAGGTTGCCCAGGCCCTGAAAGCCACCAATTTCAACATGCCCGGCGGGCGGCTGGACATGGGCAGTTCCGAGTATCTCATCCGTACCATGGGTGAGTACGACAGCCCCGAGGCCATGGCCAACGTTATCGTGCGGTCGGCGCCCGACGGCACCCACACCAAAATCGGGCAGATCGCCGTGGTGGAAGACACCTTCGAGCGCCCCACCACCCTCTCGTTCTTCAATCGCAAGCAGGGCGTCAGCTTCAATATATCGAAAAAGAAAAAGGGCAGCACCATTGCCATCGTCGATGCCATTAAAGAGGTGGCCCGGGATTTCGAGCGCTACCGTCTGCCGCCCGGAAGCAAAATACTGGTTACCAACGACAGCTCGGTCCAGATCAGGGACATGCTCAGCAAACTCGGCTCAAACGCCCTCATGGGGACCGTGTTCGTGGTTATCCTGCTGTGCCTGTTTATCGGCTGGCGCAACGCGCTGTTTGCCGCAGTCGGCATCCCGGTGTCCCTCATGTGCACCTTCATGTTCATGGACTTAAGCGGGGCGAGCCTGAACTCCAGCAGCCTGTTCGCCCTGATGATTGTGGTGGGTATTATTGTTGACGATGCCATCGTCATCATAGAAAACTGCTACCGCTACATGCACATGGGTTACAGCCCCAAGGAGGCCGCTGTAAAAGGCACCCAGGAGGTTATGAGTCCGGTTTTCACCGCCTGTCTGACCACCATAGCCGCCTTCATGCCTCTGATGCTCATGCCCGACATTATCGGTAAATTCCTGCGGGTGGTGCCCATTGTGGTGTGCCTAGCCCTGAGCGCATCGCTTCTTGAGGCGTTCCTGATTCTGCCGTCCCATGTTGCCGACTGGAGCCGTACAAAGAAAACCGACAAAGAGAAAAAGGCCGAGGCCACCCGCGAGCGCATCATCGGACGTCTGCGTCGCAAATACACCAACCAGTTGACCTTTATCCTGCGGCGCCGCTATTATTTCGTCAGCGGTGTCTTCGGGACGTTTATCGCCAGTCTGTCGCTTATCCTGTTCGGCGTGATCGATGTCGACATGTATACCATGGAAGAGATCTCACAGTTCTATGTCAACGTACAAATGCCCGAAGGCTCCAACCTGGAGACCACCAACAACGCCCTTGCCGACATGGAACGCCGCCTGACGCAGGTCCTGCCCAAGGAGGAAGTTGAGGCGTATGTCACCAATGCCGGCCTGCTCATAACCGACGAGGAGTGGATTTTCAGCACCTCGGTGGGACACATCATGGTCGACCTGGTTGAAAAGCGCGACCGCGACCGTACCATCGATGAAATTATCCGCCAGGTCCGGACCGCCCTGCAGTCCATTGCCGGCCCCACCAGCATCGAGTACCGCAAAATCAGAACCGGGCCGCCTGTCTCACCGGACGTTGAGGTAAAGGTTGTCGGGAAGTATCTGAAAAACATCAAGGCTGCCGCCGCAGACATTGAAGCGGTTCTGGCCTCCATGCCCGGTGTGTACGACATAAAGGACGATCTGAATTTCGGCAAAATGGACCTGAAGATATTTGTCGACGAGGACAAGGCCGGCCTCTACGGCCTCGACCTGCTGCGGGTTGCCTCGGCCATCCGCAACGCCTACGACGGTAAAGTGGCCACGGTGTACCGGGAGGGTGATGAAGAGATAGATGTGGTGGTAAAATTCAACCCCGAATCGGTTAAAAACTTCGAGGATATTGAGAACATTAAAATCATGAGCCCCCAGGGGCAGCTCATCCCCTTCGGCAACATCGGCACGGCCAAGCTTGAACCCGGCTACACCAAAATCCGCCACTTCAAGCGCGAGCGGGCCGCCACCGTTACGGCCGCGGTCGACAGCAACCTGAACAGCAAATCCAAAGTCAACCGCGAACTGAAAGTTTCCGCCCGGGAAATCATCCGGAAATATCCGGGATGCCGCCTCAGGTTCGAAGGCGCCTTTCGTGAAATGCAGGAGGCCTTTTCGTCGCTGTGGAAACTGTTTCTGCTGGGTGTGTTTCTTATCTACATAATCCTTGGGGCTCAGTTCAAATCCTATTCCCAGCCTTTAATCATCCTGCTGACCGTACCGTTTGCCTTTATCGGCGCCATACTGGCCCTGATTATTACCGACGACCCGTTTTCCATTGTCGTGCTCTACGGATTTATCGGCCTGGCAGGCATTGCCGTTAACGATTCCATCGTGATGCTCAGTTTTATCAACAATGGCCGCAAAGAGGGGCAAAGCCGATGGCGTTCAATTATCGAATCGGGGCGGCTCCGCCTGCGGCCCATCATCCTGACCTCGGTTACCACCATGTTCGGCGTGTTCCCCATGGCAATGGGACTGGGCGGTAAATCGAAGATATGGGCGCCCATGGCCAACACTATTTTCTGGGGCCTGGGATTCGCTACCTTTCTGACCCTGTTTATACTACCGACCATGTATACCATCATTGTCGATGACGTAGGAAACTGGTGGAAAAAGAAACGAAACATAACATAACCCTTTTTCACCGGTGCCCTCTTTCGGGACATCACGTATTTTAAGGAACCAAAAACAGCACACATGTCTGAATTACCTTTTCAAAACGACACCTACACAACACCGCCCGGCCGCGAGCGCCTGGCCCACCGCATCCTGCTGCGCTGCCGGATATATTACGTTCTCAAGTTTTCCCAAATTGTTCTGCGCTACTGGAAAGAGGCTAAAAGCGGAAAGTTCGATATGGAGTTATGGAGCACCGCGGCCACCGATGTCTTTAACGTCATTGAACAATGCGGCGGCCGATTCCACATTGCCGGACTTGAAAACCTGCGCACCACAGATGGCCCGGTAGTATTCATTGCCAACCACATGAGCACCATGGAAACCCTCATACCGCCGGCTTTTATTTATCCTCACAAAAAGCCGGTATATGTCATAAAGGAGCAGTTGCTCGACGTACCGTTTTTCGGAGAATATCTCAGCGACTGCATTACGGTTACCCGCCGCAGCCCCACCGAAGATTTCAAACAGGTGATGTCCAAGGGAACCGATATGCTCAACCAGGGGCGCTCGGTTTTTGTATTTCCCCAAGCAACCCGCACACCGGATCTTGATCCGTCAAAATTCAACACCCTTGGCGTGAAACTGGCCCGCAAGGCCGGCGTGCCGGTTATTCCCCTGGCGCTGAAAACCGACTTTTGGGGAACCGGTAAACTCGTCAAGGACTTCGGGCCCCTTGACCCCGCCAAAACCATTTACTTTGAGTTCGGCTCCCCTTTAGCCGTCAACGGTTCCGGCAAGCAGGAACACGAACAGATCGTGAACTTCATAACAAGCCGGCTCGCGCGCTGGCGGGCACAGGACGCCCGGTAAAACAGGTACCGATCTCCCGGGTATGTAAGGGGGAATGTAAAGGTGTAATTCTCACTCGGTCTCGGTGAGCTTTTTATACTGCTTGAGGGCTAGGTCGCGTTTGATTTTTGAAACCCGGTCGATGATGAGCTTGCCGGAAAGGTGGTCGATCTCATGCTGAAAGCAACGGGCCAGCATCCCTTCGGCATCAAATGAAACGGGCTTTCCGTCCAGGTCGACACCTTTTACCTGGGCACAGGCATTGCGCTCGACGTCTACGGTAATGCCGGGCAGGCACAGGCACCCCTCTTCCATTTTATCTTTGCCTTCCACAATGGTGATCTCAGGGTTGATGAGCGTAATGAGCCCTTCACCGACATCAACAACAATGAGCTGTTTAGAAATACCCACCTGGGGAGCGGCAAGCCCGACGCCCTGGTCACGGTACATTGTCTCGGCCATTTCCCGGGCAATCCGTACAACGTCTTCATCAATACGCTCAACCAGCGAACAGGATTTTCTGAGGATGGAATGGGGATAGCGTATAACTTCAAATTTCGGCATGATTAATCAATATGCTGTCTGTCTTTTGAAATAATGGTTTCCGATTCAGAATCACAATATTTTATAAGGCGGCTGTAGGTCTACTGTGACTATACCGTATATAGTCGATAATTACAAGGACACCCCTTGAATATCAGGGTTTCTACTCGTCCCCCGTCAGGCTCAATATCCAGGGACCGTTGTCGGTCACGGCAATGGAATGCTCATAGTGGGCCGACAATTTTCCGTCCTTGGTTACGGCGGTCCAGCCGTCTTCCAGTACTTCAACTTTATAGCTGCCCTGGTTCACCATGGGCTCCAGGGCCAGGACCATCCCCTCCTTCAGGCGGGGATTAAAGGTTGAAGGGGAGAAAAAGTTAGGCACCTGGGGATCTTCGTGCAAATTGCGGCCGATACCGTGCCCCACAAAATCACGCACCACGCTGAACCCGTTGGCTTCAACATGGGCCTGTACCGCCCGGGACACATCGGCCAGACGGTTCCCCGGCCGGATTTTATCAATTCCTTTATACAGGGATTCTTCAGTTGCCTTCATAAGGCTTTCGGCTTCAGGAGAAACCCGCCCCACCGCAACGGTAACGGCGGCATCACCGTAAAAACCTCCCCTGAACACGCCCACATCGATACTGACGATATCGCCCTCTTTCAGTGTACGCGGCCCGGGAATGCCGTGCACCACTTCTTCGTTGATGGAAATACAAAGCGTGGCCGGATAGCCCCTGTAGCCCTTAAATGCCGGTTTCCCCTTGTTTTTTCTGATATAATTTTCAGCGATTACATCCAGTTCTTTGGTGGTTATTCCGGGACTGATGTGGTTTTTGAGTTCCTGAAGGGTTTCGGCGACGATGCGGTTGGATGCACGCAACGCTTTCAGTTCATCTTTATTTTTGAGCAAAATCATGAATAGTGCAGGTTCCTTTTAGCTCGTCGTGCTTCCCGACCCCCTCCTGAACGGTAGTGAACGTGTTTTGGGTGAAAAGGTGTACAGGCCTGTAAATCCTTTAAAGCGTTCGGCTACGGCCCTTCGGATAATGCCGACGACCTTGCCGTCTTTTTTGACGATGATACGTGAGCGCCCGGTTTCTTCAAATTTTTTCAGAATCGTATCGAGCGCCTCGTCGTATTCACAGGTGACCAGAATCCCGGACATAATATCGCCCGCTTTGGAGATCTCAAAATCAAGCCCTTTAATCACCGAGCGCAGAAGGTCATTGGAGGTGATAATGCCGACGGACTCCTCTCCCTTATTAACCAGGATCGACCCGACCTGATCATTGATCATTATCTCGGCAACTTTTTTCAATAGCGTGCTTTCTTCGCAAAAAGCAACATTTGCCCGCATGATGTGTGAAACCGGCAGAGACATATGTCATCCTCCTGTTTAATCAGCTATCCCTATTTAAGTATAGCATACACTGCGAACACTATGAAAAAAAGGCCTCCCAGCAGCAGAAACAGCAATGTGCCGTAATGAACAATTTGAGCAAAAGCAAACAACCTGAACCGCCGTTTTTCCTCCTGCCTGTTTTTTTCAACCTGGTAGCGGTCCAGCAGCCGGTTACGCACTATGCAGCGCTCTCCTGCTTTGCCTGCTCGTCAAGCACGGCCTTGATCTTTTTAAGACGGGTAAAGCTTTCACGTTCGATTTCGTCAAGCCGCATGCGGATGTATTTCACGGTGGCGGTCAGGCGTGGAAGCACGATATATTCAAGCGCATTCACCCGCCGTTTGGTCTTTTCAACTTCAAGGGCCAGCCGCCTGACGGTTTCTTCAACCTCGGCGAGATTAATGATCTTCGCAAGAGCACGTTCCATCTTCAGGGCTGCTTCATCAAGGCGAGAGGAGGTGTCGACAAAGCCGTAGCCGCGCCGAACCACTGTTCTTTCGGCTTTGTCCGCTTCAATAATCGGGACCCGGACGCCCATGATATTGCGCGAACTCATGTCTACGTTCAGGTCCTGATCGGCGTTCAGGGAAACGTCCTTAACGGCGCCGACCCCCATGATGGCCTGGGATGCAAGCAAAGCCTGATAGGCATCGGACAGCTCCTGCTGCGCTTCCTGGCGGATTTTACGAACATTACCGGCAATGCTCAGGAACTCGGATATGAGAGCGTCCCGTTTTTCCTTGAGCAGACGGTGTCCGCTCTCTGCCAGAACCACCCTCTTTCGGAGCTGCAACAGCTCCATGCGCGTCGGTTTAACTCCCTCGATAATGTCGGCCATAGCTATTTAGTCCTCAACTATAGAAACGCTCTGTTACACACTAAGCGCTTTTCCGGTATTTCGGATGATATTTCTTGATATGCTCTTCATCAATACGTTTCAGATCACCTTCGTCAAGAATTTCCAGCAGCTTCCAGCCCAGGTCCAGGGTATCCTGAATAGAGCGGTTCTCGTCGCGGTCCTGGATAACAAACTCTTTTTCAAAGGCATCGGCAAACTGCAAAAATTTGCGATCGCGTTCGGTCAGAGCCTCTTCACCCACAACCGCCACCAGGTTACGCACATCGCGACCCTCGGCATATGCTGCGTAGCACTGGTCCGACACGCCGGAGTGGTCTTCACGGGTCCGCTCCGCGCCGATACCCTGGTTCATAAGCCGCGAAAGGCTCGGCAGAACATCAACCGGCGGATAGATACCGCGACGGTGCAGGTCGCGCGCAAGCACGAACTGCCCTTCGGTAATGTACCCGGTCAGGTCGGGGATCGGATGGGTAATGTCGTCGTCGGGCATCGACAGGATCGGCACCTGGGTAATGGAACCCTTGCGCCCCCGGATACGTCCCGCGCGCTCGTAGCTCATGGCAAGGTCGGTGTACATATAGCCCGGATAGCCGCGGCGGCCCGGCACCTCTTCACGGGCGGCTGCAATTTCACGCAGGGCCTCGCAGTAATTCGTCATGTCGGTCAGGATAACCAGAACGTGCATGTCGCACTCGAACGCCAGGAACTCGGCCGTGGTAAGGGCCATGCGCGGCGTAATGATACGCTCGATGGCGGGGTCGTCGGCCAGGTTGATAAAGGCGACAATCTGCTCCATGGCGCCCGTGCGCTCAAAGTCGCGCATAAAAAAGTTGGCCTCCTCGCTGGTGATACCCATGGCGGCAAAAACAACCGAAAACGGTTCGGTGGAACTCAACACTTTTGCCTGGCGGGCGATCTGGGCCGCCAGCTCATTATGGGTCATACCTGCGCCTGAGAAAATCGGCAGCTTCTGCCCGCGCACCAGCGTGTTCATACCGTCGATGGTGGAAATACCGGTCTGGATAAACTCATTGGGGAACGCCCGGGCGGTCGGGTTGATGGATGCGCCGTTGATATCGAGCCGGGTCTCGGAAATAATTTCGGGGCCTTCATCGATCGGCCGTCCGAGTCCGTCGAAAAACCGGCCGACCATGTCCTTTGAAACAGCCAGTTTCATGGTGTCGCCGATAAAACGCACGCTGGTATTTTTAGTATCGATACCGGCGGTTCCTTCAAAAACCTGCACAATCGAAAGGCCTTCGCGGGATTCCAGCACCTGCCCGGTGCGCTCTTCGCCGGTTCCGGTTCGTATCTTGACAACTTCGCCGAACGCCACTCCGTCGACTCCTTCGACAACCATCAGGGGGCCGGCTACTTCTTTAACTGTTTTATATTCCCTGGTCTTGATATCGGCTTTCATGCGGACTCTCCTAATGATGTGAATTGTTCTTGCATTCTGCCAACGAGTGCCTTGTGCTCATCAGTAAACGTAGTATTATCGATATATTTCATCCTGGATATTTCGTCCCGGATCGCCAGCTTGCTGATGGCCTCGATACCGACACCGCGGTTCAGAGCCTCTTCAGCCAGCTGGTTGAAATCCATAACCGTCTTCAGCATCTGGAACTGTTTTTCAAGCGGGCAAAAGGTGTCTGTCTTATGAAAAGCATGCTGCTGCAGGAAGTCCTCACGGACCATACGGGCAACTTCCAGGGTCAGCCGCTCGCGCTCAGGCAGAGCATCGGGACCGATCAGCTGCACGATTTCAGCCAGCTCCGACTCTTCCTGAAGGATAACCATGGCCTGGTTGCGCAATTTTCTGAATTCGGCCGTTGCATTTTCATCATACCAGGACTTGGTAAAGTCCAGATACAGTGAATAGCTCCGCAGCCAGTTGATTGCCGGAAAGTGCCGGCGGTCGGCCAGGGTGGAGTCGAGTGCCCAGAAGGAGCTCACAACCCGCAGGGTGTTCTGAGATACCGGCTCAGAAAGGTCACCGCCCGGAGGCGACACCGCGCCGATAATGGAAACCGAACCGTAGCGCTCTTCGGTTCCCATGGTCTGCACCCGTCCGGCACGCTCGTAAAAGCTTGCCAGCCTGGTGGCCAGGTAGGCCGGGTAGCCTTCTTCACCGGGCATTTCCTCAAGGCGCCCCGAAATCTCACGCAGGGCCTCTGCCCAGCGGGATGTCGAGTCGGCCATAATGGCGACATCATAGCCCATGTCGCGGTAATATTCGGCAATGGTCACACCGGTATAGATGGACGCCTCGCGGGCGGCAACCGGCATGTTGGAAGTATTGGCTATCAGGGTCGACCGCTCCATGAGCTTGAAGCCGGTCTTGGGATCGTCGATTTCCGGGAAGGTGTCCAGAACCTCGGTCATCTCATTACCGCGCTCGCCGCAGCCCACATACACTACCACCTGGGCATCGGCCCAGCGGGCAACCTGGTGCTGGCTGACGGTTTTGCCGGTGCCGAACCCGCCGGGGATGGCAGCGGTTCCGCCCTTGGCGATCGGGAAAAAAGTATCGTAAATACGCTGCCCGGTCAGAAGCGGCACGTTGGGGTCCGTCTTCTTTTGATTGGGGCGGTCATTACGCACCGGCCATTTCTGTTTCATGATAACAGGGATTTCCTTCCCGTCTTTTTCCAGCACGGCAATCGTGTCGTTAACGGTAAACGACCCCTGTTTAATGTCGGTAACCTTGCCGCTCACACCCGGGGGAACCATAATCTTATGGGTAATAACCTTGGACTCGGGAACCGTACCCAGGATATCGCCACCCATAACCTCAACGCCTTTTTCCACGGTGGGCGTGAACTCCCACTTGGCTTCCGGGTCGAGACCGGGAACGTTGATGCCGCGGGTGATGAAATCACCGGCCTTTTCCTGAATCTGCAGGAGCGGCCGCTGGATACCATCGTAAAAATTCTTAATGATTCCAGGCCCCAGCTCTACCGACAGGGGCTCACCGGTACGAACCACCTTTTCCCCCGGCTGAAGTCCCGAGGTATCTTCGTAGACCTGGATATAGGCTTCGTCGCCGTCCAGCCTGATCGTTTCTCCCATCAGGCCCTCATCACCAACACGAACCACTTCGTACATTTCACAGCCCTCAAGCTCTTTGGCGATAACAAGCGGGCCTGCAATACTTTTTATACTTCCATCTTTATACTCGGGCAACGTTAGTCCCTCCCTGTAAATGTTAGACTCGTTAAACGTTAAAGATTATCCGTGCAACGAAAACTGTTTTCCTTGTTTCATCCGTCTCACGCATGCCACTTCATACGTTTCACGTATTACGTTTCACACTTCAGCGGTTACTATCTATGTCACTTCAGCACCGATAGCCCGGCGGATCAACTCGCTGATCGGGTCGACCTCCCGCTCTATCGGTCCGGTTATGTCCGGTACTTCAACCACAATGGGGGTCATGCGCTTGGAGGCCTTGTGGTCTTCCACCTGCTGGCGGTTTTCCTCGGCGAAACGCTCCGTCATCACAACAACCCCGATGTCGTCATCGGCCAGAACCTGTTTGAGCTGCTCCCGGCCTTCGTCCGTATCGTATATTTTTTTTACACCTGCCAGCCGAAAGGCCGTTACCGTGTCCTGGTCTCCTATAACCACTATATTCATACGCTACACCCTCAATACGAATTCCCTGATGGTTTCCGGGGCAAGGCCGACCTCTTTGGCCCGGGCAATGGCCCGAATGTTCCTGATCTCGGTTTCTTTCAGCGACAGATACCCCAGAACAGGCGCAACGCCATAGGGCTGTTTAATGGAGGTGCCCCTGCCGACGCTCAAGGCTGTTTCATCCAGCACCTTTTCCAGGTCATACAGGGAACCGCTCTTTTCAAATTCCGACAGAATTTCCATAAGGGGTTTATAGAAAACGGTCTGCTCAACCTCTGCCAGCACTGCGGCAACTTCGTCCACTTCGTCAAAAACACTGAAAAACGTCTGGGGCAGGTCTCCACCCTCGATAATATACTTTTCTATGTCGGCAAACATAACATGATCATGCTTGGCCCGCAGTACTATTTTCAGGTTCAGCGCGTCGATGCGTGCCGCAAAGGTGGGCCGCAGATCAATCAGCTCGCGGGTCGCGGTAACGCTGTTCCACATCTCCTCCAGCACCGCTTTATCCAGCAGCGCTTCCAGCGGCAGCAGGCTTGCCTCCTGCTCATAGGTGGCCAGCATGCCGGCCAGTTGCCCGTAGCGGGTTCCTTCGTACAGGGGCAGGAGATCTTCAATAGAGGTTGTTTCGGCCATCTTTTTCAGCAGCTCGGGATCCAGTTCCCCAAAGGGTACTGTTTTGGCCGCAATTTCCTCGGACGACAGCCCGGCGCGCACACCGCGCATAACCGCCTTCAGGTTACGAACGTCCCACTGCTGCTGCAGGTAGCTGAAAACCCGGTCGACGTTATCGGGCAGCATTTTTGCTATTTCGCTGTAGATATCGGCCGACTGGCGCGTCAGCAGCTCTTCAATCGATTCGGCGCTGTCAAGCACAAGTCCCTGCATGGCATAGGAGTATTCCGAATTTTCCAGGATCGAGGCAATCTCGGCCACCGACCCGGTGTTGACCATTTCCTCCATGGTTTCGGGTTTCAAAAGCCGCGCTTCCTTGGCCCGGACCCGTGCGATCACATACAGGTATGGTAATATGTTTCGCAGGTTGCGGATCAGGAACACCAGGAACGGCAGCAGTAAACCAAGCAGCAGCAGTAAAATGACAAGGAAGAAAGTATTATCCATTATATAATTACTCCTGTGGGAAAAGCTCTTTTGCCACCCGGGTTCTAATTGTTTCCCTGAAACGCTCAATGCGTGATTCAAACGTGTTTTCCACCCGCACCGTGCCGTCGAGGCTGCGCACCACAACACCTCCCATACAGCTCAGCGGTTCATCGGAAAGCTTAAGCGACACCTGGCCGACCCGGCCTGCTATTTTGTTCAGCAGATCAGCGGATACAACAGCCTTATCCCGCGGGTCCACCAGCACCTCCAGATCGGCAGCGCCGGCTGAAACAGCCGATTCGGCAATCAGCCGCTCGATAACATCACGATATTCGATACCGTCCGCCCTGCCTTCGGCCGCCATTGTACGGAGCAACGCCTGCGCTTTATCAAAGGCCTGCTGAACAACCTCTTCCTGGGCCTTTACCTTTTCGCGGCGGGCTTTGATGCGGGCCTCGGCCAGTATACGCTGAGACTCACGGCGTGACTCCTGCTCACCCCGGTTCAGGATGGACTGTTCCTCATCACCTGCCTGTTTTCCGGCCTCGGTAAGAACAGCGTCTACTTTTTCTTTTGCTTCCGACAGATTGGCAGATACTGATGTTCCAGCACTTTTTTCTATCTGCTCAATAATACTCTGGACTCCATCTGCAGACATTCATGGATCCTTTCTTTAATACAAGCCGCCGCCCGTCCGGTTCGGTATCGGCACTATACAGCATATCCCGGCATACCGGGAAACGCTGAAAGCCCCCATTCCGGCAGCTTATGAGTTTTATTACATAATACCTGCGCCGACCATGATCAGGATAGCGATCAGCAGTGCGAACACTGCAAAGGTTTCAGACATAACAGAGAGAACCATGTTCTGGCCCAGGGTTTCGGGGCGTTTGGCAACAGATCCCATAGCTGCACCGGCCGTCATACCCTGCCCGATAGAGGTCAGGCCGCCCAGTGCGGAAGAGAGTCCGGCACCCAGTGCAATAAGGCCCAGCTCCATTGAAATCGGCTTAATCGTGCCGCCCAGGAGCCCGACACCCATCAGAATGAGGACCGCGGTAACAAAACCGTAGATACCCTGTGTCTGGGGAAACGCCTGAAGAATAAGAACCGGTCCGAACTTTTTCGGATCTTCAGCGATAACCCCGGCTCCCGCTGCTCCGGCAATACCAACACCAATACCGGAACCGATAGCCGCCACGCCCATTGCAAGACCGGCACCCAGTGCCGCCAGACCTAAACCTAATGTAAATTCCATACCTGATAACCTCCCTTATAATGTAATTACTAAATACATAAATTAATTTACTGTATACGTTTATTTTAATTCCGTCAGTTCCCGTTTAACCCGGAAGGGCTCGAAATCCTCGCCCCCGCCGTCATAGAACTTACCGAAAAACTCTACAAAATGGAGTCGTATGCCGTGGGCGAAAGCACCCATCAGGTTCAGCACAAAGCTGAACAAGTGACCGCCCGCCAGGATCAGCAGCGCCATCAGCCATCCGACGTAGTCGATACCCCATACCATCTTGGCCAGGGCATTAATGGCAACCGCCAGGCCGAAGCTCACCAGGCCCAGGGCCATCAGGCGGGCATAGGAAAGCGTATCGCCCAGCAGCCCGGTAACGCCGAACAGGGCCATTCCCTTTTCAGCGTACAGCAGCATCAGCAGGGACGGTACGGCAAACACGATGGCGGCGGTTTTGGCGTTCATATAGAGACAGACAAGCGCTATTTCGAGAAAAAATATCCAGACATTTTTCAGGGCATCGGGGATGCAGTTTCTGCGCACATCCTTGATTATACCCACCACAATACCGATGTTCAGGTGCAGCAGGCCCACCCCGATGGCAAACAGCAGGAAGTTGGACACATCCACCATGGGGTTGATAACCACCAGGCTGTTCAGAAAGGTCAACCCGAGGTACTCGGTGGCCAGGTTGCCGAACCAGCCGCCGGTCATTGACCCCAGAACAATCGTGGAGGCCCCGCCGAGGGACAGCAAAATGCCCGCGCTGCGGTACAGGGAATAATACTTTCCGCCGCCGCGCAGGATAAACACGCCCAGCAGCAGGCACATCAGCCCGTACATGGCATCGGTGATCATGAGTCCGAAGAAAAACAGGAACGACGGAAAAATGAGCACCGTGGGGTCGATTTCGTTATACCTGGGCGGTGCATACAGTTTTACCAGCAGTTCGAAATGCTTCAGTATGCCGGGGTTGTCGAGGGCCACCGGTAGTTTTTCAACCGGAGCGTCGGGCTCTGCAACCTGGACAACGGCCAGGCCGTCGCAGCAGCGCTCGATTTCGGAAATAATACCGGCCGCTTTCCTGTCGATCGCCCAGCCCTCGATGGCAACGGCATGCTCGGTTTTGGCCAGGCTGGAACAGATTTCCGAGCGTTCGCGCTCGATGACAAGCTGCTCCCGCAGCCCCTTTAGGGGCTTGCGCCACTGCCCGGCGGCTTTGGTGATCTGCTCGCGGCAGTTGTCCTGCTTGGTATTGAGCGCGGCAACTTTGGCGTCGATGTCCGAAATCGCCGATGCCGGACTTCCGCTGAAATCGCCGGGGTTGATCCGATCCACATCCCAGCGCCGCAGTATTGCGGCAACATCATCGGCCTTATCGGCCATGCACACCACCAGCACGCATGTTTCTGTTTCGGCTATGGGGGTTTCGGCAAAATAGACAAGCCCTTCCGCGGTATTGTTAAGCTCTTCCTGCAGGGGGGTAAAATCTTTCTTGGCGGAAATGCCGACAAGGGCGCACACAAACGAGCCGCTGCCCAGCAGTTCCAGGGGAATATCAAGGGAGCTGATCCGGCTGAAAGCCTCGCGCTGCACGCCGAGCTCGCCTTTGAGCACTTCAATTTCTTCGAGCTGCTCCAGCGGCTCCTGGATCTGCTTTTCCACCTCGGCAACCGCATCATCGGCGGCCGTAAAAAGGTCCTCTCCGGCAATATCTTCAACCGTTATCTTTTCCGGGGGATCGGGTGCAAACAGGGTCTTGAAAAAACCTTCTTCCTGCTCCGGGGCCACCATGGAGAACACGTCCAGCAGACGGTTTACCGCCATAAGCTGGGTGGTCACCTTGCGCACCTCGGCAGCCATGGGGTGGGCCGTAAGCAGCTCTTTCCATTCCTCTTTTGAAAGCTGCTCCCGGAAATCGGTAATCTGCACCGCACCGAGCTCATGCAGCTTTTTCAGGGCCCGCTGCTTCACCGATTCATGCACCACGAAGCGGATTCTCTGCATTCGTTCAGGATAAAACATTTAGGCTTCTCCTATGATCTGACTGACGATAACCTTGGTCGCGGCTTCAACATGGGCTTCACCGGCCTGCTTGACCTGGCCGGCGTTGGAAACGCCTTCCTGGATGATCTTTTCGGCTTCAGATTCCGCATCGGCACAGGCCTTTTTCATCATATCGGCGGCCTTGCCGGTGGCTGATTCGGCGGCTTTGCTGATAAGCGCCTTGGCCTCGGTATCGGCCTTCGTCAGCATATCGGCAGACTCTTTTTTTGAGCCCTCGATGCGCTCATTGGCCTGCTGCTCAGCCTCTTTTATCCTTTTCAGGGAATCAATCATAAAAATCTACCTCCTGAATTCAGAAATATACGGTAGTTACAGAGTAATTATTAGTCATTCGAGCTTATATTGTGTACCTAAATTGCAGTAAAGAATCAAGTCCTTTTTAAAAAAAACCGTATTGGCTGATATAAAAGATAGCCGGATATATTCTCAAGAATGTAGCATTTAAGAACGGCCGAATCAACATGCAACAACTAAATAAATAATATCGTGTTTAAAATATTATATATACCTCTATCGTCCATTGTAGTATAACCATGACCCTGAAAGCCGACAGAAACCTTCCGGCTTCGGTAATACTACCGATATTTTTTTTATAGAGTTGCGTAATAAAACGTGTTAAAATAAAATTATTAGGTTATTAACATAAAATATTACTTTTTATTAAAAATTTTACAATCCGGCTAATTGCCCGGGGAGGGGAACCTGTATATGAGACATCTGGAAAGAAGCAAAATCACCATATTTCTTACAGCTCTTTTAATCAGTAATCTGATCTACCCCCCGATATGGGCGGCAACCTACACCGTTAAAAACGTAACCGGCTGTGTTCCGGGAGGAACTCCGTATTACTGCACCATCCAGGATGCGATAGACGCCGCTGCAGCAAGTGGTGATACTATTTTTGTATACGAAGTAACCGAAACCGGCAGATCCGATTATGTCGAAGCGCTCACCATTACCAAGAGCCTCGCCATTGAAGGCCGCGACAAAGACGGCAGCAATGCCTGGACCCCGGGAAAGGCCGGCTGTGCCGACGATGCCCCGGTGATTTCCATCACCAATACCAGCTTTACAAACCCCCTGATACTGCTGAAAAACAGCAACATCGAGCTTAAGGGCCTGAACATCGATACAACCGGCACCACCCCTATATCGGCAACCGCCATTGTGGGCGCAATCGACTATATCACCCTCAGCTACTGCACCTTCGACCTGAACAACGAGGACAAGGGCATTGCCGTCGCAGGCTCAAGCATCGTCAACCACCTGACCGCCTCGTACTGCGCCTTTGCCGGCCAGGGGACTACCAATGCCATTTCAAAAACAAACTGGTTCTCCATCGCCTCCGGCGGCGATGCGGCCGCAAGCTCGGTCACCCTGACCTACAACCAGATCACCAAAACAACCGCTTTGATGCAACTGGACGGCGCCATTACCGATGTGCTGATAGACCACAACACCTTTGCCGACTCCAACGGCTACATCCGGCTTGAAAACCCGACCAATCAGACCACCAACAAATTTAAAAATATCGACATCACCAACAATGTGTTCAAACAGAGTGATTCCTACTCCGATGAATACGTGGTTTTACTGAGCGACAGCGTCGATGAACTGGATGTGCAGGACGGCAACTGGAACGCCAACCTCGTTATCAACCACAACCAGATCCTGCAGGATGACGACGGCGTAGCAGACCCCATAGTCGGCTTTGTCAGCTCAACATGGTTCAGCATCCCCCCGTCATACTATATTAATGCCGAAAGAAACTGGTGGGGTCACAAGGCCGGTCCCCGGAGCCATGAAAACGAAACCGGCACCAGCAGCCGGGCCGATGTGTCCGCTAAAGTGGATTATTCCCCCTGGATCGCCGAAGCCGTAAACTACACCAGCACTGCAAACCCCACGGCCTGGGGTGTTGCCGATAACATTTCCGAAGCCATTGCACTGGCTAAGGTTAACTCGGGTGATACGCTCTACATCATGAGCAAAGGTACGCCCTACACCGATGCCTTAACAGTCACAAAATCTATCACTCTCACGGGCCTGCTCAGCACCGGCGCCGATGCCTGGACAGCGGGAACCCCGGGCGCTTCATCCTCCGCCCCGGAAATCTCTTTCCCCCAGTCCGGCGCCCCCCTGGTGTTCCTCAACGGCAACAACATCACCATGCAGGGCATGCAGATCGACTCCCGCGGGGCGGCCGTATCGTGTACCGCACTGAATGGTGATTATCTTACGGTTACCTATTGTAGCTTTACCACCGACGACGGCGACAAAGCTATATCAGTGGACAGCGGCAACACCGCCAATAATATATCCATCAGCAATTGCGCATTCACGGGGCAGACCACCAGCACAAGTTCCTGGTTTTCGGTCGACCCGGGATCTGCCTCAACCGGCGACGGCGGCTCCGTTGATACGGTTACCCTGGCCGACAACACAATTACAAACGCCATGTCCGTATTGCAACTTGATCGGCCGATAAAAAACATCCACTATTTCAGCAACAGTTTCAGCAACAGCTGGGACACCTCCGGCACTTGGAATAACACCGCCTTTAATCCTTATTATGGATATATTTACTTAAACGAACCGAATGCCCAGGCAGCAAACACTATAAGCGGCATTACCATTACCCACAACACGTTCAAAACCGGGTCTGGTGCAGCTCCCAATGAATTCAGCATACTGGTAAGAGACACCTTACTTCCCGCCGATACGGACGGATGGGAAAATAATTTTGCCGTTCATTTCAATAATTTTTTAATGGCCCACACCACCGGGTCATATCCTATCGTCGGTTTTCAAACACCTGGAACATCTGCTTCAGGAACCGATCAGATCACTGCTACGGCCAACTATTGGGCCGGCACCCCAAGCCATCTTAAAATTGCATCCCAGCATGTGCAATACTTCCCACCGATCACGGGACAGGTCGATGACGGCAGTTATATGTCGATAGCGGCCGGCACCACCCAGGGGATCACCGACACCCGCAGCCAAACCAAGCTTGGAGTTAATACCGGTGCGGGCGGCGCTGTAATGATACCCACAGCATTTGTCGCCAACCCGACCGGCACAAGCCTTTCCAATGCCCAGGAATTTTACGACCTCGGTATAAAAACCGGCACAATCGACTGGATAACCGCTACTTTCTTTTACACCGGAAGCGACCCGGCCTCCGGTGTTACCTCCCCGCTGCAGTGGTACAACGGAAGCTCCTGGCAGACATGCACGGCCCAGTCCGTCACCCGAACAGACATCACCGTCGACGGCACCACCTTCGGCGGGGCCGTTACAATCGCCATTACCGGAACCGTTGCGCTGGAGGGCAAGGTGACCCCCGCGATGAGCGCAATACATCCTATCAACCATATCACCCGGACATCTTTCTTCGCCCTGTCGTATTCAACCACAACAACATCCACGGCGCCCACAACATCTTCGTCCGTCGCCAGCACAACAACTTCCGTAACAGAGACCTCGACCACCACAACCACAACGTCAATCCGGCCGCCTACCACAACGACAACCGCGGCTTCAACCACAACAACATCGGCAGCTTTCGAATCGCCACGGCTTTCGGTCAGCCCCGACCCGCTGGAATTCGCCGACAATGAAACGGCCAAACTGCTTACCATCAGCAACACAGGCTCGGGCACCCTGAACTGGGACATCGTTGATAATGCCACCAAGTATAACGAGGGCAGCGGCTGGATTTTCTCGGTAAGTCCCCGTGCCGGTGCATCAACAGGAATCCCCCGGGATGTTACGGTAACGGTAGACCGGCGGCTTGCAAACGCAGGCACCTATACCGCCATGCTGCCCATCACGTCCAATGCCGGCAATCTAGACATAGATGTATCAATGGAGGTTTCCGCTCCTGACTTCCCGCTGTTTTTGATTAATCCGCAATTGGTTCTTTTCCTGGGCGACACACAGACGCAGCAGTCTGTCCGCATACGCAACCCCTTTATCGGCTCCCTCACCTGGGAAACCGGGAACATAACATACCACCGGGGAGAAGACTGGCTGACCGTACAACCGACCGGGGGCTATACGGAGCAGGAAGTCGACACCGTAACCCTGGCCGTAGACCGCACCGGTCTTGCAGCAGGGCTGTACAGCGCGACCCTGCCGGTCCGCTCAAATGTCCGGACAAAAAATGTTTTCGTTATCATGCTGGTGCAGCAGGGCCCGGAACTGAGCGTATCGCCCGGATTCCTTTTTTTCCTGAACCGGGATGCAACCGAACAGGCGGTCACCATTACCAACAGCGGCACCGGAACCGTGAACTGGGAAATCGGCCAGGCCGTCTATCGACCGGGAGCCCAGGGGTGGATCACAGCCATCAGCCCGATTTCCGGTTCGTCCGAAGCCCTTGAGGACGACGTTGTTACCATCGCCGTTTCACGCGCAGGACTCAACCCCGGCCTGTACAGCGCAACAATTCCCGTGGAATCAAGCTCCGGTGGAAATAAAAACATAAACATCCTGATACTGGTGCCGTTCTTTTAAACCGAATACACATTCCGACAACACAAAGGGTGGATATCCATGATATCCACTCTTTTTTATTACACAGCAATACAATGTTGAAATGCTTATTTGAGGTTTATCTGCAGCGTCCCCGTTGCCTTCAAAATAGCCACTATTTTTTTTGCCTCGGCAAAATCCGGCTTGATCTTCAGAACTTTTCTGAAATTTTCCAGGGCCTTTTCAGTTTCTTTATTGTTTGCATAGGCAACGCCGAGGATAAAGGCGGCATTGAGATTGTAGGGATGCTTTCGGGTCACGTGCTCCAGGGTTGCAATGCCCTTGTCGATCTTTCCGGTCGTTACATACGCCCTGCCCACCGTCGATAAAACATCAACCCGGCCCCTGTTGTATTCGTGGGCTTTCAGGCCGTTTGCAAGGGCCTTCTTATTAAGCCCTCTTTTTTCCATTTTCATGGCGGTCCGAAAATAGCGGTCACAGGTAATGTTGCGCATATTGTAACGGAGCAACGCGCCCCCCGCTACCAGCACCACCGCCAGGGCAACGACACCAATGGCCCGCGGCAGCCTGCACTCTGCTCCCCTCAACGCATGTCCGTTGCGCAGCAGCAGGGCCGTCGCAACACCAAGATATGCAAACAACAAGAGCGGAGGGATGGAGCGCTGCAATGGAAAGCTGAAAAATGCGCTGGAGATAAAGGCTACAATCCCGGCTGTACAACCCACTACAGCCGCTTTATGGAGGGGGTACTGTAAGTTGCGATACCCGCGGGCTGTGCGAAAGAGGCTCCCGGCAAGCAGTCCGGCAAACAGCACCAGACCGACAAGCCCCGTCTCAACCCCCACCTGTATAAAATCATTATGCGCCCTCCGGATCTGCACTTCTTTATCAAACGAAACATCAAGGGTTCGCCTGTAGATATAGCCTGGATAATAGATCCTGAAACTTCCCGGGCCGAAACCCTGTATCGGACGTTCCTGGATCATAGACAGGCTGTTGTTCCATACTATCAGCCGGTACAGTGCGCTGCCGCCGACGGTTTTATAAAGCTTGCTGCTCGGCAAGCTTTGCAAAAGCTCCGCGCTCAAGGGCAGGAACACCACCGTCATCGCAACGGCCAACCCTGCGATACATCTTTTGAGCATTTTTTTGGTCGTCAAGACATACCCGGTCCATATGCAGGATACCGCCACCGCAAACCATGCAGCCCGGCAATTGGTATAAAAAAGGTAACCGCATGTCAGCACGGCAAACGCATAAGCTGAAACACGCAGAAAAATATTCCTGCAATATCCCCCGGTTGCGATAAAAACGGGCAGTATCATTACCAGGTACTGGGCCGCCATATTCACGTTGGCAAATGCAGCGGCAAAAGGGGCTCGCGCCGGGACCCAGCGCAGGCCGAACAGCTTCTGGCCGACACCCAAAAGCACGACGCCTATTCCGGCAACAACAAGGGTCAAACCGATTCTCCTGATCCAGACATCCTTGCGGGCCAAATTGCTTATGAAATAAAACACCAGGCCGCAGGCCGCCCAATGGGTTGCCGCATACAGGCCCTCATACCGGTTGCCGGAAAACGGGAGTATCATAAACGGCCACAACATAAAGGCGGCCACGCAAACGGTACTCCAATCGATGACGAACCGGATTTTCCCGATCACAATCGCCCGAACCAGCCAGATCGCCGATAGCACGGTAACGCCGGTCTGGACAAAAACGCGCTGCGGTAAATCTGCAAAGTTACTGAGCCCCCGGATAAACACCACCGGTGCGCAAAGCAACACGGCACACAGCACATATCCTGTTGCACTTTCCAGGCGGTGGTCCCAGAAATCCGCCTGCAGGCCCAACTCCCGGTAAACCGTGCCCGTCTTCAGTTTTAACTCCGCGGCGATCTGCTCGGGTGACTTGCCCGGGTATTCCCGCTCAATCTGTTTTTTCTGTTTCCTGGTCAATTCCATAATGCAGTAACCGCTTTACCAAAAAAACCGGTTGTTGATTAATCGATTCGTTGTACACAGTAGATATATCTATCCTGGGAACCTATATACACGCGGCCGTCTTCAACCGCCATTGAAGATTTGCCGCGCGGCATGGTGGTTTTCCACTGCATGGTACCTTCGGCGGCATCCAGGCAGGCCAGACTGCCCTGCATAGTGCGGACATACAGCCTGCTGCCTTCCATAACAGCCGGGGAAATCGCCGGGCTGTCGAAAGGATAACTCCACACCTCCTCCCCGCTATCGGCTCTCACACAGAACACCCGGTCAGAACCGGTCAAATACAACATATTACGATACACGAGAGATAGAAGAAACACCGGTTTTTCCAGCCGGCGGACCCAGAGGGTCTTTCCCGTGGCACCTTCAAAGCAGTACATCTCGCGCTGTAGGATAGTGGCAACATAGACATTGTGGTTGTATACAACCGGGTTGATCTCCAAATGAACCTTGTCCATTTTACGCTTCCACACAAGATGTCCGTCATCTGCATCGAGGCATGCAACCTTCCCTACCCCTCCGATATAGACATACCCCCCATCTATAAAAGGGGGCCTCGTTGACGTATGCACTTTTTTCTGCCATTTTTTCTTCCCGGTTTTTGCATCGACGCAAAAAAGCATATCCTTAAAAATACCGTACACATGCCCCCCGGACAGTGCCGGAGTGCCGTCTCCCCATATGCCGGGCCAGAACTCCCAGACCAGCGTACCCGTAGCGGCGTCCAGGCAATAGAGCCCCCCGCTCAGCACGTACAGCCTGCTGCCGGAGACAAGCGGGGTCTTCTGGAAAATCCCGTATCCTTCAAACTCCCATGCAATCTCACCCGTTTCAGCATTCAGGCAGTACAGGCGATCGCTCCCCACGTACACACGCTCTCCCGCAGTCACCGGAACAGAAGAAATCGGATACCCGGTTTTACGCTTCCAGACCGTTACCAGTCCCCTGTCGGTGGAACATCCCGGCACAACCGCAAAACACACCACCGCCACCGCTACATGCAACAGCACGTAACACGTGATGGTACGCAAAGGTACGGTTCGATTTTTCAAGGAAATGTACTGCACTGCGGCCCAACCCCTCCCGTGTGATATTGCAGGACTTCAGGCACTCGTATTAGAAGCCGTGCAGGAGCGGCCTTCGGCCTCGATACAGGCCGTAAAACCTGCAGAGTTCATTAATCGCACATAAAGGTGCTCCTACTAGGCGAACATACTATTGAAGCTCTACAATTTTGAGAACTGCTCCAGCCAATCGAGTATTTCATCTTGCATAACGAATGTCAAAAATAATTTACAAAAAAAACCTGCCCATTGGTGATGGGCAGGCTTGCATCCTATTTAAAATACCGTGCGGCGTATGTCAGTTGTCGAACACCGGATCAAAGACGATTATAAGAACCTCTTCGGTGCCGCCGTTGGTCACAATGGGAACCCGCGCGCCGTAGAATCCCGCCCGCAGCTTGGAGCGGTCGACGGTCAGGGTCACCGTTACGTCCTCACCCGCCCCGACGCTGCCGCTTGCCGGTTCGGACGACAGCCAGTCGGAGGCACGCCAGCCGTACTGGATGTCGCCGATGCTGTAGGTAAGGGTTCCTGTACCGGTATTGCTGATTACAACGTCCGCTTCGGTCTGGCTGCGGCGCACAA
>JANQGV010000317.1 GCA_028282925.1 Thermodesulfobacteriota bacterium
TTGTGGGGGAATAGGACGGGTTTTGAAGCGGCATCAAGGGAGCAGGTAGTAGTATAAAGCAAATAATAGAAGCACCTTAAAAAAGAATTTCAACTCCCCCCCCTCCCCTAAGTAAAAGGTTGGGCTGCAATTTAGCCCAACCTTTTCTTTATTTGTATGCGAGGCTTCCATAAAGCGCTCATCTACGGCGTTGCACGCATCCTTCGTCACTGCGACGTACAACCACGTACACCTCATTCGTCAGAATATCGAATGCCTTGTATCTGAACACTTTCCAAAAGCCTCAAGGCCCGGTGGTCTTGATCGTTCTATTTTCTTCTGTAGTCATTAAGAAACACAAAGACTGATGCGGTGTGAGCAGCCGCGGCGGTGCGAGCTATGGGTTAAGCATTTTTTATTCCTTTTCCTGCGAGCACATAGCCGACGGCTATCAAACCGCATCAGTCTTTGTGTTTCTCCCCTGCGCACTATTAATTGAGAGAATTGTTATATAAAGCAGTCTTGGGCAGATGCTTTAGGATTATCGCCGGGATTTTAACTGTATTTCTTTTATGGCGCAGTAGAGTACCGGCACCACCAGAATGGTGACGATATTGATAACCATGCCGCCGAAAGAGGGTATGGCCATGGGTACCATAATATCGGAACCGCGGCCTGTGGATGTCAGGATCGGCAGCAGGGCCAGAACGGTTGTGGCGGTTGTCATAAGGCAGGGTCTGACCCGTCGCAGGCCGGCCTCAAGGGCAGCCTGTCTGATTTGTTCGGTGGTCTTTGGTTTGTTTTTTTCAAACGTCTGGTTAAGGTAGGTTGCAACCACAACACCGTTATCGGATGCAATGCCGAACAGGGCCAGGAAGCCGACCCATATGGCCACGCTCAGGTTGATGGGGTGAATCTGAAACAGATCCTGCAGATTGGTTCCAAACAGGGAGAAGTTGAGGAACCAGGGCTGCCCGTAGAGCCAGATCATTATAAACCCGCCGCCCCAGGCAACGATAATGCCTGAAAATACCAGCAGGGTGGTTGAGACGACCCGGAACTGAAAATAGAGGATCATGAATATGATAAATAGAGCCAGGGGCAGGATAACGGACAATTTTTTCTGCGCCCGGACCTGGTTTTCATAGCTGCCGGCAAAAACATAGCTTACGCCGTCAGGCACCTCCAGTTTGCCCTGCTCGATTTTGCTTTGCAGGTAGCTTTGGGCCTGTTCTACAACATCGACTTCGGCATAGCCCTTTTTTTTATCAAACAGGACATACCCGACCAGAAAAGTGTCCTCTGATTTGATGACCTGAGGACCGCGTACATAGCGAATGTGCGCCATTTGACGCAGGGGCACCTGGATGCTGCCCGCTCCCGGTACCAGGATGCTTCCCAGTTCTTCAAGGGAATCGCGTAGCTCTCTAAGATAACGGACCCGGACGGGGTAGCGCTCCCGGCCTTCCACCGTCGTGGTAATGCGCTTGCCGCCGATGGCCACCTCGATAATTTCCTGGACCCGGCCTACACTCACTCCGTAGCGGGCTGCGGCCCTGCGATCTATATCGATTTCAATATAGGGTTTTCCCACAATGCGGTCGGCTATGACGGCCGCGGGCTCCACCGAAGGCACTTCCTTAAGAAGTGTTTCCAGCTCCAGTCCGAAACGCTCTATGGTTTCAAGGTCCGGACCCTTAACTTTAATTCCCATGGGAGCACGCATGCCGCTTTGCAGCATCACAATTCGGGCGGATATAGGCTGCAGTCGCGGGGCCGAGGTGGTGCCGGGGATTTCCCCGGCCCGGACAATGGCGTCCCAAATGTCGTCCGGGCTGTTAATGCCGGGCCAAGGGTCGCGGCCGTCATTGTGCTCCGGGTCAAGGGCAGGCCGCCACAGACGGAACGGCATTCCATCCGGATCGGGGATAAGGTTGTTATCCGCGTCGCGAACAAAAGCGCCTTTTGTTTTATATGGTTGACCGTCGGGGGTCGGCAGTGGTTCTCCATTCAGGCCCCGGACATAATCGGCCCGGTTCGGGTCGAAACTGAAGGTAAGTCGTTTGCCGTTTTCATCCAGCATATATTGGGGGTAGTAGTTGATAACGGTTTCGATCATGGATACCGGAGCCGGGTCAAGGGGTGTTTCGGCCCGCCCCAGCTTTCCGACAACCGAATAGATTTCGGGGAGAGACTGAAACGCCATGTCCTGCTTTTGGAGTACATCAAGCACTTCGCCGATTGAAGCATGGGGCATGGTGGTGGGCATATACAGAAATGATCCTTCATCCAACGGCGGCATGAATTCCTTGCCCAGGCCGGGAAAGCTATGGGCCACAGCGGATACCGGCGCGAACCGTTTTATGGGAGCAGGGAGCCAGCCGAACAGCGACTCAAAGCCCAGCCAGATAAGCAGCCCCGACAGGCTGATTAAAAGAGGAATCGCCAGAAAAGTGGATTTGTGGTTAAGACACCAGCCCAGGATACTGCTGTACTTGCGCTGGAACAGTTGAAAAAAGCCGAGAATGCCGCCCACAAGAAGGGCCACAAACAGCATGTTTATAATCAGGCCTTTTTCCGGCCCCAGGGGCAGCCAGTGATTTGATAAAACAATACCAACAAGCAGCACGGCAAGGCAAATGGCAATCCGCGGCATTACGCGCCGGATGTGATCCGGAATTTTGTGTTCACACAGCCGGTACATCCCGAATGCAAAAATAATACATCCGATCCACCAGTTCAGCATAACCCCTGAAACGACACCGGCTAGCAGAAGAAGGCAATAGAGAAAGCGGCGCAGCATTTTGCCGTTGTGTCTGCCGGAAAAAACGATATGGGCAAGGGGCGGTATAATGGTCAGGGCCACGATAACCGATGCAATCAGGGCAAAGGTTTTAGTGAAAGCCAGGGGCTTGAAAAGTTTACCTTCGGCGGCCTCCATGGTGAATACCGGCAGAAACCCCACAACAGTTGTGGCAACAGCCGTCAGGACCGCACTGCCCACCTCGCAGGTGGACTGATATATGATTTCCAGCCTGCTTTTTTCAGGGGATGCACCATCAAGGTGTTTAAGAATATTTTCACAGATGATAATCCCCATATCCACCATGGTTCCGATGGCAATGGCAATGCCCGACAGGGCCACAATATTTGCATCGATGCCGAATAGTTTCATGGCAATAAAACACATCAGTACGGCCAGGGGCAGCAGGGCTGAAATCAGCACCGAACTCCACAGATGCATTACCATTACCAGGATAACAATAACGGTAACCAGGATTTCTTCGGTAAGTGCCGTATTGAGCGTATCAAGGGTTTCGTGAATCAGCCCGGTCCGGTCGTAGAAGGGGACAATTGTGACCTGGCTGACCGTGCCGTCGGCCAGGGTTTTTTTCGGCAGGCCGGGGGTAATTTCGGCAATCTTCTTTTTTACGTTTTTAATGGCGGACAGGGGATTGTCGCCATAGCGGACAACCACAACGCCGCCCACGGCTTCGGCGCCCCCCTTGTCAAGAGCGCCGCGGCGCAGGGCCGGACCCAAAGTAACGGTGCCGATATCCTTGATATACAGGGGCACCGTGTTGTTGACGGTAATGACGCTGTTTTCAATGTCTTCAATTTTTTTTACAAAACCCAGTCCCCGGATGACGTATTCCACTTTGTTGACTTCAACGGTGCGGGCGCCGACATCGATATTGGCGCTTCGCACGGCGGCAATCACGTCATCAAGGCGGACCCGATGAGCCCGCATGGCGGCCGGATCGACATCGATCTGGTATTCCTGAACAAACCCACCCACAGAGGCGACTTCGCTGATGCCTTCGGCGGACAGCAGGCTGTAGCGTACCTGCCAGTCCTGGATGGTACGCAACTCGTGCAGGTCCCAGCCGCCGGTGGGGCGGCCGTTTTTATCGCGGCCCTCAAGGGTATACCAGAATATCTGGCCCAGGGCCGTTGAATCAGGCCCCAGCGACGGCCGTACTCCGGCAGGAAGGGTGTTGGGCGGCAGGCTGCTTAATTTTTCAAGAACCCTCGTGCGCGACCAGTAGAAGTCGATATCGTCCTTGAAAATAACATAGACGGTTGAAAAGCCGAACATGGAAAAGCTGCGTACGGTTTTAATGCCGGGAATGCCCAGCAGGGATACGGTCAGTGGGTAGGATATCTGGTCTTCGATGTCCTGGGGTGAACGACCCGGCCATTCGGTGAAGACAATCTGCTGGTTTTCGCCGATATCGGGAATGGCATCAACCGGAACCGGATCGCGGGGAAGCATGCCGACAATTCCGCCGTCCCAGTCGAAAGGGGCCACAATGATGCCCCAGCCCAGCACCAGCAGTACCATCAAAAAGACGACGATCTTCATTTCAAGGCAGTACCGGATCAGGCGTCCGAGCAGGGAAGGACGCTTCAGGGTATCGGAATTATTCATGCCGGTGTCCTTCCTGCTTTTCTATTGTTTTGCCGGGGGCAATGGTTTCTTTTTTCACACCGCAGCGAAACATTGAGCTGCCGTAGTAGGGGTTTTCGGTCTGGTCCGCCATTTGCAGCCAGTAGGCGCCCCGGTTGTTGAAAGCCATGGGGCAGTGGAACCGGTGTATGATCATGGTACCGCCGGTGCCGAACCGCCGGGTAACGGCATAAAGGGTATCGGATATTTTTTCAAACCGTGACCGCAGCTCCTCTATGGTTTTGGTCCGACCTGCCGATGTCAGGTGGCTTTTGAGTGTTTCCATATCCTGCATCCACAGCATATGGGCTTTGCCGTGCAGCAGCTTCATGTCTACGGCCTGCAGGGCTTTTTCCAGTACGGCAATACCTGCCAGCGCATCTTTATATTTATCAAGGCTCAGGGCCTGCTGGATGGTGTAATAGGCAATAACCGTGTTGTCGATCTGTTGCTTGAAAGCGGCTGGAGAATCAAGTGTTTTAATATCCTGGGCGGTCTTTTCAGGGTCGTCTGCTTTGGAGGCCTCTCCATGGTGATGACCTGCCGGGGCATGCCCCCCTTCGGGGTTCATCATGCTGGGTTTAGCCAGAATCTGGACGGCGCTGTCCAGTTTGAAGCTGCCGTTTACAACCACTTTTTCACCTTCATCAAGGCCGGTTTTGACAATATAGAAATCTCCGGCCCGGGGGCCAAGGGTGATTTCCCTACCCTCAAATACCCCACCTTTTTCGGGTGCGGCAACGTAGACCACAGCCCGCTTGCCGGTAATCAGCGGTGCAGAGGCGGGGATGACCAGGGGGGCCTTGTCCGGGCGGTCGGCGGCAACGTATCCCAGCGATTCGGTTGTAACCAGATCCATGCCGCAGATATTACAGGTGTTTTTTGTGTTTTTAATTATCTCAGGATGCATGGGACATATCCATTTTCCGGACAGCTCCGGCTCCATAACCGCTCCGGCCATGGCCACTTGCGGATATACACGGGCTGTCACAAACATGTCGGGTTTTAGTTTACCGTTCGGATTGGGTACATTGACCCTGACTTTTACGGTTCTGGTTGCCGGATCCAGCGTCGGATCGATGAAGGTTATGCGGCCGGTAAACAGTTCGCCGGGATAGGCCTTTGTTTCAAACTCGACCTGCTGGCCGTACCTGAGCCAGGTCAGGTCGGACTCATAGGCATCAAGCTTTATCCATACCTGAGACAGGTCGGCCACAGTGTAAATGCGGGTGCCGGTTTTAACATACATGCCTTCAAAGCCGTTTTTATTAACAACAATGCCGCTGATGGGAGAATAGATGGTTATCTGATCCGAGGCATTGCCGCTTTTTTCAATATGCCTGATCTGTTGCGTGGTAAGGCCCCAGAGGCGAAGTTTTTCACGGGTAGCTTCAACGTTTTTCAGGGTGCTCTGCCGCACGCGCCCGCTTTGTCCTTTCAGCATTTTCAAGCCCAGCAGCAGTTCCTTCTGGGTTGTGAGCAGTTCCGGGCTGTACAGGGACACCAGGTGGTCGGCTTTGGATACCCTTACGCCGGTATAATCGACAAAGAGGCGCTCGATTCGTCCGGGAACCCAGGCAGTGATGTAGGAGAGCCGGGTTTCATCAAAGGCAACCATGCCGTCCATCCTGATTTCGGCTGAAACGTATTTCCGCTCCACCGGGGCGGTCTGAATGTCGGCCAGCTTTACTGCCTCGGGAGAGAGGGTCAGTTGCCGCACTCCGGCTGCCTGGCCGGTGCCGGATTCATAAACCGGTATCAAATCCATGGCGCACAGCGGACACGTTCCGGGGTTGGGCTGCTGAATCTGGGGATGCATCGAGCAAGTATAGAACTTTACAGATGCCTGCTCTTGCGCGCCGGGCGCATGCTGTGAGGAAGTGGGTTCTTCCCCGCACCCTCTAAAAAGATAGCCGAAGATAAAGGCGAAAAGCAGCAGGATGCCTGTGGTAACCAGTGGGTGCCGCTGTAGCGCGGATTTTAACGGGGGCCTCATGTGATCTCCTTGCATGCCGCTCTGTAACGGATAACGGCAGGTCGCAGTAACGGTTTATTATTTTTTGGCAGCCGGTGTTTTTGCCGGCTCATACCCTGCATCTTCTAGTTTTTTTATGAACTTCTCGGGGTTCTTCTTAAACGGCTCAATGCAGCCGGCGCAGCAGAAATAAACCCTCTTGCCGTTATGGTCGGCGTACAGTTCCGTGTTGATTTTTCCGCCCATGACGGGACAGTGGGTCTGGGGTTTAGCAAGAGCGGCAGTAGTGAAAATACAGGTAGCGGCGATCAGTACGGCAAGGGTTGTTATTGTTTTCATTCTTATTCTCCTTGTTGTTTGTATAACATTAAAAAAATGGGAGCCGGACCAATCATTAAAAAAGTCTGGCTCCTGCTATTGTTTCAAGTTCTGCAAGGTCCTTCTGATAGGATGTTTTTGCTTTGTGATATTGTATTTCGTAATTAAATAGTGTGATCTGGCTGTTCAGCACATTGAGAAAGTCTGTTTTGCCGACCTGGTAGGCGGCCATGTCGGCATCCAGAGTTTGCCGGGCACTGGGGATAATGCTGTTTTTGTAGAGTGTCGTCAACTCCCGGCCCTTATCCGCCTTTGCGTGCAGGTCTCTGATGCGGAAGCAGATATCGTTTTTGGCACTGTTATACTCTGATTGCACCTGGGCGACACGGTGAAACGCCTCGGAAACACCCCGGCTTTGTTTGCTCCTGAACCAGATCGGAATATTAATGCCTACCAGGAACGAAAAAAAGTCGGGACGGTCCTTGTCGTAGTTGAGCGGCAGCGTGGTAACGTCATTAAATGACCCATCCGGTGCCGTTACCCGTGTAGGGTAGGGCTTCGCCCGTACCCGGTCATCACGCTGCCCATAGGATGCCGTGACGCTGAACTGGGGGAAGTACATTTTTTTCGACAGCTTATGCTCGGCTTTACTTTTTGCAACAGCATGCTCAAGGGCGCGCAGGCGGGGGTTGGCGGCCAGGGCCATCACTTCCAGCTCTTCGGCGGTATGCTTCAGTTCGATCAGTTCCATTGCCGGTTCACCGACAATGGGCTCGGAAGGGCTGCGGTTAAGCA
This sequence comes from Thermodesulfobacteriota bacterium, assembly GCA_028282925.1. Lineage (GTDB taxonomy): Bacteria > Desulfobacterota > WTBG01 > CAIYCZ01 > CAIRTM01 > JANQGV01. The sequence goes on from JANQGV010000317.1 coordinate 7,518, forward strand.
GGTTGTACAGCCGGGCTGTAATCGTCTGCCGCTCCTGCTCAAGGGTAATAAGCTGCTCCTGCATTTTAGCCAGCGACACCTGGGCTTTCAGCACATCTGCCTGCAGTCCGCTGCCCACTTCATACCTGGCCTGGGTAAGCTCCACAAACTGATTAAGCAGCTTCAGGTTTGCCTGGATAATGCCGTGAGTTTCCCTGTTCAGGCAGTAGTCGTAATATGCCTGCTTTACATTTCTGACTATGGTGAGCTGCATATTGTTTAAGTCCTGCTCGGCTGTTTTGGCGGTTTCAACGGCGGCTTTTTCTTTCAGCGATTTGATGCCCGGGAAAGGGATATTCTGCCGCAGGGAGACTGTTTTCTGGGTCATGTCCTGTTTGTTGAAATCAAAATCGTCGGTGGGAAGGTTGGTAACCCCGAGGGTCAGCATCGGATCATCCCATGCTTTTGCCTGGGGAGGCTTTTCCCATAAAGCGTCTTTCCGTTTTTCAAAAACGATAATCTGCGGATTGGAAGAAAGGGCTTCTTCAATTAACGGTTCGAGTTCAAGGGGCTCTTTAGCCGGACAGGGAGATGAGCCAAGACAGAAAATAATTCCGCCCATGAGTATGATGAAAATAATTTTTACACTGTTTTTCATTGTGCGTCCTTATGCTTTTTTCATAAGCTTTTTGGTCTGAAAGTAGAGTATGCCGCCCGTTACGACTAAAAAGAGAAGGCCGGCCGCCAGGAGGACTCGATAGATGCTCCCCGCCGTGCCGCCGCCATGATGCACAACCGCCACCTGGTACCTGAGAGTAATGATGCCGAAGCTGAGGACAAGGCCGGTCACGGCCTGTACGGCAATAAACAGTATCAGAAGGACGCCGCTGATGGTATGCAGCTTTCGTAATACGGGCAGATTCATGTATGCCTCCCTTTAGCTTTTGTTTGAAGGCGGTGGTGTCGCCTCAAAGCCCACGAGGAGCAGTATATAGGGCTCTTCGAAATTTATTGAAACCGTACCGGTTCCGATAATGAAAGGGCCTGCCGTGCTGCCCAGCAGGGTAAACGCCAGATCGCCGTATTCTCCGGCATAGGTTGTGTTGAACGCAAGCACCGAACCGCTGAACAGTGTGCCGATGCTTACATAGAGGCCGGTTCCGTTGAAACGGGACAGACTGAGTACACCGTTTTCTCCGAACGTGATCCCGGTGTCGACAAATTCAACCGGAGAATAGAGGTAGCAGGTGTAGGTTTTGCCGGTAGGCACCTCCTGCGCCCGGGCCTGGGCGGTGTAAAAAAGACACACAACCGCCGTTGCTACAATAATTTTTGTTGCTGCTTTCATAAAACACCTTTCAGAAATTGGCTGTTCGTTTCCTCGATACCGCTTTTAGAATAGTTCTGCAAGCTTTTTTAAGCTCAAGCGGAGCTGGTACCCCCGTCATGTCGCGGAACAAGGAATGGAACCGTTGTCGTAGCGGCTTTGTAAAAAGTCCTTGTGCATCACTTCGGCGGAAAAATACCGGTTCCGCATATCTGCAATTCCTTTGTTTTTTTCAAGGAAAACAGTTGCAAATATACAACGAGATCTAACCGAGGCAAGAAAATTTTTATAGAATAAACGAGGCTTTTAGAAGAAAAAGGGGATGTGGGGGTGGATGAATTTTTTTATTGTCTGTGAAAATATGCCTGGAGCAATTGACGGGGGTACCCTTTGAGAGAGAACAATCAAGCAAAGCGGAGAGGCTTTTTATGCCAGTGGAGGTTGCGGCATACGGAACAGAGTTTGCTGCTTCAGGTGCAGTGCAGTTGCAGTGTTTTGCCGGTGGTTCGTTCCGCTTTTCTGCTGCATCGGTGTCGGATGAGCCGTCTTTGCATCCGCAACAACATTCAACTTTTTGGCAACAGGAGCATCCTTCAGGGATCAAAGCTGCCACCGCAGGTATAACCCATGCGCACAGCATCGAGAAAATAAGTATATATACAAGTTTTTTCAAGAGATTCAATTCCTGCATGTTCAAACTAATTAAATCTACAATTATAGTAGGTTGTAGCATTTTTAAAGTATAGTATGCAATGGTTATTTTTCAATAGCCGCCGGCATGTCACCTTTTAACTGATCGGGCAACGGACAAATAGTGAATACGGTACTGTCCGCCCTTGAAGCTTTTTTCGTCGGCCACTTTCCGGGCTTTGGCAATAAGTTTTTTCAGCTTTTCCTTATGTACCTTCGGATTCATAAGCATGCACGCCATATCATATTTGGCATGACCACAGTAGGGGAAACCCTCTAAGAGCTCTTCAATCTCCTCCAGTTTGGCTTCGGCATCTTCAGTCATTTTCAGGCATTCTTCCTTGAACCGGTCGTCACAGTTTACGCAGGCAAGATAGTGTTCGTGCTGCTTTTCGGGAGGTGTGGGACGGTTTTCAGGGCCGGGTGCATACTCAAAGTCCTCCATGCACTCTCCTTCCGCCAGAGCCAAAACCGCCGGATTTATGCCTACATATCCGTTTTCCCGGGCAATTTCCTCGGCCCGGGCCATGATTTTTTTGACCGTTTCCAGGTCGACTGATCCGTCCGAAAGCATGCAGCTCAAACCGAATATGGCATGGCAGCACCAGCGCATGGAGATGTATTCATGCAGATCGTCGAAGTAGGCCCCGCAGAAATCACGCACCTCGCGGCATTTAACAGGAAAAGAACACTTCATGCAGGTGTTCATGAAGCGCCCGATTACGTCGCCGAGCTCGTTGAAGTCGATTTTCTCTGCATCGAGGTTTTCCATGCGCTCGCGGTTGACCTCTGCGCAGTAGACAGAGCAATAAAGGTTTCCCATGCGTTTAATGGGGCTTTTTTCAATAATGCCGTTGCAGACCGCACAGTGTTGCATGTCTTTATTTTCACCCGATTGCATAGATTCCCCCGTGTTGTATAATCAAAAATTATTTTTTCTTAAGAGCTATCGGTTGACAGAAATGTCCAGATTGTTTATAGTTAGTATATACCCTACCCCCCTAGGGTATGTCAAGGGAGAAAAGGAGAAAAAATGATTAACGACAAAGTGAAAAAAGAGGCCCTGACCAGGCTGAAAAGAGTTGAAGGACAGGTCCGGGGTATTATGAAGATGATCGAAGAAGAGCAGTACTGTATCGACATCATTAACCAGGTCAGTGCGGCAGAGAAAGCGCTGAACGGGGTTTCCCGGATTGTTATGAAGCGTCATGTTGAAAGCTGTGTTACCGAGGCGATTGTCCGGGGAGAAGGGCAAAACAAAATTGAAGAGTTGATCGATGCAGTTTACAAGTATTCAAAACGATAAAAAAAAATGGGAGGCTGTATGCTCGTTTTTATAATCTATTTTTAAGGAGTTCAAGGTGATGGAGAAAAGGCTGAGCGTAGAAGGGATGACCTGTCAGAATTGCGTTAAACGGGTAAAAAAAATCATTGAAAAACACGGGGGTGTTTCCGAGGCGGAGGTCAGTCTGGAACAGAAAGAGGCGGTGTTTACCTGTGATGATACGGCCGATGTTACAGGGATTGTCAAAGCGATAAATGATTTCGGTTTTACCGCCGCTGAAAAGTGAAACAAGAAAAACAATATTAAGATAAAAATGGTACGTACTGAAACAATTCCGGTCTACGGCATGATGTGCGGTCACTGTGTCAAAGCCGTTACCATGGCTCTTGAAGAGTTCGAGGGAGTCTCAGAGACCAGTGTGTCGCTTGAAGACTTGTCTGCCACGGTCACCTTTGATGATGAAAAGGCCGGTATCGAACAGTTTCAAGCCGCGATACTTGAGGAAGGCTTTTTTCTCGAGCCGCAGGAAGAAGAGGCGGAGGAGCCGGAAAACCAGGACACCCCGGCACCTTCAGTCGATACGGCTGAAACCGTATCATCGCAGTTCGAGCTTGAGGGCATGTCGTGTGCCAACTGCGCGGCGGCAATTGAAAAGTGCCTGGCCGGCTTGCCGGGTATACACACGGCAACGGTCAATTTTGCCCTTGAACGCCTGAAGGTGGAACATGAACCGCCTTTAACGGTTGATGAAATAATTCGCACAGTCGCCGATGCCGGATACGGTGCCCGGTCGCTCCAGGAACGAGGTGGACAGGTTTCTTTCAAAATAGAAGGAATGTCCTGCGCGAACTGTGCCGCCGCCATTGAGAAAGCTTTTTCAGGTGTCGACGGTATTCAGCAGGCCACAGTAAACTTTTCGCTGGAAAAAGGATTTGTCGAATTTGATGAGACCCTTTTGTCCGAGGCCGATGTGCTGAAGGTGGTTGACGATGCCGGATACAAGGCGCTTCCGGACGCATCGGGTGAAAAAGGATCTATTATAGCAGCTAAAGAAAAATTCCGTTTTCTGTTTGCGCTGGCCTGTACCGTGCCCCTATTAATTTTGATGTACACCATGCCGTTCGGGCATGTCGGCACCAATTACGCCATGTTTGTTCTGGCCACCCTGGTGCAGGCTGTTTCGGGGCGTACATTTTACGAAGGCGCGTATCACTCCCTGAAAAACCGATCGACCAATATGGATGTGTTGATATCTCTGGGCATATCGGCGGCATACTTCTACAGTGTTTTTTCCCTCTTTTTTCTTGATCCCCATGCCCATACCTTTTTCGACAGTTCGGCCATGCTGATTACCTTTATTCTGGTGGGGAAGATGCTCGAAGCCAGGGCCAAGGGTAAAACCGGCCAGGCGCTGGAAAAGCTGCTGTCGCTCCAGGCCGACAAGGCCCGCATTGTGGAAAACGGTAATGAGCGCATGATACCGGCATCGTCGGTTACGGTGGGGAATCTGGTGCTGGTGCGGCCCGGGGAAAAGATACCGGTCGACGGCGAAATAGTGGAAGGCTCAACCTCAATCGACGAATCAATGATAACCGGGGAATCAATTCCAGTTGAAAAAAGCGCAGGAGCGCAGGTCACAGGGGCAACGATAAACAAGTCCGGCGTCATCACCGTGAAAACAACCAGGGTCGGCAAGGAAACAGTGCTGGCGCAGATTATAACCATGGTGGAAGATGCCCAGGCCGATAAGGCGCCTATTCAACGCCTGGCGGATGTAGTGTCGAACTACTTTGTCCCGGTTGTTATTGCTGTAGCGCTGCTTACCTTCAGTTTGTGGTTTTTGGTGTTTGATTTTATGCCACCCGCTGAATCGAGCCGCTTCCTGTTTGCTTTTCAGCTTATGATTGCCGTGCTGGTTATTGCCTGCCCCTGCGCGCTGGGGCTGGCAACGCCGACTGCCATCATGGTGGGGAGCGGGGTAGGCCTTAACCGGGGCATTCTCTTTAAACGTGCTTCCGTACTGGAAAATATTTCAAAGCTGGATGTAGTCCTGTTTGATAAAACCGGTACCCTTACGGTCGGGAAACCGGAAGTTGCAGGTGTCCATCCAATTGGTGCCTGCTCGGAAAGAGAACTCCTGCAGCTTGCCGCAAGTGCCGGGGCAAACTCCATTCATCCCCTGTCGGAAGCCGTGGTTTTGAAGGCCCGGGACGAGGGGGTTCATATTCGGCAAACGGAGCAGGCTCGTGAGATCAGTGGAAACGGTACGGTATGCATGCTGGAGGGTAAGGAGTTGCGGGTCGGCAAGCCGTCTTTTGCGGGTGAAGGTATCGTGTTAAGCCCTGAAGCGGTTGCACTCGGCGAAACGTTTTCCGAAAAAGGGATGACCACAGTGTATGTGCGTTATGATGATCGTATAGTAGGAGTGGTAACCCTTTCCGACATGATAAAAACGGATTCTAAAGAAGCTCTTGCCGGGCTGCACAAGCTGGGTATCCGTACAGCCCTTGTTTCCGGCGATAATCAAAAAGCGGCCCATGCCGTAGCTGCTGAAGTAGGGATCGATGAAGTGGAGGCGGAGGTATTGCCGGTCGACAAAATAAACAGTGTAAAACGCCTGCAGGCAAAAGGCTTGAGAGTCGGGATGGTGGGTGACGGCATTAATGACGCACCGGCACTTGCCCAGGCCGATATGGGTATTGCAATAGGGTCGGGAACCGATGTTGCCAAGGAAACGGGTGACGTGGTTCTGGTAAAAAACAGCCTTATGGATGTTGAGCGGGCGATTCTTCTGGGCAAGAAAACGCTTCGAACCATTAAGGAGAATTTTTTCTGGGCATTTTTTTACAATATTCTGATGATTCCGGTTGCAGCCGGAGTTCTCTATCCTGTTAACGGACTCACGCTCAAACCTGAGTGGGCATGTATAGCCATGTGGTTTTCATCGATAACGGTAGTTGGCAATTCATTGCTTCTCAAACGATATGAAAAAAAACTAAGGGGTGATGGCGGTATGTGAATTCAAAACCATATAAATAGTTTTAGAGCAATTCCCACAAAACTATAGCCGCAGTGAAGAACCGCACAGACTGATACGGTTAGATTGCCTGCGGCTATGTGCTCGCAGGAAAGGTGAGAAAATATAAAGAATCCATAGCTCGCACCGCCGCGGCTGCTCTCACCGCACCAACCATTGCGATTGTTAACGGCTACAGAATACTGTAAAATGCTTTAGTGTTAAAAATGCTTTCTTTTTATGAGGGAAAGCCTTTTTTGTTATATCAGAAAACGGTTGCAACGGTCTTCGTAAAACGATAACGTGTAGCTGAAAACACTGTTGAGGCGGTATGGCAAACACAGTTGAAAAAAAGAAAATTTTCTATCTTATCACCAGCACCAACGTGGGTGGAACCGAACGGGCTCTGTATGAGCTGGTTAAGCGAATCGACTCCCGGGAGTTCAGCCTGTCCGTCTGCTCGATCAAAAAGCCGGGTGCTTTTGCAGACAAAATTGCCGGGGAAGTTGAGGCGTTTTATACCCTGGGCCTGCCCGAGGCCGGGGGCCTGTGCGCTGTACTCAATTTTTTTCCTGCGTTGCTGCGACTTTCGGCAATTCTGCGGAAAAGCCGACCCCATATTCTGCATGCCTTTCTTTTCAGGGCCAACATGCTGGGCAGGCTTGCGGGGCGGCTTGCCGGGGTGCCGCGCATTATTTCATCGGTTCGTATCATTGAGCCGGGAAAACGGTACAAGCATATGCTTGACCGGCTGACGGCCGGTCTGGTCGACCGGTATACGGCGGTTTCCGAGGCGGCGCGTATGGTTACCATGACGCAGAGCAAGGTCAGGCCGGAAAAAATAGTAACCATCTATAACGGGGTTGATATAGCCTTGATTAAGGCGTCGGCGAACAATCCATCCAGGCAGATCGAAGACGCAGGTAAGAAAATCGGCTTAGTGGGTCGATTTGACAAACAGAAAGGACATGCTATTCTACTGGCGGCGCTGAAGCGTATAGCAGGGCAGGTGCCGGGCGTCAGGGCCTATTTTTTCGGCGAGGGACCGCTTGAGACCGAGATCAGAAACGCGGCAGCACGGGAGGGACTTGCCGAACGGGTGCGCTTTATGGGGACCCTTGATACTATCCACAGCATGATTGCGCGGATGGATATTATTGCACTTCCTTCATTGTGGGAGGGCATGCCCAATGCCGTGCTGGAGGCTATGGCTCTGGAAAAACCGGTTATCGCTTCGCGGCTGCCGGGCATGGATGAACTGCTTGTTGACGGAGAGAGCGGCATCCTGTGCACGCCCGGTGATGCCGGGGAGCTGGCGGAGGGACTTTTACGTTTGCTCCAGGCAGACGGTCCTGGAGCAAAGATAGGTAAAAAGGCGGGCGAACGGGCAAAGGACCTTTTTTCAATTGATACAACAGTGAGCCGTACCGTGGCACTGTATCGCGAGATGTTATTACAGTAGGCGGGCTTGAATGAATACTTTTTTAGCGCAGAACCCTATCTTTACCGTTGTTGAAGAGGCAAACCAGCGCCTGGTGACAAACGGGGAGTTTGTAGCGGAAGCCAGTGCGCTGTGGATCTGTTTTTTTACCTTTATCCTGTCGATGTTTTTGTGCCTGTACCTGACACCCATCGTCATTGAGGCTGCGATAAGGTACGATATAGTGGACCGGCCCGACGGCCGCCTCAAAACCCACAAAAAACCGACCGCCTACCTCGGCGGTATCTCGATATATCTGGCGTTCCTGTTTTCCCTGGCCCTCACCATCAAGTTCAGCGAAGTCGTCCTGGGGCTGCTGCTGTCCGGAACCATCGTCATTTTGCTGGGTATTATTGATGATATGCGGGCCCTGGGACCGAAACTGAAGCTGGTGGGCCAGTCCATTGCCGTATTCGTGCTCATTAAATCGGGTATTCATATCAAGGTTGTTTTCCTGCCCCAGGCGGTGTGTCTGCTGCTTACCTATATCTGGCTCATGGCCACCATTAACGCCTTTAATATCATTGACGTTATGGACGGTCTGTCAACCGGGGTGGGGGTGATTGCCTCTCTGGTGCTGTTTGTGGTGGCTGTGATAAACGGACGGCCCATGATAGCCGTTATTACGGTGGCGCTTTCCGGGGCCATGACCGGTTTTTTGCGACAAAATTTCGCCCCTGCAAAAATATACCTGGGTGACGCCGGCAGTATGTTTTTAGGGTTGATGCTGGGCTCGCTTGCCATGGTGGGCAGCTATACGGAAGGTAATATGCTGGGCTTCCTGGCTCCGGCGGTGATTCTGGGCGTGCCGATTTTTGATACCATGCTGGTGATGTACATCAGGTGGCGTCGGGGTGATGCGGTTATTTACGGCAGCCCGGATCACTTTGCTTTGCGGCTGCGTAAATGGCGGTTGACAACCAGGCAGACAGTGCTTGTGAGCTATGGCGGTGGTTTTGTCCTCGGATGTATGGGCCTGGCAATGATGCTCAGTACATATTGGCCGGTGACGCTGGGCATCCTGGGGTTCATTATCTTTGCCGGTCTGTTTTCCGGCTATCTATTGAAAAAAATAGATATGACGTTATAAGGTTGCACTCCCCCTGTGCAGTGTGCCGGCTGTGTTCTGTCGGTTGCCGCGCAGGGGAACAGTGAGGGGTTGATTGTGCTATGATTGTGATTATCGGTGCAGGTCTCACGGGGTTGAGTGTTGCCCGGCATTTGAAGAACGGTTCGTACCGGATTTTCGAAAAAGAGGATGCGCCGGGCGGGTTGTGCCGCTCAATAACGGTTGACGGATTTACCTTCGACTATACCGGCCACCTGTTGCACTGCAAACATGCCTCTACGCGCCGAATGCTCAGCCGGGTGTTGAAAGGCGGTTTAACCGAGGTAACCCGGAAGGCCGCGATATATTGCAGGGGAACGTTTCTGCCGTATCCGTTTCAGGCCAATCTGTTCGGCTTGCCGAAAGAGGTTATCTATGAATGTGTGTTCGGCTTTCTTGAAAAACAACTCGAGAAAAAACCGCTTCGTAAAAACAGTACGTTTAAAGACTGGATTACGCACGCCTTCGGCGAGGGTATGGCCCGGCACTTCTTTATTCCCTATAATGAAAAGCTCTGGCGGACCGATTTACGCAATCTGACCAGCGACTGGGCAAGCTGGTCGGTGCCCCGCCCGACACTGGAGGAAGTGGTGCGGGGGGCGCTGGGTATCACAAATACCGGCATGGGATACAATGCATCGTTTCTGTATCCGTCAAAGGGTGGTATCGGCCTGCTGCCCGATGCCCTGAGCGCTTCTCTTAAAAACCTGCAGACAGGCACCGAGCTTGTCGGCCTTAATGCAAAGAAGAAAAAACTGTTCTTTTCCGACGGAAAAGAACTAACGTATGACCGGCTTGTTTCCACCATCCCGCTCCCGGAGCTTCTGACCAAAATCGAAGACCTGCCCAAAACCTATACACAGGCGGCACCGAAACTTTCTTTTGTGTCGGTGCAGAATCTCAACATCGGCGTTAACCGGAAAAACGTCAGTGACTATCACTGGATCTATTTTCCGGAGCCGGAGTTTCCCTTTTATCGCGTCGGGTTTTATTCAAACTTTTCAGACAAAGTCGCCCCCAAAAATACCAGTTCGCTGTATGTCGAGATTTCCACAACCCGGCGGAAAAAGAAGGACTTTGCGGCATTGCAGGAGCAGGCTGTTGGTGCCCTGCAGAGGTGCGGTATTTTGAAGAAGGGCGACCGCATTATTGTAAGCAATTATCAGGATATCGACTATGCCTATGTCATCTACGATCGTTTTCGACAACACACTCTGCCCGGGGTTGAACGGTATTTGAACCGCCACGGTATTATCTCCGCCGGACGATATGGTGCATGGCAGTATTCCGCCATGGAGGACAGCCTTGTTGCAGGCCGTGAAATTGCCGGACTAATCGGCTGAGAAAATTTTTGGGTGCACCGCTATGCTTTTCAAATCTTTATGCAAACTGAAAGTGTAAAACCCGGTGATAGAAGCAAAAGTCGTTCATATCATAACCATGATGGAGCTGGGCGGGGCTCAGCAGAATACGCTTTTTACCGTCCAGCATTTGAATCCCGACAGGTTTGCAGCCTACCTGATATCCGGCTACGGTGGTGAACTGTTTGATGAGGCCGCCGGGCTGCAACGCCATTTCCCGGCCCCGGATCTTATTCGTGCGGTACGGCCGGGAAGAGACCTGCGGGCGTTTTTTCAAATCAGAAATATCCTGAAGCGTATCAAAGCACAGGAGCCCGCCGGTGCTCCCCTGATTGTCCATACCCACAGTTCAAAAGCGGGTATTATCGGCCGGTGGGCCGCACAATCGGTGGGAATCAAGAATATTATTCACTCGATACACGGATTCGGTTTTCATGATTACCAGCCCTGGTGGCTGAAATATTTTTATGTGTTTATTGAAAAAATTTCCGCTCCGATAACTACCCGGTTTATTGCCGTTTCAAAGGCCAATATCGCGGTGGGAGAAAGGCTGAATATTTTTGCGGCCGACAGGGTGCGACTTATTCGCAGCGGTATCGATATCGACCTTTTCAGCAATGCTGTGGACAGCGGTACAGATGTAAGGACCGCCTTTGGTGTTCCGGCAAGGGCCCCACTGGTAACCATGGTTTCGTGCCTCAAACCACAGAAAAACCCCCTGGCATTTGTACGCGTCTGCGAGCATGTGGCAAAGTTTAACCTCGAGGCGCATTTTATGCTGGTGGGCGACGGCGTCTTACGTTGCGATGTGGAAGAGGCGGTTCAACGGTGTGGTCTGCAGGGCAGGTTTCACCTGGCGGGATGGCGCCGGGACATTCCGGACATCCTGGCCGGAACCCAGGTTCTTGTACTGACCTCTCTCTGGGAGGGTCTTCCCCGGGTGCTTCCCCAGGCAATGGCCGCCTCGGTGCCTGCCGTTGCAACCCGTGTGGATGGATCGCCCGAGGCGATCCGTGACGGCGAAAACGGATTCCTGGTGCAGCCGGACGACGACATATCCATGGCGGACAAAATTGTGTGGTTGCTGCAACATCCGGAGAAAGCCCGTGAAATGGGAGCGCAGGGCTCCGCACTGGTGGCCGAGTTTGACATCAACAAGATGGTTTCCGACCAGGAAGAGCTTTATTCTTCGCTTCTCAGCCCCTAGGAGGCTGTCGGAGAACGCCCATCTCCTGCGTTGCGCTCACCCTTTGTCACTGCGACGTACAACCAAGTACGCCTCATTCCAAAGGATATCGCGCGCCTTGTGTCTGAACATTCTCCAACAGCCTCCCCTTATGCAGGTATTCCTAGATCAATTCTCGCAATACGTTTAGCCATAGCGCAAGATCGCAAAATCTGATCAGTTTGATTACCGTCGGCTATATTCTCGCAGGAAAGGGGAGAACTGCTTTGTAAAATCCATAGCTCACCGCCGCCTTTACGGGTTTTTAAGGCCTAAGGGATAAGGTGAAATTCCATAGGGGTAAAAGGCATATATTCATAAAGATAAGAAATTATCATTACTTATTCTATAGTTGACAAATTATACTATAATGATTATCATATAGTATTCAATTGATATGCTTTGCATGGAAACTAGTTAAAACCACAGGGAGAGCGAAAAGTGCCTATCTATGAATACGAATGCCAGGACTGCGAAAGATCTTTTGAGGTTTTTCTGCGGGTAAACGATACACCGGTAAAAAAGTGTGAATACTGCCAGGGCAAAAACATACGTAAACTGGTATCCAACTGTTCTTTTCAACTGAAAGGAACCGGCTGGTATGTGACCGATTATGCCAATAAAGATAACAACAACGGTGGAAACGGCAAGAAAAAACAATCTAGTGATACAACGTCGTCCGAAAAAGCCTCCGAAAGTAAAGAAACCGGTAAAACCGCAGAAAGCAGCAGTTCCTCATCAGAATCCAAATCATCTGAGAAATCTTCCGGAAAAGCTGCCTGAACCGTGCAGCTTTTCCGGCCTCATCTTTCTTACGTGCATTGTCCCCATTTTTCAGCTCGCTTTAATAGCCTGTCGGCCTTATATTACATTGCACCGCTGTCTTGCAGTGCAAGCCTGATATGTCTATTATTTAATAGTATAAGTGAGTAATTCTTCATAACCCTTTGATTCATTCGTTTTTTTCTTCTTGATACTTATCTGTTATATTGCTATATATCATATAAATTTTGCTCTAATGCTTGAAGGTTATTGTAATGCTTGCCTCCCAAACAACAAAAACCGAACTTTTTAATGCCTGCAGGGTTCTTTTCGGTCCGGAAGTTTCGGTTTCAGCGGAGTTCCTGTGTTATCTTCAGCCATTAGGCCTGAAGGCCGCCTACAAAAAAAAGGCGCTTGAAACCCACCCCGACCGTGCCAAAGCACTGGGGCATTTTACTGAAGACCTCACTGAAAGATTCAGGCAGGTCCAGCAGGCCTATGAGACGCTGCTTGGTTTTCTGGAGAGCAACAAGCGGCGTTTTGTCGGTGACCCCGTTTTTCACGGGCGCCGAAAAAAACCCCACCAGAAGTATTCATATCGTCCGACCGCCACGCGGACACACAGGCCTAAGGATCATTACTATTCAGGTCGGCTGCCCCGGCGTAATCTGCTGCTGGGTCAATATCTCTATTATTCAGGGGTCATCTCCTGGCGGGCCCTGATAGAGGCCATCTCCTGGCAGAGGAACCAGCGACCCAAAATCGGCCAGATTGCCCTGAAATGGGGGATGATCAACAGCAAGGACATCATACAGATACTTTCGGAAAGAACGTTGAATGAAAAATTCGGTGAATGTGCCAAGCGTATCGGTTATATTACAAATTTCGAGCATATAGCTTTAGTCGGTAAACAGCGTATGTTGCAGAAGCAGATTGGGGAGTACTTTATAAAACAGGGCTTTGTCTCGGAAAAAGATATAGAATACCTGGCAAACAAGCAGCGGCTCCACAATCGCAGCTCATTCGGCTGGAAGTAATTATCGGCATCTTTTAATGAAAAAAGCCTTTGTATATTGCGTCCTGATTCTTTTACTATTCTCTTTTTTCATAGCCGGGAAATATCCTCTATTGCTGACACAATACGCCGAATTTTTCACAATTCACAATGCCGCCAGGGGTGCAGATGCCCTGGTAGTGCTTTCCGGGAGTGCAGAGACCCGGTTTCCCCGGGCTGTTTCCCTGTATCGTGACGGCTATGCCTCCCGTATCCTGCTCACCGAAAACCGGGAACGAAACGACGATCTTAAAGACGTTGTGTGCGGCGAAAAAGACACCGTCTCGAAACTGGTTCGTTTCCTGAACGTTAAAGCCCCCCTTGCGGTTGTTCCGTCACTAAAAGGCGGTGCCGCCTCCACTTTTGACGAAGCCTACGATTTACGGCACTTCTGTTTGAAAAACGGGCTTAAGCATTTGATAATCGTAACCGATAATAATCATACTCGCAGGGCTTTATTGGCTTTTCGCAAAATTTTCAAGGATAGCGGCATCCGGGTGGAAGCCATGGGCGCTGAAAACGATATCTATAACGCCCGAAACTGGTGGAAATCCGATGCCGGCATTCGATCCTACGTTCTCGAGGGAATAAAGCTTATCGTCTATCTTGTGAGTGATACTAATGCGTCCTTTCTTGAGAATTATTAGGTGGCGTTCCAGGATTATGCTGTCTGATTCCCGGCCGGCCGGATCGACATAAAAGGCACACAGCGATGAAACTTAAAGAAATTGAGAGAAAAATCGAGCAGTTCAACTTTTCTGTGTTCCCGCAGATGCTGGTACAGATAAAGAAAGTTACTGCCGACGAGACGGCCGGTGCCCAGGACCTTTCGGATATCATTCTTACGGATCAGGCCCTTACCGCCAAGATTCTCAGCGTGGCCAATTCGGCCTATTACGGATTTTACGGCAAGGTTTCAACCATTACCCAGGCTATTGTGGCCCTGGGGTTTGATTCGGTTAAAAACATAGCCCTTGGCATTGCCGCCTACAACAGCCTGTCCGCCTTTGTAAAAGAGCCCCGTATTAAACAGTTTTGGGAACACTCGCTGGCGACCGGCGTATGTGCGGAGTTGCTGGCCGAGAAACTGGGTTACACCCCAACGGAAGAAGCGCTGGTAGGCGGATTAATACATGATGTGGGCAAACTTTTACTGGTTCAGCTGTACCCGGAAGAATATGCCGAAGTGGAGCGGATTATATCCGAGCAATCCGACGCATATTCCCATGTTGTGGAAGCCTCGATTCTGGGAGTAAATCACGGAGATGTGGGCGGGATCCTCTCAAAAAAATGGGGTCTGCCGCCGCAACTGGAACGTGTTGTTGCCAACCATCATAAAAAGGAATGGGGCCGTTGCCAGTTGACGGACATCGTCGCATTCTCCGATTTTATGATTCAGGTGCTGCCGTCCGAGCGCGATAATGAAAAGATCGAGCGTATGATCAACCTGGGATCATCGGTTCTGAGCCTTAAAAAAGAGAGCATCAACAATGTGATGCAGATACTGGCGGAGCGGCTGGAGGAATATTGCCGTATTTTTGAGATACGTATCGACAACCTGATGGCATATACCACGATGGTTGAAGAGGAGTATGCCCGGATAAAAAAAAGCGCCTCGAAGAAACTTTCACGCAAAGAGGAGGAAGTTTCCATCCTGGCCGAAATATCAAATGCGATGGTTGCCGGACGCCCGCAAAACGAGTTGCTTCAGATGGTTCTGGAGGGTATCATCCGGATAGAGCAGGCCGACTCGGCGGTGCTTTTTTCGATTGACTATGATAAATCGTCGGTGCGGGGCAGCATAGGGCTCGGGAAAAACGCCATGTGTTTTGCCTCGACCTATTTTTTAAACCTGGGTGAAGAGTCGAGCGCTATCGTGCGCGCGGCCCGGACCGGGGAACGGCAGTTTTTGCTGAAAACTGAAAGTGGCGAAGAGATTTCAACGCCGGACCTGGAGCTCCTGGTTGAGCTTGAATCGGCATCGGCATATGTGCTTCCCCTGCTTGTGCAGGGAAAGGCCAAAAGCGTTTTACTGGTGGCCTGGGACAAGCCGCAAGCAGAGAAAAGCGAGAAAGAGTTGCAGACCCTGCTGCTTTTTGCCAACCAGGCCACGCTTATACTGGGAGCACACGGACAGGGTGAAGCCGCAGCTGACCGGAAAAAAAGAAAAAGAAGCAACCTGCTTTTGGATTTAGACTAGCATTATGAACGTCGAAAAGGGAATGAAAAAATCTGAAATGAAAGTTCTTGCGGCCGGCAGCGACTGCCAGAAAGATGTTGCCAGCATGCTGCGGAACCTGGGCTATGTCAATATTATCGAAACCCCCGATGCCGTTACGACCTGGAACTATTTGAAAAAAGATAAGGCCGACATTGTTTTTGCCGACTGGATGCTCGGTCAGTTTGACGGGCTCGTGCTGCTGAAGATTATGATGGCCGATGCCAACCTCAGCAAAATCCCGGTTATTCTCATGTGCACCACCATAAACCGGGAAATGGTTATTGATGCCGGGCATGCCGGTGTCAGCGGGGTGCTGGTGCCGCCTTTCAATGAAGACATTATCGAGCAAAAGATGGAAACGATGTTCGAGATTATCGAAGACCATGAAAAAGATGTTGCCTCCGACACACTTCTGGAAGAAGGTCTGGAACTTCTTGAAGAGGGCAACTATGATACCGCGCTTGAGAAGTTTACAACCGTTATCGAGATGTATGAAAGCCCCGAGGTCTATTACAATATCGGCTACATAAAGGCCTCCCAGAAACGCTACGACGAGTCGATTATCGCCTTCCGCAAGGCGATTAAAATCGATCAGAAGTTCGCCCGGGCCTATAAAGCACTGGGAGAGGTCTTTTTGAAGACCGGCCAGACGGAAAAGGCCGAAGACATGATGCAGCGGGCCGGTGAAATCTATATGGAACAGAATATGTCCCAGGAGGCGGAACTGGCGTTCCATGAGGTGCTGAAGCTGAACCCCAATACCACCAATATCTATAACAGCCTCGGTATCCTGTACCGGCGGAACAACGACTTCATCAAGGCGATCCAGGCTTATGAAAAGGCCCTGCGGGTTGATCCGGAGGATGAAAATATTTTTTTCAACCTGGGACGGGCCTGTTTCGATGCAAAGCAGTATAAAAGGGCCGTACTCTATTTCAACCGTGCCGTTGAGATATATCCCGATTTTGAAGAAGCGAAGGCCATGGTTAAAAAAATTGAGAAAAGAATAAAGGCCGGCGACTGAGGGACTGCCGGAGACATTCATTTGCAGCGTTTTCCTGAACGAAGTTATTCCGATAAAAAAGAGAGGGAGCGGGCCGTAAACGGGGAGGGGAGTATACGTCAATAATGGAAGATACGCTTTTATTTATTATCGGATCGCCCCGGTCGGGATCAACCATGCTGATGCGAATGCTGAGTGCGCATTCCGAAATTTTCTCCTGTCCCGAGCCGCATATTATTACCCCCCTGGCGCATCTGGGATATTATGAGACCGTAGAAAAAGCGCCCTATGACCACCTGCGGGGTGTTGATGCAATTCGTGAGTTTGTCGAGCAGCTCCCGGCCAAAGAGGCGGACTACCTTGACGCCTGTCGGGCCTATACCGATGTTTTATACGGCAGAAGATTGCAGGGCACGGGAAAACGGTTTTTCCTGGATAAAACACCGGCCTATGGTCTGGTGCTCGGTTTTTTGCAGAAGCTCTACCCCCGGGCAAAATATGTGGTGTTGACACGGCATCCAGTGGCGATTTTCAGTTCATATGCGAACTCTTTTTTTGACGGTGACTACAAAGCCGCCAATGATTTCAACCCCCTGTTGAACAGGTATGTACCGTCTCTGGCACGGTTCCTGCGGGAAAAGCCGGTTCCCATGGTTCACGTGCAGTATGAAAAGCTGGTCGGCAATGCTCAGGAGGAAGCCACCAGGATTTTATCATTCCTGGGACTCCCGTTTGAAGAGGCGGTTGTGGAATATGGAAGCGAAAAGCAGACGGAAAAGGGATTGGGCGACCCGGTCAACGTCAACCGGCACAGCAGACCGATGACCAAGTCGGTGGCCAAATGGGCCCAGGAAATTGCGGGAGACAGCCAGAAGTATGCTTTTATGAAAAGCGTCATCGATTCGCTGGATGCCGACGACTTGGAGGTCTGGGGCTATCCAGCCGGCGATATTTTCAAACCGCTTGAACAGGTCAGCGGTCCTGGTCAAAAGCCTAAAAAACCTCCTCTCGATATGTTTCAGCTGCAGAGAAAAGCATTGCTTTTGCTCCGGCGTAATATCCATAACAACACATTCGGTAAAGTGGTTAAGAAAATACGTTTTGCCTGTGATGTGCTGTTGAGGTGAAAACGCGGTCCGGACTGCGTCCGGAGCACGATCCCTGCAATGCAAACACCGGGGACACGAAGCTTTTAAGGAAACAGATGAACCACGAGCCCCCAACCAGGCGAGGCAGCTCCTCCATGCCTTCCTCTTCTCTTCCTGCAGGCGAGCACCCGTCACCGAACAGAGCCGCCTTTTTTACGCTCCGGACCCGACTGCTGTTTGCCGCCTGCTCAGTGGTATTCTACATTCTTCTTTTTGTCATCATGAGCAGAACCATCGGAATAGGCATGTCCATTCTTGCAATTATTCCGGTGAGTGTGGTCGGTTGGCTGTTCGGCACGGTGCCGGGCATCTGTGCGGGCATACTGGCGCTGCCGCTTAATACCTTGATGCTTGCGCTTGCGGGGCAGGACCTGGTGGAGAAGATGCAGATGCCGGGGGCAGTTGTCATCGGATCTCTGGCACTTGTGTTCGTCGGCGCGGTTGTGGGAAGGATAAGCAGCCTGTCTACGCAACTGCTATCGCATCGCAACCAGCTCAATGAAAAAACAGAGCAGCTCGAGCAGGTCATTGAAGAACTGAGCACAACCAAGGAACAAATTGAAAACCAGTTTGAAACATCACTTGACCCTATACTGGTAAGCGACGGACAGGCGCGGATCACAAAAGCCAACAGGGCCTTTCTTGGCATGGTTGGCTATGCCGAAGAGGATGTGATCGGCCGGGAAGCGTATGCCTTTTTTATAAACGAGGAGGGGGGGTACGATTCGACTACGGGTGAGCACCTGAATATCGACTCCGGATATATCGACCAGCAGATGCAGTCGGTTGAAACGCTGAGAAGAGAGGGGAAGGTATCAAACTGGTTTGCCCATTGTCGCAGAAAAGACGGTAAAATCGTACCGGTGATGCAGAAAGTTGTTTTTCAAAGTAACGACCAGGGCGAGCGGATTTCAGCCTGTGCTATTGTGCGCGACATTACCGAACAAAGAAAGGCGGAGCTTGAAGACCGGCGGGCCAGGGAGCGCCTTGAAACCATCATCGGCAATTCGCTGGACCCGATCGTTATTACCGACAACAGGGGGAATATCCTTAAAATCAACAAAGCATATTGTGAAATGCTGGGCTATTCCGAGGAAGAAATAATCGGCAGAGCATCATACGCTTTTACCGTTGCCGAACCCGGAACATATGAGACGACGGCCGGTGAGCGCATTGCCGTTACGGATCATTTTTTCAGGGAAAGCAAAGAAAAGATCCGAGCACTGTATGAAGACAATAAGGTGTCAAATTGGAGAACACTGTATCTTAATAAGTCAGGCAGGGTCATCCCCGTGACCCAGAATGTGGTTATCGTGCATGACGATCAGGGTGAGCGAATTCTGAATTTCGCCATCATCCGCGATATATCCGATCAGCGCAAAGCGGAACTGGAGCTTATCCGTGAGCGGGAAGCGGCTGAAGCAACCAATGAGTACCTTGAAAGTCTTATTCAGAACTCACTTGATCCGATTGTGATCTGCGACAATGTGGGCACCATTGTGCGGCCGAACAAAGCGTTCATAGACATGCTGGGCTATGCTGAGGACGAACTGGTGGGCAAGCCCGCGTACGGTCTTGGTGTTGTAGAGCCGGGCGAGTATGAATGTGACACCGGAGAGACCATTACCATAGATGAGGCGTTTCTGGAACACAGCAGGACCTCGTTTGAGGTTTTTTTTGAAAAAGGGAAGATTCATGACTGGACCTCATATTATCTGAATAAAAGCGGAAAGCTCATTCCTATCACCCAGAACTGTACCTGCATTTATAACGATAAGGGCGAAGTGTCGGCGACCTTCGCCATCGTGCGTAATGTTGCCGAGCAGCGCAAAGCCGAACTGGCCCTGATTGCCTCACGTGAAGCGGCCGAAGAGGCCAACACGGCCAAAAGCACGTTTCTGGCAAACATGAGCCACGAGATCCGCACCCCTATGAACGGGGTGATCGGCTTTACCGATATGTTGATGGAATGCGACCTGCCGCCGGATCATGCCGATTATGTGCGCACTATTAAACGCAGCGGTGAAGCGCTCATGTCAATAATCAACGATATCCTTGATTTTTCAAAAATCGAGGCAGGCCGTTTTGAACTTGAAACAATTGACTTTGATATTGAAATGATGGCATATGACGTGTGCGAACTTATCAGGCCGCGCCTGGAAAAAAGGCCGGTTGAATTGCTATGCCGCATCGGCGACACACTGCCGGCCCAGGTAAACGGCGATCCGCATCGCCTCAGGCAGATTGTTATGAATTTAATGGGCAATGCCGCCAAGTTTACCGTAGAGGGCGAAATAGAACTGTTTGTCGACGTTGAGGAAGAAGAATCCGGACATTTAATCGTGCACGGCCGGGTGCGTGATACCGGCATAGGAATAGAGCCGGACAAGCTCGATTCCATCTTCGATGTTTTTCAACAGGCGGACGGTTCAACAACACGGCGATACGGCGGTACCGGACTGGGCCTTTCCATATCGCGCAAAATTGCAAACCTGATGGGCGGCGATGTGTGGGTTGAGAGTGTACCGGGAGCAGGCAGCACCTTTCACTTTTCGGTGCGATTGAATACCACACCGGAAAAGTGCGTCAGAAAAATAGCGCCGGTGTCGCTTGCCGGGAAGCGAGTGATCATTACCGATGATAATACAACAAACCTCGATATCCTGACCAACATTCTTGGTGCGGCCGGTATGGAAGTGCAGGGCTTTTTGCGGGGTGAAGATGCCTTGCAGTCCGTGGAAAAAAGCTTTAAGGAAAACAAGCTGTTTGATATCTGCGTGTTCGACATCATGATGCCGGATATGAACGGCTATGATCTGGCTAAAAAGATACGGGAGAGGTTCGGCAACAGCCTGCCGATGCTGGCCTTTTCGTCGCTTACGGAAGGAAGTGCAAAAACGTGCCAGGAAGTGGGGTTTAACGGTTTCCTGCCGAAACCAATCAAGCGCACCAAGCTGTATAAGATGATGGAGCGCCTGATGGGTGAAGCGGGCGAGAAGCCGGTAGACGAAGCTTCAGGGATTGTTACCCAGCATTCGATGCGGGAAGACGCAAAGTATGCCATGTCTATTTTACTGGCTGAGGACAATCCGGTTAATCAAAAGCTGGCCCACTCGCTGCTCACCAAGGCCGGGTATCATGTAACCATCGTGGGCAACGGTCAGGAAGCGGTCGACCGTTACACAGCAGAGCCTGATCGGTTTGATATCGTTTTAATGGATGTGCAAATGCCGGTACTGAACGGCCTTGATGCAACCGGGGCCATCAGGCAGTGGGAGGCCGGGAAGGTGTCCGGTGGGACGGACAAAGAACAACCGCCTGCCGTACGGGCTGTTCCCATTGTAGCCATGACGGCCAATGCCATGAAGGGTGACCGCGAAAAATGCCTGGCATCGGGCATGGACGATTATATTGCCAAGCCGATAAAGCGTGAAATAATATTCGAAATTCTCCGGAAGTGGGTTATCGAACGATCTTCAACCATCACCCCCGATTGAGACAACGCCTTACATTCTGCTCAGTTTGTACATCAGCGTTCTTCTGCCGATTCCAAGGACCTGAGCGGCTTTGGATTTGTTGTTGCCGGTCTGTTCAAGGGCTTTTTGAATGAGGGTACGTTCGGCCCGGTCGGTTATTTCCTGCAGGGTGTCTTTATAGTTGATCATATTATCCGGTATAACGACTTTCAAACCTGCTTCGTCATCGGCCCGGGCAAAGGCAAGATCATCGGTGCCGATGACTTCACTGTTGGAAAGAATGGTGGCCTGTTCAACAACGTTTTCAAGCTCCCGCACGTTTCCCTTCCAGGGCGCGGTACGCAACTGTTCAAGGGCCTCCTGAGAGAACCATTTTTCACCGAGGTTGTGTTTACGACAGATCTCTTTTAAAAAAAAGTTCGCCAGCAAGGGAATGTCCTCCGACCGGTCCCGCAGGGGCGGCAGGGTAATCTCGACAACCTTCAGACGATAATAGAGGTCTTCCCTGAAATCGCCGGCTTTTATGGCCTCAGTCAGGTCGCGGTTGGTGGCCGACACAATGCGCACGTCCACCTGAATGGTTTTGCTGCCGCCCACGCGCTCGAATTCACGCTCCTGGATGGCGCGCAGTATTTTTGCCTGGGTGGCCAAGGACATGTCTCCCACTTCATCAAGAAACAGTGTGCCGCCATGGGCAAGCTCGAATTTGCCCGGCCGCTTTTCCACGCCGGTTGCAACGCCCTTTTCTATGCCGAACAGTTCGCTTTCAAGCAGCGTTTCCGGCAGTGCGGCGCAGTTGACCGATATCAGGGGGCCTTCGGCCCGCAGGCTGCTGTAATGCAGGGTTTTGGCGATAAGCTCTTTGCCGGTGCCGCTCTCGCCGGTGACAAGCACGTTCACGTCAACGCCGGAAACTTTTTCAACCTTTTTGAGAATTTCTGAAAAACGCTTGCTGGTGCCGATAATGCTGTCGGTGGAAAACTTTTTTAACAGCTCGTGCTTCAGGTCGACGTTTTCGCGGGCCAGCTTATCGCATGATTTGCGGAGTTTTTCATACAGGCGTGTGTTTTCAAGGGCGGCTGCAGCGGAGTTGGCGATGATTGACAGAATTCGCTCCTTGTCGGCCGTGAACGCATCGGGGGTGCGGTGGCTCAGGTTTAAAACCGCTATGACCCGGTCGCCGGAAACCAGGGGAATGCTTATGAGAGAACGTATGTCGACCTGGGTCTGCCGGCTCTCCAGGAAGCGGTCTTCGGTCTGTACGTCCTGTACCAGAATCGATTTGCCGGAACGGGCCACATGCCCTGCAATGGATTCACCGATCCTGAAGCGGGTGGTGTCGGTATCCTCATCGATGAAGACCGCCTCATCGTCGTAGGGGCCCTTGGCGGCCTGCAGCACAAGCTCGCCCCGTTCGTCGTCGACAATCATCAGGGAGCAGTTGTCGGGGTCGAGTTCCTGCTGAATGATGGATACAATCGATTTACAGACCGAAGCAAAGTCGGTAATGTCTTTAATGGCATCGCCTACACGGCGGATAAGGGAAAGCTCCTCTATCTTTTCCAGATACTTTGCATTTATATTGGACAGGATTTTTTTCAGGTTGTCGTGTTCCCGGGACAGGTTGTCCTGAGGTGGATTTTTTTTCATAGAGATTGTGGTCCTTTTGCCTGTTTATGGCACACATATACCATATGCAGTATATTTGTTCAAGAAAGGCTAGCGAGACTGCCGGAGAACGCCCATCTTCTTCGTTGCACTCACCCTTCGTCACTGCAGCGTACATGAAAGTACGCCTCATGATCAACAGGAAAACAGAGATTATCCTGTTGAAGGGAACAAAGCACATACGTGCTTCTTGTTTTCCTTTTTTGAGGAAAACAAGCCAACCGCTATGCGGTTGTTTGTTGCCACCTCAGGGTTTCGTGCGCCTTAAATATGAACATTCTCCAACAGTCTCTTGTTGCAAAGTATTCTTAAAAGCCAAGAAACTGTTGGATAACATCCAGCAGTTTTCGTTGGTCGTATTATGTCCATTCTCTGAAATTGTTACAGCTTGTCGATGTCGCCGGTAGGGAGTCCCAGTTCCCAGGCTTTCAGCACCCTGTGCAGCAGTTCTCCTTTGCTGCTGCGGGGCAGCTTTTCGCAGAATTGAATGCTGCGGGGGGTCGCATCGGGAGACAGGTTGTTGCGCACGTAGGCCATTATTTTCTGTTCGAGCTGCGGGCTGGGAGAGTAGGCCTCCTTGAGTTGAATATACGCCTTGAGCTGCTTGATACCGTGATTTTCGGGAACTCTGATAATGCCCGCATCGGCAACCGCCGGGTGCCGCTTGACGGTTTCCTCCACTTCAACCAGCCCCAGTTTCCCTGAAGCGGTAATAATAACATTGCCGGTGCGCCCCTGGTAAAAAAAGTAGCCGTCATGATCGGCAAAGGCCGTGTCGCCGGACATGAGCCAGGGCTGTTGCCGGAAGTATTGCCGGTATGCCTCGGGCTTTCGCCACACCCCGGTTGCCATGGAAGGCCAGGGGGCTTTGAGCGCCAGCTCTCCCATAGTAAACGGTACCACCTCTTCATGCTCTTTGTCGAATATCGCGGCCTGAATGCCGGGGACGGGCCTGCCCAGGTAGCCTGGTTTTATGGGCAGGCAGCGGAAATTGGCTATGGTGATCATGCCGGTCTCGGCGGTCCACCAGGTATCATACACCGGAAGACCCAGAATGCGCATGACTCCGTAAATAATATCGGGGGTCAGGGGCTCGATAACGCTCAGCATATGCCGGATGCGCGAGAGGTCGTATTTAGCAGCGGTTTTCTCACCGGCCTCAACCATCATGCGGTAGAGGCGGGCAATGGCATAAAAAACGGTTACGCCGAACTTTTCGAAACGCTCGTAGATTTCTTCAGCAGAACTTAGCCGCATGGTTACAAAGCTGGTCACACCGCACAGCCAGGGGGCAAAAGCGCTGTAGGCAACGTTCATCGGCCATCCCGGCAGGGCCTGGGTCCAGAGCACATCTCCTTCTTTTAAATCCAGCACCCATTTTGCGGTTATATAATAGCCCCGCATGGTATCGTGGGAGTTAAGCAACCCCAGGGGGCTGCCGTCGGGTGCCGATGTGTAAATCAGGAAAAGAGGGTCCCGGGGGTCGACCCACTCAAGTTCGAGATCATCAGGGGCTTCGGTCATGAGCGCCTCCCAGGACACATCGTCCGGCTGCAGGCCGGCCTCTTCGCCCACGATAATACATTTTTCAAGATCGGGCAGCTCGTCTTCCGGCACCCGGGTGCGGTGCCGGGTGGTGGTGATAAGCACCTTGCCCTGGCCGTCGAGCATACGGTCCCGGACCGCCGTCTCGCGGTAGTTGCTGTAGAGCGGCGCAATGACGGCCCCAATCTTGGCACAACCCACCAGGGCGATAAAGAGTTCGGGGCAACTGGGCAGGAAAATAAAAACCCGGTCGCCCTTTGCAACACCCAGGCTGCGCAGCGCATTGCCGAAACGGTTCGACAGGAGCCGCATTTGCCTGAACGTAATCTGCACGGTTACTTTGTCATGGCTGTAGATCAGGCAGTTTGTGTCGGCCAGGGACGGGTTTTCAGCCTGACGGTCGATGGCCTCGTGGGCAATGTTGACCCTGCCGGTGGTGTGCCATGAAAAATCCCGGTTCACCTCGTCCCAGGAAAAGTTCCGGCAGGCATCTTTGTAGTCCGTCAAGTTGGCGCCCTGCATGCGGGGTTTGATCTCGTTTTCAAACATTGTCCAAGCTCTTCCAGAAAGGTCCGTGGGTTTCTTTCACCTTTTTTATGATGTCCGGCGTGGGAGATGAGGCGCGCAGCTTCGGAGGTGTTTTTTTACGCAGGTGTTCAGGCACGGATCCCAGCAGCAGCGTTTCCAGAACCGCCGCCGCCGACTTGCGCATGGCGCCCAGATCGTAGCCGCCTTCAATCAGTGCCAGCATTTTACCCTCACAGGTCTGATCGGCTATGCCGAGTATTATTTCTGTCAGTCCGGCATAGCCCTGCTCGGTGACTTTCATGCCCCCTATGGGGTCGTCATAATGGGTATCGAACCCTGCTGAAACAAGAACAAGCTGGGGGTTGAACTCCAGGGCCACCGGAACGAGCAACCGTTCATACAGGGCCAGGAAGTCGCTGTCGTCCTGTTGGGCCGGCATGGGAACGTTTATTGTAAAACCCTCACCGGGTCCGCTGCCTGTTTCTGCAAAATCGCCGGTGCCCGGAAAGAAGGGGAAGCGGTGGGAGGAAAACAGCAGTACCCCGGGGTCACGGTCGAAAATGTGCTGGGTGCCGTTGGCATGGTGCAGGTCCCAGTCGATAATAAGGATCCGCTCCAGGCCGTGCCGACGGCGGGCGTACTCGGCTGCCAGGGCCACATTGTTGAAGATGCAGAAGCCCATCTGGCGGTTGCGTTCGGCATGGTGACCGGGGGGGCGCACCAGGGCAAAGCCGTTGTCGAGGGTGCCGGTAACAATCTGTTCAACCGCTTCAAACACCCCGCCGGCGGCCAGAAACGCGGCCTCGCAGGTCTTCTCGGAGGTGACCGTATCGGGGTCCAGGTAGCGTATGGGCTCATCGGCGGTGTCCAGGATTTTTTCTATATAGTCGGGGGTATGCACCCATTCAATTTCTTCAAGGCTTGCCAGACGGGGTGCGATGGGGATAAGGGACTTGTGCAGTTCGCTGTGATCGATGGTTTTGTATATGGTTTCCAGCCGCTGCGGTATTTCTATATGATGCACGCCGGTTTTGTGTTCCAGATACCTGTTGTCGCGTACAATACCTGTGCGTCGCACGATAGCCTCCCGGTTAAAAGTGGGCATATATCAAACAGTATAGCGCACAAACGGCATTAAACAAGCAATTTCGAAAGGTTACATCAGGCCGGTTGTTTTTAATCCCCGGCCTGTCCCAACCACCTGTTTTTATAACAGGTTTTCTTTATATTGACAAAATTTATTATTCTGGTATTATTTATGGCTATTCTGTTAGGCATTTATAACAGTTGTTAGCAAGTGGGGTTATAGCTCAGCTGGGAGAGCGCATGACTGGCAGTCATGAGGTCCGGGGTTCGATCCCCCGTAGCTCCACCATGAATATCAAGCACTTAGCATTTTGCTAGGTGCTTTTTTTATTGCCAAAAGGGTGGATTGTGAAGTAATTGTGAAGAGAACAAGAGAAAATAACGGACAAGATTAATAGGTGATCAAGCAATGCAGGAGACCCGATGAAAATCCTTGTTGTTGTACAAGGAGCCTACGCCGAACGGATTGCCAAAAATCTGCAGACCCACGCACCCGAAGACTGGGAAATAGCTTCCATACCATTAACGACCCGGGTGCCGCACATTATCGATGAGCCGGAAGACTTCATACCACCGGATATTCCCCGTAGCGACCTGCTGCTATTCTTGAGCGAGTCTGACGCATCCGCGCAGCTCATTCCTGGAATCGCCAGGAAGGCACATGTCCGGGGAGTCATTGCGCCGATTGAGCATTCCGACTGGCTCTCACAAGGGTTGAAGGGGCAGGTCCAACAGGAGCTCGATAGAGACGGCATTGGCAGTGCGTTTCCGAAAAACTTTTGCACACTGACACGAAACACCTATGGATATCGGGGCAATGCCGAGCCCTATGACTGTTCTGTCATTTCCGAATTTGCCGAACATTTCGGACAGCCCAAATTTAGCGTTGAAGTAAGCGCTGAAACAGGCGTCATTCAAAATATCACCGTTGAACGTTGCTCAGCCTGTGGCTCGACACATCACGCCGTCAATAAGATAATCGGCCGACACGTGGATGAAGTCATTCCAAATGCCGGTCTCCTCTGCATGCAGTTCCCCTGCCTGGCTTCCATGCAGATGGAACATATTGACAAAGATATGTACAACACGCTTATGCATCTGTCCGGCCAGATATTCAACGAGCAGCTCGAACCGCATCTCGAGCCGTATTATTCGGAACAACGGCGCAAAAAAAAGGAGCAGGCTCCTTAGCCTGAGAAGCTTCAGCGTAGTAGAAAGTTCAACGACAAAAGCACACATACTTTTCAAGCCTGGGGATGAGTTTGTCCGCGCAAGGCGAGGTGATCCCTCTCAGCCCCACCAGGAAAACAAAAGGCACCCTGCTTTTTTGGTTTGTTTTTTTGTAGAGTTCCCAAAGTAAATATTAAACGGACGTTACCCTCTGTCTCATGAACCAGTTCCTTACTAAAGAAAATTTGTTCTTTTGAAAACCCTGCTCTTTGGTCTTCAGACAAAAAGCTTTTAGGTGAACAACTTCTTTTGTACTGAGGTATTTGTTTTCATCAATAACCCAGGCAATGCTTTTCTTTTTCTGCTGCTTGGTTTTTAGTTCACCTTTCATCAGTTTGATGAACCATTTTTGGATATTCATATTTTTAGGAATTGGAATGTGGTTTTAAAAAGTTGAGGTTTTACAAGGGAAAGGGGCAGGTATTCTGAAACTTATACAACATAGGGGTGCAAGTCAAACATGATGAAGACATAGAAGATATTCACACATAATTTTAAGCTGATATTTGAATGGATTTGTTTCTGACTGGAAATACAGAGGCTGTGGGGCTGTTTCTGAAAGGTTCGGAAGGTTTTCACAAAATAAAAAAGGTTCACTCTTCTGATGAAAAGTGAACCTTCATAGAAAAATTGTAGTTCTATTGAAATAATTTGTCAATGAAATATTTTATATGCAACCATCTGTATTTCTACGGATAGTATTTTTGTTTTTTATTGTTTATAATTTTTCCCTGACCCCTTTCATCGAAAAAAATTAGTGTCTCGAAGAAACTATTAATAATATACATGTTTTTTCCTTCTTAACAATCAATGCACTAATAGCTTGCAAGAATAAAAGGTTTTTCAAGTTAGGTTGTAGCTGATGAGAAAACAATCTTTTTTCAATCACTTAGGAAATTAGATGTTGTTGACACTGGAATTGCCTTTTGTTAGACTCTAATGGGGAAAAAGATTATAAATCACTCACTATATAGATTTTTTTACGTTAAATGCAGAAATAGATGGAGGTAAGAATTGCAACAAGAATGCTCCTCAAAATACAGAATTTCAGGGCATGAAACATTTACGTGCCGATATACGTGGTTGCCTAAAGCTGTTTTAGCGGTAAAAGAGAATCCAAAAATTTTTTCTGAAGAAGATCGTGCCATTGTTATACTAGGTGTTGGCAAGAATATGGTGAAGTCTATTCGCTTTTGGAGCAGTGCGGCCGACATAATTCAAAACCAAAACAAATCAGGCTTTCATGTTACCGATTTTGGCGAAAATTTGTTTGGAAATGAACAGTCACTTGATCCTTACCTAGAAGATATTAAAACACTTTGGTTAATTCATTGGAAATTGTCTACTCGGTTAGACGAGCCTCTCTTTGCTTGGGATTACCTTTTAAACCGATGGCATGAACCTGAAATAATACCTTCTTCAGTTTTAAAAACTTTTCAAAGAGAACCAATCGTTGTCGAAAAAAAAATATCCACAACAACTATTAACCATCATTTTGACACCTTTATTCGCACCTACGTTCCCAGTCGTGGTTCCAAAGGTGTTGTAAAGAGGGGTAGGTGTCACATCTTGATTAGTGATTAAATATCATCGTCCCTCCCTAGTTCTCCTTAAAATAAAGCTGTTTTTGTCCGTTGTGCAAACGGGTGTTTTCAGCTAGTATGCTTAGGCGACTTGGCCCGTGGAAAGGCCCTGTGGAGATTTTTTGAAAAACCCAATAGTTGAGTTTGCCATTCAGGAGGACAGGTAGTATGAAAAAATGGAAGTGCACAATTTGTGGTTATGCCTCCCGGGGAGATGCCCCGCCGGAAAATTGTCCCAAATGTGGTGTGCCCAAAGAAAAGTTTAAAGAAGAAGCTGAATAGGTTTTCTCCCAGCTAGAGGCTGCCGGAGAACGTCCATCTCCTGCGTTGCGCTCACCCTTTGTCACTGCGACGTACAGACAAGTACGCCTCATTCCAAAGGATATCGCGCGCCTTGCATCTGAACATTCTCCAACAGCCTCCCATTAAGTAGGTATTCCGACAAACTCCTGTTATCAACGCACTGTTTTAATAACATTGTATGTAACATGAAGGACAGCGATCTGAAGTGGCCGCTGCCCTTTTGTTTTTCAGATTACGGCCTCATAAATCGTTTTTAACTGCTCCCGTAATTTTATACACTTCACCAGCCGTTCCGGCTTTGCCGTAGGAGTTCTTCGACCATATAAATAAAATTGTTCTTGACATTAATAGAGCAGCGATGTATTAAAGAGTAGTGCTCTTTTGAAGAGTGGCACTCTGTTGCTTTGTTGTTGCACAGCTTCCGTCCCCGGCAAGCAGCACATTTTAACAGCATGACACGTAACACCTTCAGCAGGCTTTATATGAACGATGACATTAAAAACGTTTTGGCACAGCGCAAGGAATCGGAGCGCAAAAAAAGAATAAACCAGATTCTCAGCGCCGCCAGGAAACTGTTTCTGAAGAAGGGGTATGAACAGACCACTATACGTGACATATGCCGGGAATCCAGGCTTTCAAACGGCGCCGTCTTTTTCTATTTCAAATCCAAGGCGGAAATCTATGCTCATATTTATGAAGAATGTTTACGTAAGTTGGTCGATTTTATCAACACACAATACAGCCGAAACATGTCGTCAAAGAAAAGAATAGAAACGGGCCTCAGGACATATGTCAGATTCTATCAGGAGCACACCCAGGAAATGAACATTTTGGATATCAGCTACCAAACCCTTTCTATTTCAGAACAGATCATTTCCCGGTTTGACCAACTTATCATCGAGGCGTTTAAACCCCTGCATGATGCTGTGGGAGACTACCTGGAGGAACAGGGTTTGTCGAAAAAGTTTGATCCCCTGGAGTTGAGTATCCTTCTTGTAACAAGTATTGACGGTCTTATTTATAACCACCGGCAACAGTTTTTTAAAAGCATCCTGAAAGACACCCCGCTGTCACTGGAACGGATGGTGGGCACGCAAATTGATATTTTTTTACAGGCATTAAAATGAAAAATGAAAAAAACAAACATACTACACTTTATACGTAAAAGATATGTATGCAAGTATCCCCAACGGGCAAAAGCTCCTTTTGCCGTGGTTTAAAAAAACTTCCAGACCGTTAACCTGAAAGGACGACACGTACACGATATGCACACATTCGAAATAGCATTCAGTAAATGGGTCATCACAAACCGGTGGTGGCTGATTGCGGCTACCGTTCTCATGACCCTGGTATGCGCTTTTGGAACGTTCCGCCTGGAACTCAACAATGATTCCAGAATTTTTTTCAGCAAGGAAAATCCCCAGCGACAGGCTTTTGAGGCCCTTGAAAATACTTACAGCAGGATAGATAACGTTCTTTTTATCATCGATCCCGGCGACGGTGATGTCTTTACGCGCAGAACCC
Organism: Thermodesulfobacteriota bacterium; assembly: GCA_028282925.1. Taxonomy (GTDB): domain Bacteria; phylum Desulfobacterota; class WTBG01; order CAIYCZ01; family CAIRTM01; genus JANQGV01. The sequence goes on from JANQGV010000317.1 coordinate 38,120, forward strand.
TTGCAATGATTGAGGATATGACCGAGAAATTGTGGACAACTCCCTATTCCAGCCGTGTCGATTCCATTACCAACTTTCAGCATACCCGGGTGGAAGAGGATGAACTCATAGTGAAAGACCTGGTCAGTGATGCAAACCAGTTGTCCGATCGTGAACTCACCGAGAAAAAACGGATTGCACTACATGAACCTTCACTAAAATCCAACCTGGTATCTCCCTCGGGGCATGTTGCTGCGATAAACGTAACCGTGCTTTTGCCCCAGAAATCAATGGACGAAGTACCGGAAGTGGCACGTTTCGCACGCACAATGCAACAGGAATATCAAAAAAAATATCCCGGCATGGATATTTATCTTTCCGGAGCAACCATGTATGACAATGCGTTCGGCGAAGCCTCCATGGACGACGTAATGACCCTTGTTCCGGCCATGCTGGTAATAATCTTGGTTATCATCGGCTGTATGCTCCGGTCATTTGCAGGAACATTCGCGACACTGGTTGTTATTTCGATCTCGATGATAACAGGAATGGGCTTAGCCGGATGGCTCGGTTTATCGTTCAATCTGGCCTCAAACAATGCTCCCACAATTATTCTTCTGCTGGCGGTTGCAGACAGTGTCCACGTGCTGGCAACCATGTTTTATGAAATGCGCAACGGTAAAAGCAAGCATGACGCCATTGCAGAATCCCTGAGGGTAAACCTAAAACCCATCTTTTATACCAGCGCAACCACGGCAATCGGTTTTCTGACCATGAACTTTTCCGATGCGCCGCCGTTTCGGGACCTCGGCAATATGGTTGCGCTGGGAGTCATGGCGGCCTTTGTATTGTCCGTCACCGGAATGCCCGCCCTGCTGGCAGTGATACCGGTCCACGCCGGACAAAAAACTGGTCTGAAGCACACCTCGTCAAAATCGCTGGACGGGCTGGCAAATTTTGTCATCAAAAGGCGCAAACCACTCTTCTGGGGAGCATTGCTTTTTTTGCTTGTCATGATCTCCGGAATTTTAAAGATAGAATTGAATGATGACTGGGTCCAGTATTTTGACGAACGCTACGACATCCGCAAGGCCGCCGATTTTTCAAAAGAAAATCTGCGGGGAATGGATCTCATTGAATATTCACTGGAGACAGGGGAAACAGGCGGCATCAACAAACCGGAATATCTGAATAACGTGGAAGCTTTCACAAAATGGTACCAGGAGCAGCCCGGTGTCGTCCATGTGTCGTCAATCACCAATGTATTCAAGCGTCTGAACAAGAACATGCATGGCGACAATAAAACGTACTATCGCATTCCCGACCGGCGGAACCTGGCCGCACAGTATCTGCTGCTGTATGAGATGTCGCTTCCATTCGGCCTTGACTTAAACAGTGTTATAGATATAGACAAATCGGCAACCCGGATGATAGTAACCTTCAAGGAAACAACCACCAGAGAACTGCGGGACATGGATACAAAGGCGCGCAACTGGCTGAAAGAACACGCTCCTGAGATGTTTACCTGCGGCTCCGGAGTATCGGTCATGTGGGCGCATATTTCCGAGCGCAATATCAACAGCATGCTGGGGGCTTCTCTTCTTGCGCTGCTTCTGATTTCGATTCTACTGGTATTTGTCGTGCGGAGTTTCAGGCTTGGTTTTCTGAGTATCATTCCCAACCTCTCTCCGGCCCTGATGGGCTTCGGGCTATGGGGGTATTTGTACTCTCAGGTGGGCTTGGGCCTGTCCATTGTGGTTGCCATGACACTGGGAATCGTTGTGGATGACACTATACATTTCATGCTCAAGTATACCCGTGCCCGTAAAGAACTCGGGCTGAGCTCCGCCGAAGCAGTAAAATATTCATTCAATACGGTGGGTACCGCCATGCTGGTCACGACCGTATCGCTGGTTTTCGGTTTTCTGATTTTAACGCAGTCCGGTTTCAAAATGAATTTTGAAATGGGCTTGCTTTCAGCCATAACCATAGCCATAGCACTGATAATGGACTTTCTGTTTTTGCCGCCCCTGCTCATGAAGATTGACCGTAAACCTTGATTAAAGAGACGGATGCCGGAACCGTTGAAGACTCCGCATGTGTGGGAGATGCCGGTGTCCGGCAAGCACTAGACGCCGTGTATGCAATGCGAAAAAATTTTTCTGCCAAAACATGTTATAGGAGGCTGATGATGAAACAAATAAAAATTATACTTGGAGTCTTTTTGATAACAGCGCTGCTGCTGCCGTTAAACAGTATGGCAGGCGAAACCCCTGAAGAAAAAGGTCTTGAAATCGTCAGAGAGGCCGACCGCCGTGACACGGGGTTTCTGGATTACACGTCGGACATGCTCATGGTCCTCAGGAACAGACACGGCAAGGAGAGCAATCGTATAATCCGCTCAAAAGTCCTTGAAGTTCAGAATGACGGCGACAAGAGTCTGACGGTATTCGACAATCCCAGGGACGTTAAGGGAACGGCCTTCCTGAACTACACCCACAAAGTCGGCGATGATGATCAGTGGCTGTATATGCCGGCGTTAAAAAGGGTAAAAAGGATCAGTTCCAGGAATAAATCCGGCTCTTTTATGGGTAGTGAATTTGCATACGAAGACATTTCAAGTCAGGAAATTGAAAAGTACACCTACAAATGGCTTCGCGATGAGGTATACGGGGAGCAAGACTGTTTTGTCGTCGATTATTATCCAGTGGATAAAAAAAACTCGGGATATACCCGGCAGGTTTACTGGATAGATAAGCAAGAGTATCGTACTCTGAAAATCGAGTATTTCGACAAAAAACTGTCACACCTGAAGACTCTCACTTTCTCCGGTTACAGGAAGTACCTGGACAGGTACTGGCGCGCGGACAAGCTTCTGATGGTCAACCACCAGAACGGAAAAAGCACCCGCCTGGAATATTCAAATTATAGATTTCGCACCGGGCTTAAACCAACGGACTTTAATAAAAACAGCCTGAAACGAATGCGATAAGGAACAAGCCGTGGGCGCTCTGCTTCATTCGCTTGCAAAATCAGCAGTTAAAAACATACGTGTGTTTTTTTATGCTGTTCTTACGGAGATCATTCTGCTTGCGGTTCTGCCTTCCGGACTTTTTGCTTTTGAACTGACCGGGTACATACAATCGGAAGGAAAAGTTTTTTTCAACAGGGCGCTTTTCTCGCGGCAGCAGCGCAGCAGCCTCTCTTTAGCTCTCCAGCCTGAACTGTATCACGAATGGGAAAGCGGCTCCAGTTTCATCCTGACCCCCTTTTTACGGATAGACAATGCTGATGCGGAGCGAAGCAATTTTGATATCCGGGAACTGAATTTTCTGTGGGTTCATGATACCTGGGAGTTGCGTATCGGCGTCGGCAAGGTTTTCTGGGGGGTTACCGAATTTTTTCACCTGGTGGATATTATTAATCAGACAGACCTGATAGAAGACATTGACGGAGAGGAAAAGCTGGGCCAGCCCATGGTACACCTTTCCCTTGTGCGCCGATGGGGGGTTGTCGACCTGTTTGTTTTGCCCTCTTTTCGTGAACGCACCTTTCCGGGGCGAAGAGGCCGTCTGCGTACCAGGCTGGTAGTCGACGCAGATGGCGCAACGTATGAAAGTGGTTCAAAAAAACATCTGGATTTGGCTGCACGGTACAGTCACACCCTGGGTGATTGGGATTTTGGAATGTATCATTTCGCCGGAACCGGCAGGGAACCCACCTTTCGTTTGAAGCGTACTTCCGCAAAACCGGGTCTGTTCCTGGAACCATATTACGAACAGATCCATCAGACCGGACTCGATGTCCAAAGAGTATCGGGCAACTGGCTTTACAAGCTCGAAGCGCTGCACAGAAGCGGACAGGACGAAAGCTTTTTCGCCTGTACCGGTGGGTTTGAATATACTTTTGTTAATGTGGCGGCAACTGGACTTGACTTTGGCCTGATCGGAGAGTGGGCCTATGATGAAAGGGGCAGTAAGTGCACTACCGGATTCGACAATGATCTGATGGCCGGCGCCCGGCTGGCATTTAATGATTCTGCAAGCACCGAAGCGCTGATGGGTATTATTCAGGACATGAACAATTCAGGCACGATCTTCACCCTTGAAGCAAGCAGAAGAATTACCTCCCACTGGAAAATCAACGTCAATGCCTACCTTGTCCTGGATTCAACCAAAACAGAAGGGCTGCACGATTATCGCAATGACGATTATGTGCAGCTTGAGCTTTTGTATTATTTTTAGGGCTTTTGCCTGCAAAAATCTCCGGGAAGGGGTCCCCCATGTTCTGTTCCCGGAAAAAAGGATACATCAGCTCGGGGGTATTCATGGTAAGAAAAAACCATGATGTGTTTTCTCGTGATGCTGCATTATGGATTGTTTTTTAGCGCACCCGTTATTTTATAGACTTCACCAGCCGGTCCGGAGGGGCCAAGGCTGCGGCTGGTGAGGAGGTAGATCTCGCCGCTTTCATCTTCGCCGAAGCTCAGCAAAAAAAGCCGGAGATCTCTTCCCAGGGTGTCGTGTAGCGAGGCCGTTGCAACAGACCATGTTTCATCTGCTGTTTGCTCAGCAACAAGAACAAAACCCGAAGGCTGTGAGAAACTTGTGGCCCAGTCGCCGAACACATAGGATTCGCTGAGTTGCGGCAGGGCCGTTCCGCGGTACACATAGCCGCCGGTAACGGACCTTCCGGCAATTTCAGCGTCACCGTTGGGGTGGGGGTAGGCAAGAATGGGGTCGATAAGCGGCTCGCCAAGGTATCCCGTGCTCTCGCAGGTGTCCGGCGGGTCGGTTGCGTTTTCAGGGTTGAAACAGGAGAAGCCTTCCCGGATGTTCCAGCCGTAGTTGCCGCCCGGCGTGACAATACTTATTTCCTCGAACAGGTTCTGGCCCACATCGCCGCAAAAGAGCTGGTTTGTGCCGCCACGGTCAAAGGAGAAACGCCAGGGGTTGCGCAGGCCGTAGGCGTAAATCTCCGGGCGCGCTGAAGGGTCTGAGGCGAAAGGGTTTGTTTCGGGGGTGACGGCTTTACCCGGCTCCGACACGTCAAGCCGCAGGATTTTCCCAAGAAGGTTTGTCAGGTCCTGGGCGTTGCCGATGGTCTCGGTATGCCCCGGCCCCACATCATTTGCATTGCCCCCATCGCCGATGCCGATGTAGAGGTAGCCGTCGGGACCGAATGCAAGCTGGCCCCCGTTGTGGTTTGACTGGGGGTTGGGCACTTCAAGCAGCACAATTTCACTGGAGCCGTCGGCCCGGTCCTGAGAACCTGCGGCAACGGTGAATTCGGAAATCCGAATAGTTGAATGATAGCCATCGGGTGTTTCAGAACCGGGCGGGGCGGTGTAGAAGAGATAGAAGCGCCCGTTTTGGTTGAATGCGGGATCAAAGGCCATGCCCAGCAGGCCGCTTTCATCATAAGATTGCGCAAGCTGTGCAAGACTTCCGCTGATATCGATAAAGGGCTCGGACAGAACCGCACCGGAGGGATCGATTATTTTAACCGCGCCCGTCTGCTCGGTGACGAAAAGTCTGCCGGAGCCGTCAGGGGGTACCGCAAGAGAGGTGGGGCTGGTAAACCCCCCGGCAACGAGCGTTGCGGTGAGGGTCCAGGGTTTTTCGATACCTCCGTTGCACCCGCAGAAAGCTACTGTTGCCAGGATGAAAATAATGCAGGCGAAACCCCGTTGTTTTTCGATACGATTGCTTTTTACCATGCCAAAGTCCTCCTTTCGTGCTGTTGCACTCAAGCAAGTATTATCACCAAAAAAACAGTTCCCGGTGGACCTGTCGCGGAGATATGTTAAAGGCCGAACGCAGTTCCTTTAAAACGCTGTGCTGCATGCCTTGCGGTCCGCACAGATAGAATGAAGCGCCGGTGGGGACGACGTGCCGTTGCAGCAGCTCGGATCTGATGTGACCATGTTCGTAGTATACGCCGGATCCGGCTGTTTGCGGCGGCGGTTGCTCCCGACTGATAACGTGAACAAGTTTTAATCGGCCGTTGGCTGCACTGTCGGTCAGCTCGGCCTGTGTAATAATGTCGGCACAGGTTTTGTTGTTCCATAATAGAGTCAGACGGCCGGCAAAGTCGTCCTCAACGGCGGTGCGGATCATGCTCAGAAAGGGGGTCACGCCGATGCCCCCGGCAAGCATAACAATATTTTTTTCATTTGTAAAATCCGGGTAAAAAACTCCGTAAGGGCCTTCACACAGCAGCGGGGTGCCGGCCTGGAGGCCGTCCAGTTCGGTGGTAAAGCGGCCGATTTTTTTAACGGTTACAGAGGGGGTGTCTGTCCGGGCTCCGGCTGAAATGGTGAAAGGGCGGGGTTCGCTCCAGGCTCCCCCGCTTTTGAAACGCAGCAGGCAAAATTGACCGGCGCGCCGTTCCGGGATGATATCGTTTTCGAAAAAGCAGGTGTGTACATTGTGGGCATCTGGTCTCTGTTCTCTTAAGGTCGTCACGCATTGTCGGTTGCGCCGTGCCACATAGCGCAGCCGGTAGACACACAGTACAACAAAAGCTGCAACGGCTGCATACCAGACGCCATTATAGGGTGATTTGATAATGTCGTCGCCCACGATGCGGGCGTGAACCAGCCCTGCGGCAACGGCTATATACACGGCCAGATGTGCAGGCTTCCAGGTCTTGAATGAAAGCACTTGAAAATCGCCCAGCCGTGCAAGCCCGCCGGAAACGAGTAAACCCACAAGACCCAGGCGGGCCAGGTTCATGCCCCAGGCTGTGGCATCGCCTGTTTCTAAGCTGAAAAACATTTGCCACTGCCACTGGTAATCAAGCTTCAGTGAGGCTTTCAGGAAGCGCAGCACCGCGTGGACGCTGAAGAGAGCCACCGCAACGGTCCCCAGGTTTTTATGCAGCCTGAGCATGCGGTCGAGTCCGAAGACTCGCTCCGCCGGGAAAAAGCGTGTGCCGATAACAACCAGGGCAATCAGAATGGGGAGCCCGATGAGAGCACAGAGGTTGCCCACCGCGCCCAGGAAATAGGGCAGGCTGTCGTCCAGCTTCACCCAGCGATGTATGAACCAAGCGGCAGTAACCGTGAATATCGGTACTCCACCTGCGGCAAACCACGCAGCACGGGGCCACCCTTTTCTGTCATAGCGTGTTTGCGTCATCTGTGTTCTTTTACCGTTTGATTTGTGGATGACTTGTGCCGGGTTGAGACCTCTGGAATAGTAATGGGTCATACGGCGCCAGCCGCTCACTCACGTATATCCGGCCTTATAAAACAGATGTGCTCGGGATGTCAAAGCAATAATGCAGGCTTATTACGGCTATTTTCCTGGGGGGGGGCGGCGGAAGTTGAGATGGTTTCTTTACAGATCGGAAATATCTGTGTTGCTTTTAAACGGGCCCGGAATATAAGAGATTTTGAACTGTTAAGACGGATTTATACGTTTTTATAGAAAGTTATTGATATTTTTTCCTATTTATAATATTATTAAAATTAAGGAAGTCAATTTAGGGGCTTTTTTTTGATTCATTAATATCCCCTTTACTATTTGTCGGGTACCCTCGCCAAGGGTATACGTGCTCAAGCGTCGAGTCGGGTAACCCATATCTCTTTTTCCATATACCGATCTTGAAAGGAAACTATATGAAACGATTATCTTTTCGCTTTATAACAACAGCAGTGTTTGCCTGTGTGCTGGTCCTGGCAGCGCAGTCCTCTTCTGTTCTGGGGCAGATTACCCCCGGAAGTTATCAGATGTGCAGCCCGGCCGAGGTGCCCTGCGGCTTTGATAATACCACTGAAATGGTGGTAAAAATGGAGTTCGGCGGAGAATGGACGGACTGTGTGAAGGTGGATCCCTCCTCCGGTTCTTCAATGTGCATGCAGGAGTGCGAAGATACGGGGGGCGGAGTCTGGCAGTGGAGCGACTGCAAACTGCCCTGCCCGAGCCCCTGCGGCATGAGTATGATTCCCCTGCCTCCCGGCACGGACCCGATGTCGGACCAAATGGTACTGCTTGAGTTGTGCCCGTTCGGGTATGCCGGCATGCTGTCGTCAATATTTCCCGGCCTTTCGTCGGACCCCCTTGATATCGATCCGGAAAACTGCGGAGCCTGCGGCAATGCGTGCGAACCGTGGCAAATATGCAGCGGCGGGGTGTGCAGCGACGACGGTACCGGGGGAGATGCGTGTACTCCGGAGATGACCACGGGCGGTCTTTACCGGCTTTCGGGATATAAGACGCCGTGCGGTTCGGGGCTTGGACTTCAAACCTGTAATCCCGGTTCGTATGCCGATATACTGAATCTGTTGGGAGGTGGCGGGACGCTGCCCCCGGGTACATGGGGTGAGATAGGGGGCATGTGTATGTGCGACGGAGCATCCCTGACCAGTATGTTCGGCATGCGGCAGTGCGACAACAGCAGCGGCGCGTGGGCATGGGATGAGTGCGAGCAGCCGTGTATGTTCGATGCCTGCGGCACGAAAATATCCTGCACCGACGATCCGGCTACCGATTGCCCGCTGGGAGATCTCCTTGGTGGTGGTGTTGATTATTCGAAATTTATGTCGTTGATAGAGGCCTTCCTGTTTGATGACAACAGTTGCGGCTCCTGCAACGAGGCCTGCCCGGCAGGTACAATCTGCTGGCTGGGAAAATGCGTTCCGGAGCAACCGGGCCGTGAGCGCTGTACGGTCAGTTTTCTCGGCGGGATGTCGGGCGGTATGACCAATATGACGGGAGCGCTGGGTGTCCGCAATTGTGCTGCACCGTCGCCCTGCGGCGGTACCACCCCGCTGGCAGGCACCGATATAAGCTCGTTGGTGATGACTCCGGGCACGGGTATCCAAACCTGCTGTAACGGGTACTGGGGCGAGTGTTTCAGAACCTGCGACAGCACGCCCTGCCAGCTGGGCGGAAACGGAGCCGGGATCGGCTTCGGCCTGCAGGCCTGTGACGACTCCGGTGCAACACCTGAATGGGGAGAGTGTATGAACTCCTACGATGCTATTCCAATGATGAAAATGTTTTTGGAACCCCCATCTGGTGTTGTTGATCCCAGCGCGCTCATGGATACGCTTATGAATATCGACAGCTGCTGCGAGCCGGTAAATCCCTGCGACAATGCAACGGGCCAGTGGGAGGGCAGCAGCCTGCTTGATTTTGACATCGACCCCATGAATTGCGGCGGGTGCGGTAATGTGTGCCCGGCCGGGCAGGACTGTGTCGGGGGAGCCTGCGTGAACCCCGATAACGACGGCGACGGCGTTGATGATATTGAAGAGCAGGGCTTCAGCGGCACCGACACGGCATTCGACGGCAACAACGACGGCACGGCCGACTATCTGCAAAGTCATGTTTCATCCTTGAAAACACACAGCGGCAACGGCTACGTGACCCTGATTGCACCGGCCTCAACCGCCCTGAAAAATGTTCAGGCAGTGCCCAACCCCTCGCCGGGAGATGCACCATACGGCCTTTATTTCGACTACGGCTTTTTCTCGTTTACCCTGACCGGCGTTACCCCCGGGGGAAGCGTTGACCTGCAAATGGTGCTGCCCACGGCCGTGAGCCGGTTTTATAAATACGGACCCACAAGCTCCGATACCTCGGACCACTGGTATGAGTTTTACTTCGACGGAAGCACCGGCACCGGCGCCGAGATGAGCGGCACCACGGTTACGCTGCACTTTGTTGACGGCGGCCGGGGCGACGACGATTTGAGTGCAAACGGCAGCATTACCGACGACGGCGGGCCCGTAACCCTGGACAACACCGCCATACTGCTGGCTTCGTTGAAGGTCACACCGGCAAGCAGGTCGGTTACCATTGCATGGGAGACCGGCAGCGAGGAAGACAATTTCGGATTTAACCTCTACCGCGCCGGGTCGGCCGCAGGGCCTTATGTCAGAATCAATAAAGATGTTATTCCCTCCAAGGTCGGAACCGGCCTGGGAGCTGCGTATTCCTATACAGACTCCGGGCTGCGCAACCGGACAACCTATTTTTACAAGCTGGAAGATGTGGACGTGAACGGTAAAACCACGCAGCACGGCCCGGTGAGCGCCACGCCGCGGTTGATTTACGGAAATTAGCCGAGGCTGGCGGAAAACGCCCATCTCCTGCGTTGCGCTCATCCTTCGTCACTGCGACGTACAACTGAGTACGCCTCGTTCCTCAGGAAGTCGCGCGCCTTGTATCTGAACATTTTCCACCAGCCTCCTGGTGTATGACAGTAAAAGCCCGTCTTTCAAGACGGGCTTTTTTTAGATATGATTTTTTGTTGCCATCAGGACTCTTTTATGTAGTACTGTCTTAGGGAAACAGTAAAAAAAACAGACGGCTCATATGGATTTTAACCATTCTGCACTGATAATTGTCGACATGCAAAATGACTTTTTGCATACAAAGGGGTTTGTACCCACCTTCTCAAAAGAGATCGGGGTGCCTGATGATACGTTCGACCTGCTGTGGAAACCGGTGCCGAACATCAAAAAGCTGGCCGACTTTTTTCACCGGGAAAGCAGGCCGGTGGTGTATATCTATACGGCCTGGCAGGCCGATTACTCCGATGTGGCTATTCCCCTGAAAAAGATGCGGGGAGCGGCCCAGAAAGCCGGGGCCCTGGTGGAAGGCTCCTGGGGCGCACAAATAATTGATGAGCTGAAGCCGCAGCCGGGAAGCAGGCTCGTTATGAAAAAGGCATATGGTGGGTTTTTTCAAACCCCCCTCGACCGACAGTTGCGTAACCTGGGAGTGAAAACACTTTTCATGACCGGGGTCGCCACCAACTTTTGTGTTGAAACAACGGGCCGTGAGGGCGTGGGCTACGGGTATGATGTTGTAATGGTCAGCGATGCCACCGCCACCTATACAGAAGATGGCCACCAGGCTTCTCTGTCTGTTTTTGGGTCCGGGTTCGGCGAGGTAATGGATGCGGAAGAGGTTATAGCTGCCCTTTCACCTTAAAGTCAGCAGCATTGATTTAAAAAAAAGCGGTTAGAAGAGATATTCTAACCGCTTTTTTAATACTAAAAATAAACACACAGTCAATGCGGTAGTTCTGGAAAGAATCCATAGAACAGGAAAAAATTCATTCATAAGACGCTACGCGTCTTCTCCCACTTTTCTTTGCTCGCTCCAAAGAAAAGTAGGCAAAAGAAAAGGCGCCCTGCAACTTGTCCCGCCTTGTCAGACGGGATACCCTCGCGGCACGATTTCAGTCGGCGGGTCAACAAACTCGCCCCTGAAAGACGGGGCTCAAACATGTCGACCCTTGTCTCCGCCAGAAATCGTTGCACTCGGCTGCGTTGCAACGGGAATTAAGAAAGCCCGTAACTAATCAAAGGTGATGCTTTTGATAAGCAATGCTGCACGCAGTGGAGTTATGATTTTTAGCATACCCCCTGATGAGGGGCTATCTAATGCCTTCAGTTCTGCAGGTGGATTATTGTTGCAGCGTATAATGCCGACAGGCATCAGGGGCTGTCGGCGTCCGTTTAGGCCGAAGGCCTGATCTCCACCTTGTCGGAAAGGTGCTGCTTCACGGCATCGATGGGCACCTCGCGGCGGTGGAAGATGCCGGCGGCCAGGGCCGACTCGGCCTTGGTACGGGCAAAAACTTCTTCGAAGTGCTCAACACAACCGGCGCCGCTGGAAGCGATTACCGGAATGGAAACAACACTCTTAACGGCCCGGATCAGCTCGATGTCGAAGCCGGAGTTGGTGCCGTCGCGGTCGATACAGTTGAGCAGTATTTCGCCCGTGCCGAGCTTTTCGCATACCTGAGCCAGGGTCACGGCGTCAACGTCGCGGCCTTCACGACCGCCCTTAATGGTGCACTGGTACCAGCAGTACTCTTCACCGTTCGGCCCCGGTATGTCGGTTTTGATGACATGGTGCGGAACATCGCCGGATGATTTCACGTATACCCGGCGCGGGTCTATGGAAACCACAACGGCCTGGTTGCCGTAGACGCGGGATATCTGTTCGATGGAGCTGGTGCCGGTTTTCTGTTGTGTCTTCAGATAGTCCTCTACGATCAGCACCGCGTCGCTCCCGATGGAAATTTTGTCGGCCCCGGACCGGAAGTACTCGGCGGCAACTTCAAGGGCGGTATACTCCTTGCCGTTTTCGTCGGTATAGTCGCGAATGCCGCCTCCGATGGTCAATGGCACGAACACATGCCGGGAGGTCTGCTTCAGCACTTCCAGCATGGGCATGTCCTCCAGGGGAAAGTCCCTGAAGCCGGTAATGTTCAGAAAGGTGATTTCATCAGCCCCTTCCTCGTAGTAGCGCCGGGCCAGCTCCACGGGTTTACCCAGGTTTCTCACGGCCCCCTCTTCGCGCACATCGTACTGGTCGCCCTTGGTAACCACCAGGTCGCCCTGGTCGTTGGTACGCACATCCAGGCAGGCGATAATACGCTTTGCCAGGATGGTGGTCACGTCTGTGGTCACCGGCGTTTCCTTAGAAGCGCTTTCGCTAATGAAATTTTCAATAATGCGCAACCCGGCCGCACCGCTTTTTTCAGGGTGAAACTGCATAGCGGTCACATTGTCTATTTGAATGCTGCTGACAAACTTTTGGCCGTAGTCGGTGGTGGTCAGAACGGCGCTGCTGTCGTCGGGCACCACATGATAGGAGTGTACAAAATAAAAATTTTCCTGTCCGCTCAGGCCGCCGAACAGCCCGCAAGGCTTCTGGATGCTGATGCCGTTCCAGCCGATGTGGGGAACCGCCAGGTCAATGTCAAATCGTTTGACCGTGCCGGGGATGAAGCCCAGCCCCTGTTCGTCGGGGGCCTCTTCGCTGCGGTCGAACAGAGCGTGCAGCCCAAGGCAGATACCCAGGAAGGGGCGGCCCGAGCGCAGGTAGTCCTGCAGGGCATCCAGGTACTTTTTTTCGCGCAGAATGCGCATCATACTGCCGAAATTGCCGACGCCCGGAAACACCAGTTTTTCCGCCGCAGTAATATCTTTGTAGTGTGAAACGCTTTTTACGGTTTCACCGGCGCGCTCGATGGCATTTATAACGCTTCTGACGTTGCCGGCTCCGTAATCAAGTAGAGTAATCATGGTGTGTTGTTCCTGTTTCGATTGATTGCAAGTAATGAGAATATCATACTTTAGCTCAAAATAACAGCAGGCAGTGGTCATTAAAAGAAATTGTTGGCAGAGATGCGGAAAAAGAACTTGTTAGGAATCTAAATTTTTGACACTAGAAATATAGTCTGCGGGGGCGGATTTCTTATGGGACATAGTTATATATGCCCACACCAGGGGAACGGATAAAGGGATGCTGTTTTGGCAGGCCCTTTTTTTATTGCCGGAAAAAGGAGGGATTGTATGCACAAACAAAAAGGCGGGATCGGGAAGGGCGTGCTTACCATTTCACGCCGCGATTTTGTAAAGCTCTCGGGCATGGCGGTGGTGGGGGTGTGCTTTTACGGGTGCGACACGGGATCGATCGGGAAAGAGGAGGCAACCTGGGGCTTTTTGCTGGTGGACATGAAAAAATGCCAGGGATGCGTGTCGTGCATGCTGGCCTGCTCTCTGGCCCATGAGGGCGCGCAAAACCTGTCGTTGTCGCGGATACAGGTGCTGCAAAACCCCTACGGGAAATATCCGGACGATGTAACCGTGGTGCAATGCCGTCAATGCGTAGATCCGGCCTGCGTTGCGGCTTGCCCGGTGGGTGCGCTGCAGGCTGATGCCGAGTACGGCGAGGTAACCACGGTGGACAGTTCGAAATGCATCGGGTGCAAGAGCTGTGTCAATGCCTGCCCGTATACGCCGGGCAGAGCCATCTGGAACGCAGTAGGGGAGCATTCGCAAAAATGCGATTTGTGTTCCCATACGCCGCACTGGGATGAGGAGGGCGGTCCGGAGGGCAAGAAGGCCTGCCTCGAGGTATGCCCGATGGGGGCTCTTATATTCACCCGGGTCATCCCGGATCAGGATTCCGAAGACAGCTATGAGGTCAACCTGCGGGACCGGCAGTGGCAAAAACTGGGTTTTCCCAGGTTTTGAATTTAAATGTATTCACTGTCTCTGACGGTGGGCTATGAGAGGTTTGACCGATTCGGGAAGAATATTTTTATAAGACGCTACGCGTCTTCTCCTCCTTTTCTTTGTTCGCCCCAAAGAAAAGGAGGCAAAAGAAAGGGCGCCCTGCAACTTGTCCCGCCAAAGGCGAGCGGGATGCCCTCGCGGCACGATTACAGTCGGCGGGTCAACAAACTCGCCCCGGAAGAACGGGGCTCAAACATGTCGACCCTTGTTTCCTCCTGAAATCGCTGCACTCGGCTGCGTTGCAATGGGATTAATAAAGCCCGTAACTAATGAAGGGTAAATACGTTTTAGTAATCAACGCTGCATTGAAGTTAGTCCCTATGGGGGCTGCCTAATACCTCCCGCTCTAAGGGGGATATTTACTGAAGGAGACACGTCCAACACTTTTCAGAACGGGGGTTTGAAATATGGATGGATACACAGCCAAGATTCTCAGAATTAACCTTACCGGCAAAAACGTTTCAACAATGAATACCGCCGATTATGCCGACTGGGGAGGTGGACACGGCATGGGGTCGGCGATATTTTTTGATCTGGTTGCGGACAAAACCATAAACGGTTTTGATCCCGGCAATGTCGTCACGGTGATGACCTCGCCGCTGTCCGGCACACTCACCCCGGGATGCTCGTCACGCACCGAAGTGCAGGGCATCGGGGTGCAGTCATACCCGGTCGAATGGTATACCAGGAGCAATTTCGGCGGACGATTTTCAGCCATGCTGAAGTTTGCCGGTTGGGACGGGGTCGTTATCGAAGGCGCGGCAGACGTACCGGTGTGGATCGATATCCGGGACTGCAGCGACCTGTCGCTGTGGGGTACTGATACGCGAAAGTGTCAGCAGTCAATCTGGGAGCATGTTTCCGGCAGCAATGAGCACGAAGACTGGTATAGCCCCGATACCGCAAGCGATGCGCGTACCACCCAGCGCCCGGCCGTGCTGGCCATCGGGCCCGCCGGTGAAAACCTGTGCCGCTTTGCCGGCTTGATACATGATGCCGGCAATGGTTCCGGCCAGGGCGGGTTTGGGGCCGTGTGGGGCTCGAAAAAACTGAAGGCGATCAGTGTGGTCGGTACGAAAAGCATCAGCATCAACGACCCCAATGCGTTGCTGAAGGCCCGGATAGCGCACATGCAGTATGGCTGCGATGTGGAAGACGTGGGGGAAACCTATACGTCGGTCCACTACCAGAGCGCGCCGGGCAGGATGGTTATCTGGGAACTGATTCCTTTTTTCAGGTAAACAGGCGGTAAGCGGCCCCAGGCCTGCATCGGCTGTCACTCGGGGTGCCGCCGCCGCTATGAAAGCGGCCTGAGGCCTTATGCTAAAAAATAAAAGGCAAGTCTCAATTTCTATGGTATTTATTTTTTGCCCAAACAAAACCAACAAAAAGGAGACTTGCCATGGAC